>JARLGO010000289.1 GCA_031292655.1 Geothrix sp.
AACCGAGTCTTGCGTGGGGAAGGGCGACCGACTCTGCGAAGCGTAGACAGGGAGTGCCTGGGCCGTGTGCTTGAGCCTCGAAAGTTTCGCAGCGTGGGAGCCGACGACGTTTCTGCATCGGAAGGCAGCACCCGAAGGTCGCAAGGGCCTGACCGGAGGGTTCCACCGGGGTCATAGAGCAGGGCACGCGCACAAGGGTTCTCCAGGAACCTGGGAGATCCAGCCGTTTCCGCCAACACCAGAGTGGTGAGGGAAGCCACGTAAAACGAACCCAGGCCTGGGGGGAGGTGCCGATCCCGCCAGGAGCGAACGAACGGCACAGGGCGGTACCGCACACCGAAGGCAACGAAGGAACGCGGGAGGAACGGCCGGAAGTCGGAGCAGCTCGTAGTAGCGATGAAAGCGGGGAACCGGGCCGCCGGGACCCGCTGGAGCCAAGGGGCTGCCGGATCACGGAACCGTTGGAGGGAAAGATAATGGGTGCAATGACATCCAGCGACATCTACACAAAACAACAACGGATCGCAGAACTGGCTAGGATCCACCCGGAGGTGGCCTTCACCTCCCTGGCGCACCACATGGATCTGGACTGGCTGAAAGAAGCCTACAGGCGGACCCGCAAAGACGGGGCGGTGGGAGTCGATGGCGTGAGTGGCAAGGACTACGGAGAGAACCTGGAGGCCAACCTTCAGGTGCTCCTGGACCGGGCCAAGCACGGCGACACCTACAAGGCCCCGCCAGTACGCAGGGTCTACATCCCGAAGGCGGATGGCAGCCAGCGGCCCCTGGGCATACCCACCTTCGAGGACAAGGTCCTGCAAAGGGCGGTGGTGATGCTGATGGAGCCGCTCTATGAGCAAGACTTTCTGGATTGCTCGTATGGTTTCAGGCCCGGCCGCTCCGCGCACATGGCGTTGGAAGCGATTTGGCAGGGCCTGATGGACATGGGGGGAGGCTGGGTGCTTGACGTGGATATCCGGAAGTATTTCGATACTTTGGACCACAGGAAGCTGCGGGAGATCCTTGACCTGCGGATGAAGGATGGCGTCATGAGGCGCCTGATCGGGAAATGGCTCAAGGCGGGAGTGCTGGAAAAGGGCTGCGTGACGCACCCGGAGACCGGCTCCCCTCAGGGCGGGGTGATCAGCCCCATGCTCGCCAATATCTACCTCCACGAGGTGCTGGATGTGTGGTTCGAGAAGGAGGTCAAGCCCCGGCTGCGGGGCAGGGCTTTCCTCGTGCGCTACGCGGACGACTTCGTGATGGGCTTTGCCCGGGAGGAGGATGCGCGGCGGGTATTGGAAGTCCTGCCCAAGCGGTTCGAACGGTTTGGCCTGAAAATCCACCCGGACAAGACCCGACTGGTGGCATTCCGGAAACCAAGGGAGCCCAGGGACCCCGATGGGGGGCCAGGGCACTTCGATTTTCTGGGGTTCACCCATTACTGGGGCATGTCGAAGAACAGCAGATGGGTGGTGAAACGGAAGACCGCGAAGAGCCGGATGAGCCGGGCGCTCACAACCATCGGGGAATGGCTGCGCAAGCACCGTCACCTGCCGGTTCGTGAGCAATGGAGGACGATCAACCAGAAGCTTGTTGGCCACTACCGATACTACGGGATAACTGGGAACTCCAAGGCCCTGAGCAACTACCGCTATGAAGTTGGGCGGAGGTGGCGTGGATGGCTGAATAGGAGGTCCCAGCGGGCCCGAATGAACTGGGAGCGGATGAACAAGCTGTTGGTCCGGTTTCCCCTAGCCCCGGCGATCAGTTATGCCTCGCGACTGCGCCTGCAGCGAGCGTGATCCGAAGAGCCGGATGCGGGAATCCTGCATGTCCGGATCCGAGGGGGGCCGGGGGTGAAACCCCCCGGCCTACCCGACTCTGTTATTTTATAATTATAGTCAATACTAAAATAATGATCCGGCTTTCACGGTTTCAGATGGCGGTCGAACCAGTCGGCGTACCGTTCCAGACGATCCTTCTGGTAGCTCAACGGCCCGAGCTCATGGTGCTGGTCCGGATAGACGACCAGCCGAGTCTCCACGCCGAGGCTCCGCAGGGCCTGGTACATCTGCTCGGCCCCGGACACCGGGACGTTGAAGTCCTGGGTCCCGCCCAGGAAGAGCGTGGGGGTCTTGATCTGGTCCGCGTGGAAGAAGGGATAGGACAGGCGGATCCACAGGTCGGGGCGCTTCCAGGGGGGGCCCAGTTCGGCTTCGTACTGCATGACGTATTCGTCCGTGCCGTACATCGTCAATTGCAGGCCCGAGCCGGCGCCGCTGATGGCGGCCTTGAAGCGTCCGTCCGTGGCGATGACGTAGTCGGTGAGGATGCCCCCGTAGCTCCAGCCGCCGAGACCCAGGCGGTCCGGGTCGGCCAGGCCCTGGCGCACCGCTGCGTCCGCGGCGCCCAGGAGGTCCTGGACCTCCAGGTGCCCCCAGTCCGCGTAGATGGCCTTCTGGTAGGCCGAACCGCGGCCCGCGCCGCCGCGGTAGTTCACCGCCAGGACGAGGTAGCCATGGGCCGCCAGGAACTGGCGTTCGAAGCGGAAGGAATGCTCGTCCTGCATGTCGGGGCCGCCGTGGATCCACAGCACCAGGGGCCGGCGCTTGCCGGGAACCCAGGCGGGAGGTTTCACGAGGACCCCGTGGACCTCGGTGCCGTCGCTGCTCACGCTCGTGAAATCCTCCGCGGCCCCGAAGCGGACCTCCCGCAGCCAATCGTTATGGGCGGAGAGCGGTCTGAGGGCGGCGCCTTCCAGGGCCGCCACCTCCAGGGGTTCCGTGTCCGTCCCCGCCAGGAGGGCGAAGGCGTTCCCGCCCCGGGGCGCGAGGGCCTCCACCACCCGGGCCCCCGAGGTGAGCCGGGCCACGGGGCCTCCCGCCAACGCGGTCTGGCCTACGTACCGGGTCCGGTCGTCCTGGACCACGAAGGTCAGACGCGTGCCGTCCGGGCTCCAGACCAGGGGGCCCTGCACGCTCCGGTCCAGGGCCGCCGTGAGGATCCGTACCGGGCCCCCAGCTGCCGGGACCACTGCGGCGCGGTTCAGGTTGTAGGCCGTGAAGCGCGTTTCGTCCCCTCGCAGGAAGGCGAGCCACTTCCCGTCGGGGCTCCAGGAGGGGCGGCCCCCGTCCGGGCCCTCGTGGGAGGTCAGCCGGAGCGGTTCCGCGCCGGCCTTGGCCTCGAGGACGTAGAGGGCGCTCTCGTCGTTGTGGTCCGGATCCGCCGTGCGGTTGCTCACGAAGGCGATGCGGCCGCCGTCCGGGGACCAGGCCGGCTCCTCTTCGCTGAACCGGCCGGTGGTGAGGGGCTCGGCCTTCCCGCTGGCGACGTCCAGCAGTTGGAGGTGGGTCCGCTTCTCGCCCAGGTAGCCTTCGCCGTCCTGCTTGAAGTGGTACCGGTCGATGACGAGGGGAGGCGGGAGCTTCGGTTTCGGCGTGGGCTCGGGATCGGCGACCTGCAGCACCAGGCGCTTGGCGTCCGGGGACCAGGCCAGGTCCGAGACCCCGCCCTTGAGGTGGGTGAGGGGCCTGGCTTCGCCCCCCAGGCGATCCAGGAGCCACACCTGGGATCCGGGCTCCCCCTCGCCTCGTGCGGACAGGAAGGCGAGGTACCGACCGTCGGGGCTCCACCGGGGCGACCCCGCGCTCCCGGGCCCCCAGGTGAGGCGGACCCTGCGGGTCCCGTCCCAGCTCACCATCCAGAGGTCCTTCCGGCGGCTGTCCTTCTCCGGGTCGGCGCAGGACACGGTGTAGGCCACCCACGCGCCCTCCGGCGAAACCTGGGGGTCCCCCACCGCCGCGATCCGGCCCAGGTCCTCCAGGGCCAGGGTGCGGGACGGCGTCTGGGCCAGGCACGGCAGGAGGGCCGGGGCCAGCAGGAGGAGGGTCGGGAACCACCGCCGCATGAGCATGGGGAGCATCTCCGGAAGGACTGCGGACCTGGGAACGGAAGGAAGGGAACCAGTATGGTTTGAAGAAAAAATTTCACAATATGCATATATGGAAAAACAGTTTCAAGCCCTCCCGCTCCGCAGCGCTCCGCGTTTCCAGCCTTCGCGCCTCCCCGGGGCGGGGGTTGGGCGATACTGGTCCCCTGGCCCGGGAGATGCAGCATGACCGAGATTTTGTGGACCCCTGCGCTGGAGACCGGCGACCCCCGCATCGACGAACAGCACCAAGCCCTCATCCAGGCCTTCAACGACCTCGCCACGGCGCTCGCCGGCAACCGGGGCTGGGAGGCCAACGGCAAGACCCTGCGGTTCCTGGTCTCCTACACCATCCAGCATTTCCAGATGGAGGAACGGCTGATGGAGGAGGCCAAGTACCCCGGCGCCTCCCGCCACAGGCAGCTGCACCACGAGCTGGTGGTGAAGGTCTCGGGGCTCCTGCAGGCCTACACCCAGGGCTCGGCCAACCTGAGCCCGGAGGTCCTGGGGTTCCTGGAAGGCTGGCTGATGGAGCATATCCTCGGCGAGGATCGCCGGCTGGCGGAGTTCCTCCGGGAGAGGTCGGTCCCGTGAGCGAATGTCGCATGGGAAGATGGACCGGCTAAGGACGATCCCTTCCCCGACCGTAACCCGGGGCATGCGACGCACCCTTCTCGCCCTGGTCCTCACCGTGCTCGGCCTGCTCATCCTCGTGAACGTCGTGGCGGGTTGGGCCATCCTGCCGCCCATGCTTTTGGATGCGCCCCAGCCGGTCCGGACCGAAGCGGAGCGAGGCGCGCTCAGGGCGAAGCTGTGTCCTCCGGGCTGTGCGTGGACCTCGGAGACCCTGGCCGGAGGCGAAGGCCGGCCCCTCCAGGTCTGGCGCTTGCACCGTCCCGGGGCCAAGGGTGTGGCGATCCTCCTTCACGGGTTCGGGGACGACGCCTGGGGCGCCGCGCCCCGCCTCACGGACCTGCCGGCCTTCGACGCCGTGGCCTTCACGTTCCGCAACCGGGACCTGGAGCCGCGGACGCCCTCCACCCTGGGGGGTTGGGAGCAGGAGGACGTCGTGGCGGTGGTCCACCGCCTCCTGGCGGAAGGGGTGGCCCGGGACCGGATCCTCCTGGTGGGCGCCAGCCAGGGCGCCGGGGTCGCGCTCCTGGCCCTGGCGAGGCTGGAAGGGGAGGGCGGCCTGCCTCTGGGCGGCGCCCTGTTGGAGTCCCCCTATGCATCGCTGCAGGAGGCGGGCCGGAACCATGTGCGGGGCACCCTGGGCGCGGCGGAATGGCTCCTGCGGCCCGGAGAACGGCTCGCCCTCGCCAGGGCGGGCAGAACGGCGCGCTTCGACCCCATGGCGATCTCGCCCCTGGCGGCGTCCCGGAACCTGCGGACGCCCATCGCGCTGCTGGCCGGGGACGCGGACACCCTCACGCCCCTGGAGGGCGTCGTGGCCATCGCAGCGCACCACCCGGACCTGACCGTCGTCCGCGGGGCCCGGCACATGGAAGCCGGCGAGCAGGTCCCGGGAGGTTGGCGCGCCTGGGCCGGGCTCCGGCTGGGGAAGTGGGGCTTCCTGACCCCACAGGCCTCGATTGGGCTTTTCCACTCGGAGGGAAGGGCTTCATCCGGAATGCCCTGGACGCGGACAGCCTGCGCCGGAAGCCGCGCTGAACGGCTTCACGGCGCGCCCCCCCAAGGTGGGGGTAGCGGCTTCCTAGCGCTCCAGCGCCTTCTCCAGCGCCACGGCCACGGCCACGGAGGCCCCGACCATCGGGTTGTTGCCCATGCCCAGGAACCCCATCATCTCGACATGGGCCGGGACGGAGGAGGAACCCGCGAACTGGGCGTCGGAGTGCATGCGGCCCATGGTGTCGGTCATGCCGTAGGAGGCGGGGCCGGCGGCCATGTTGTCCGGGTGGAGGGTGCGGCCGGTGCCGCCGCCGCTGGCGACGGAGAAGTACTTCTTGCCCTGCTCCAGGCATTCCTTCTTGTAGGTGCCGGCCACGGGGTGCTGGAAGCGGGTGGGGTTGGTGGAGTTGCCGGTGATGCTGACGTCCACGCCCTCGTGGTGGTTGATGGCGACGCCTTCGCGGACGTCGTCGGCGCCGTAGCAGCGGACCTTGCCCTTCTCGCCG
>JARLGO010000290.1 GCA_031292655.1 Geothrix sp.
GCGCATCCTGCTCAAGCTCTCCGGCGAGGCCCTCATGGGGGACCAGGGCCACGGCATCGATCCGGCCGTGGTGTCCATGATCGCCGATCAGGTGAAGACCATCAGCGAGATGGGCGTGCAGGTGGGCCTGGTCATCGGCGGCGGGAACATCTTCCGGGGCGTGGCCGGCGCCACCAAGGGCATGGACCGCACCACCGCGGACCACATGGGCATGCTCGCCACCATGATCAACGCCCTGGCCCTCCAGGACGCCCTGGAGCACAAGGGGGTGGTGACCCGCACCCTGTCGGGGCTGGAGATGCCCAAGGTGACCGAGACCTACATCCGCCGCCGCGCCACCCGTCACCTGGAGAAGGGCCGGGTGGTCATCTTCGGCGCGGGCACCGGCAACCCCTACTTCAGCACCGACACGGCCGCCGCCCTGCGCGCCAACGAGGTCAACGCCGAAGTGGTGATGAAGGCCACCAACGTGGACGGCATCTACAGCGCCGACCCCAAGAAGGACCCCGGCGCCACCCGCTTCGAGCACATCAGCTTCCAGGACGTGCTGGAAAAGGGGCTGAAGGTCATGGACGCCCCCGCCATCGCCCTCTGCATGGACAACAAGCTGCCCATCCTCGTCTTCGACATGAACAAGCCCGGCAACCTGGTGGCCGCGGTCATGGGCAAGGCCGTGGGAACCCTCGTCAACTGACCCGCTCGGCGGAAGGCATGGACATCCTCAAAGGCCTGCCCGAGGCCACGGTCATCCGGGACCCCAGCGACCTGGAGCCCTTCCTCCGGGACGAGTCCCACATGCGGGGCGCCCGGCCCCTGGCCGTGGTGAAGCCCCAGGGCCCCTCGGCCCTCCGCGAGCTGGTCCGCCGGGCCAAGCTGGAGGGCTTCGGGCTGGTGCCCCGGGGCGCCGGAACGGGCAAGGCCGGGGGCTGCGTGCCCACGGAGCGGACCGTCGTGGTGGACCTGTCGGCCTGGCCCGGCACCATTCGCGTCTCGCCCCAGGACCTCTGCCTCCACGCCTCGGCCAGCGCGCCCCTGCGGGAGGTCAAGGCCGCGGCGGAAGCCCAGGGGCTCTTCTACCCTCCGGACCCGAACTCCTGGGAGAGCTGCGCCCTGGGCGGAACCCTGGCCACCAACGCCGGCGGGCCCAACGCCTGCAAGTACGGCATGACGCGCCACTGGGTGCTTTCTGTGGACGCCCTTCTGGAGGACGGCGAGATCCACACCTTCGGCATCAGCAGCGTGAAGGCCAATGCCGGCCCGGCCCTGGGCCAGCTGCTCATCGGCAGCGAAGGCATCTTCGGCTTCCTCCTGGGCGCCACCCTGCGCCTCACGCCCCGGCCCCGGGAGTTCACGACCCTGCTGCTGCCCGTGAAGCGCTGGGAGAGCCTGCTGGACCTGCCGGGCCGCCTCTGCGGGGCGGGTTTCCTGCCCAGCGCCTTCGAGTTCTTCGATCCCGCGGTGCTGACGGAACTGCGGGCCCACGGCCCGGAGGAGGCCCGGCGCCTGCCCGGCGAGGCCCTGGCCATCCTGGAATTCGACGAGCGCGGCTGCACCTCGGACGCCTTCCTGGAGGGCCTCCTCGACCTGCTGGGCCCCGTGGCCGAGAACCTCGAGGTCGCCGCGGACGAACGCCAGCGCCAGAACATCTGGGCCGTCCGCCGCATGACCAGCGCCTTCCTGAAGGAGCGCCACCCGAAGAAGGTGAGCGAGGACATCGTGGTGCCCCGCAGCCGGCTGCGGGAATTCTTCGAGGGCGTGGACCGCCTCGGCTGCCCCCTCGTCACCTACGGCCACCTGGGCGACGGCAACCTCCATGTGAACCTGCTGGCCGCGGGCGAGACCGATCCCACCCAGCTGGAGGAGCAGCTCATGGCGCTCTTCCGCCTGGCCCTGAGCCTCGGCGGCACCCTCAGTGGCGAGCACGGCATCGGCCTCGCCAAGCGGGACGCCTTCCTGGCCCTCAGCGATCCGGCCCAGATCCGGGCCCTGCGGGCCATCAAGCAGGCCCTGGATCCCCAGAACATCTTCAACCCCGGCAAGGTCCTCTAGGCCCGGACACCCAGGCTCAAGCGTTCAGGTCCCTCCCTTGACGTAGATGGGTTCGGTGATCCCAGCCAGGCGCTCGAAATTCTGGAGTTTCTCGATGTGGGAATCCAGCAATCGGGTTCCCGCCGACGCCACCAGCATGCCCGTCCGTGTCTTCACATCCACCGTAAGCACCATGCCCGCCTGCAGGTCCTTCACCTTCACGATTCTCGGAGCATCCGGAGGCACGGTCATCGGGGCGTCCGGACGCACGGAGCCCTCGGGCTTGCTGACGATCGCCTCCAGTTCCTGCAACACGCGGGGGTCGTACAGCCCCCGATGGAGCTTCAACTGCTCGAGGGCCACCGTGCGGGAACCCCGGCGGTCTTCGATGTCCTGGAAATCCGACAGGACCCGGAGGATGCGGGCACCCAGGGGGATGTCCTCGCCCGCCAGGCCATCCGGGGGATGGCCCGCGCCGGCATAGCTCTTGTGCTGATAGCGGACGATCCGTGCCGCGGCTTCCAGCCTGGGAATCCGCTCCAGGAGCCCCGCGACGAACTCGGGCACCCGCTGGAGGACCTGCTGCTCCTTGGGGGTGAGGGGTTCCCCCTGGCGGTCCTTGGCCACCAGGGCCTGAGGAAGGGTCACCAGGCCCAAGGGGGCCATCATGGCCGCCACGCCGATCTCCCAGATTTGTTCCACATCCAGGCGCCGGGCGATCTCGATGGCCCGCTCACGGATCAACTCGGCCCTCCCGAAGGCGTAGGGATCCGCCACCGCCAGGATCTCCGTCAGCACCTTCAGGCTCCCGGTGAGCGTGTGATCCAACAACTCCCGCTCGGAGGCCTCCAGTTGATGCTGCCTGAGCGCCGCCTCGAGCACCTGCCCCAGGTCCTCGGGGGAGCAGGGTTTGGTGAGGAAGCGGAATACCTGTCCCTGGTTGATGGCCTCCATGGCGGTGTGCTGATCCAGATTGCCGGTGAGCATCAGGCGGATGGTGTGCGGCCAGGATTCCCGGACTTTCTTCAGCAGTTCCACGCCGTTCATCCCCGGCATCTGCATGTCGGCCACGAGCACCGCATAGGGGCCGTGCAGTTCCATGGCCTGGAGGGCCTGGGCGCCCCCCAGGGCCACGTCCAGATCGAATCGCCGCCGCAGCATCCGATGCAGCCCGGAGAGCAGATTCTCATCGTCATCCACCAGCAGAATCCTGGGGCTCATGGGAGTGCCTCCTCTTTCTGGCCTGCAAGTGTCGGCCGTTCATTCCGGACATCGGCAATGGCGATCGCCTTCTTCATGGGCTTTCCTTCGCTTCGACTTGGATCGGAAGATGGATGGTGAATAGGGTGCCCTGGCCCGGCTCTGTTTCAAACCCGATGGTGCCCCCGTGCTTGTCCACCACCACGGAATGGGCGATGGCCAGGCCTTGGCCGGTTCCCTTCCCCACGCCCTTGGTGGTGAAGAAGGGGTCGAAGATCCGGTGCCGGATCGCCTCCGGGATGCCAGGCCCCGTGTCCTCCACCTGGATCACCACCTGGCCCGCCTCGGATCGGGTGCGGACCGTGATGCGGCCCTTCTGTCCGGAATGGCCGACCTTGTCGCCGATGGCATGGGCCGCGTTCACGATCAGGTTCAGCACCACCTGGTTGATCTCACCGGGATAACACGGCACGGGTTGAAGCAGGGGATCGAGCTCCAGATCCAGATCGGCCACGTACTTCCATTCGTTCCGTGACACGGCCACCGTGCTTTCGATGGCCCGATTCAAATCGGCCGTGGTCCTGCTTTCGCTTCCGGGGTGGGAGAACTCCTTCATGGCACCCACGATCTTGCTCACCCTCGCCACGCCCTCCAGCGACTGCTGGGCGGCCTTGGGCAGCTCCTTTCGCAGGTAGTCCATATCGGCTGCCCGCAGGCGCTCTCGGAAGGCCCTGGTTCCCTCATCCATGCCCCCCCCCGAAACCTCGGGCGGGAGCGCGTCCAGCGCACCCAGCAGCTCTTCGACGGCCCCCAGCATGAAGCGCAGGTTGTCTCCGATGTACTGGATGGGCGTGTTGATTTCATGCGCGATGCCCGCCGCCAGCTGCCCAATGGAGTCCATCTTCTGGGCGTGGCGGAGCGCCACTTCCATCCGCCGCCGTTCCTGCTCGGCGGCCACCCGCGCGCTGATGTCCCGAGAGACCACCAGGAGCCCCGTGATTCCCTTCCCCCCACCGTTGCGAATCGCCACCAAGCGGGACTCGAAGACGCCGGAAGTGCCATCCTTGCGGACCAGCCGCACCTCCATGAAAGCCGACTCGCAGACCCCATCCATGATCATCTGGACGCTCCGCACGACCCGCTCGCGATCCTCCTCGTGGATGATCGCAAGGGCGCTCTGAGCGACGAGTTCCTCCGTGGTGTAGCCCAGAAGCGTGAAGTAGGACGGGCTGCAATACACACGACGCCCCTCTCCATCCATCAGCGCGATGAGGTCGGCCGCATGTTCCGTGATCAATCGGAAAAGGTTCTCGCTTTCGCGCAACCGCTCCTCGGCCCGCCTGCGGTCCGTGATCTCCCGGTGGGCCAGGACGACGCGCTTCAGCCCTTCATCCGCA
>JARLGO010000291.1 GCA_031292655.1 Geothrix sp.
CTTCTCGACTGTTCGGGATCCACCATCCGCCCCTGGGATTCTATTGACTGCCCGCCACCCCAACCTATCACACAGGCTGTGGATCCCTCGGGGGAAGAGGTTTGGATCCCTTCGCGAATCAGCGGATGGTGGCCCGGTAGCCCATCAAAGCCCGATTCCCCCGTTCCTGCGCGTCCAGTTCGGCTTTCATTTGATCGCGCAGCTGGGCGAACTTCACCGTTCGGGCCTCCAGCTCCCGCCCCGCAGCGTGGGCCCTGGCCATCAGGTTCGGCCAGTCCGGGCCTTTTTCCGCTCGGGCCAGAGCCGCCTGGAAATCGACATCCCATTGAGCGAGGCGTTCGGGGTCGGGCTCCCAGGTCGGGTCGGCCACCCAGGCCTCCATCTCCTCGATGGAAGCGCGAAGCCCCCCATCCTTCATACGACCATGGCTTTCAGTTCGTACCCGGGGGTTGAAGCGGCCTTGAGGTTCTTCTGGTGGAGCTGTTCCCAGGCCTCCCGGATTTGGCCCATGTGGTGGGAAAGCACCCTCAGCCTGGCCGTGTCCTTGCTGCTGCCGGCCTCGAAGAGCTCCGAGGTCCACCAGGCGTAGATCTTCAGGAGGTTCTGGACCAGCTCGCCGCCATCTTCCATGTTCAGGCGGATGACCGACTCATTGATGATCTTCGCCACCTGCCCAAGATGACGGGCCACTTCGAAGGGTTCCTTCTGCTCCATGGCCCGAATGGCCTTCCCCAGGAACAGCTGCCCGGCTTCCATGAGCAGGGCGGCCTGCTGCTCAGGGCTGGCCCCAAGCACGCGCTGGGCTAGGTACTGATCTGCAGATTTGGCGTAGGTGTTCATGGTGGATCCCCGTGCTGTTCATTTCGGCAGGTGTGCGTTTCGGCTTGAAGGTGGGTCAGGCGCCGAGGAGGCTTCCCGCATTGGCCTTCATCTGGGCCACGGTCACTTCCATCTGGGAGAACTGGTTTTGCAGGGCCGTCTTCCGCTGGGCGAGCATGGCCTGGCCCGCAGCGATCTGAGCGTCTAGATAATTGTTCTGGGTCGTCATGTTCGCCATGGCTACGGCCAGGGCGCCAGTGCCGAAGGCCACGTCCTGGGTGATCAGGTCGCTGACCGCCTGGCCGGCGCCCCGGCTGAGGGTCAGGGTGCCGGAACCCGTCCCCGTGACGCTGAGGCTGAGGCCGGCCAAATCCCCGGTGCCGGACAAGGTGCCGTTGGTGCCCGTCAGGGTGATGGGACCATTGGGGGTGCCCGTGAAGATCCCTGAAACGGCACCACCGGGCGTGTAGCTGGTGATGGTGAATCCCACGGCCCCCGTGAAGGTTTGCGGTCCTCCTCCATTGACCGTCACGGCCCCGTTGGTGGAGCGGCCCGCAAAGGTGAAGAGCCGCAGGGCGGCGGCGGGATCCTTGTCGATGGCCTGCTTGAAGGTGACGCTATTGAGGCTCAAGGTGCCATCGGAATTCGTCGTGACACCGAGGCTGGACAGGTTCGTGTAGGCGGAATTGCCTGCCAGTCCAGATGAAGCGCCCGTGAGGGCCGATTGGATCTGGTTGATGATGCCGCTCGCCGTTTGATCCCCGCCCAAAGGAGCCTGATTGATGCTCCCGTCCGAGTTCTTGGTGTTGGCGGAGGCCGTCTTGTAGGTCGTCATCAAGGCGTTGTAATTGGTGATCACCGTCTGCATGCCGGCCGTGGCGGCACCGTCGTCCTGGGCCACCGTCAGGGTGGTCGTCCCCGTCTCTCCGCCCCTCAGGAGGTTGAAGGTGATGCCGTCCACCGCATCTGACACCGCGTTGGATTGCCGGGTGAGCTGGATGCCATTGAGGGTGAAGACCGCATTCACGCCGGAGGCCCCCGAGGCAGTCGAGGTGAGACCGCCCGTGAGGCCGGTCGGCGCGGCAAAGGTGCCCGTCAGGGTACCGCCGGTGATCCCCAGGGCCGGGTTTAACACCGTGGAGGTCCCGTCCGCATTGTTGATGGCCGCCAGGGTGACCACGCCATTGGTGGTGCCAGTGCCCGTATCGTTGGCCGAAATAACCAGCTGGTAGGGGTTGGCTCCCGATCCCGTGTTCACGATGGCGGCCGTCACGCCCGCGCCGGAAGCATTGATGGCATCCCGAAGGCCATTGAGGCTGTTGTTGTTGGTGGGCAGCTGGAATGTTTTGAGGACGCCGTCCGTCCCCTGGACGGCAAAGCTGGCCTCGGGGCTCGTAAAGATGGCGGCGGTTGGATCGGCCACCGCCAGGTTCTGGGGCACCCCGCCCACCATGGTGGCGGAGATGCGCCCCTTGGTGGCCACGTTGCTGACGCTCAAATCGTAACTGCCTGCGGTCGCCCCCGTGGCGGTGGCGGTGACGTAAGTGTTATTGGTGTCGGTGCTGGTGACCGTCCGAGCGTTGAAGGTGTCTTGGACCGCCGCCAGACTGACCATGAGGGTGTTCAACTGGGTCTTCATGGTGGCCAGGGCCGTGGAGGTGGCGTTGTTTTGCGCCTCCTGCGCCTGCATCCGCACGACGCCGACGCCATCCTGGGCAAGAATGGCACTGACCAGGGCATCGGTTTGAATCCCCGTGGAAAGTCCCTGAAAGCTGAGAACGGAATTAACGGTAGAGCTAACTGAAGACACCAAACACCTCCGCTTGCCGGGAGCCTAGCCTTTCTTATCGATCAGAACGCCGGAAGCGCCCTGCTGCTTGTCCATGGCTTGCAAGGTGTGCGCCATGGCCAGCACCTGGGCCGAAGGCACCTGAATTACCACCTGTCCCGTGGACGGATCCACGACCTTGTAGATGGTTTTTCCTGTATCTGAATCCACTTGGACCTGCAGTTGGGTGCTGGCCTGCCGAAGGTGGTTGTTGATCTGCTCGACGGCCTTGTCCGGAGAACCAACCGCCGGGACAGGACCACCCTGTCCCTGGGTCGAAGGGTCGGCAATCTTGGCCGATCCATCCCTGATAGGGGTAGACCCCGCCCCGATCCCCGCCACAGAAGCCACAGGGAGTCCAGACGCCAAGCCACTTATGGGGCTTACTTGATCAGTCATGATAGGCCTCCTCTCCAAACTTCAGCGCAAAGAGGGGGCAGACGTGGTCCGCCCCCTCCGGAAGTCGAAGTAAGCTCGCTTACCTGAAGAGAGCCAGGACGCTGTTGCTGGACTGGTTCGCCTGGGCCAAGGCGCTGGTGCCCGCCTGCATGAGGATCTGGTACTTGGTGAGGTTCACCGTTTCCGC
>JARLGO010000048.1 GCA_031292655.1 Geothrix sp.
CAGGGCTCCTACACGCAGGCGGTGGTGACCTTCTCGGCCGTGACCATGGGCTACCTGGACCCGGTCTCCGGCGCCTACAAGCAGAAGGCCCTGCCGGGGCCCTTCACCGCCACCGTGCCCTTCAGCCCGGCCATGACCGTGGGCACCACACCCCTGGCCCTCAGTTTTGACCTGAACATGGGCTCGTCCGTCACCATCGACGGCACCGGAAACGTCATCCTCACGCCCCAGATGACGGCCTCCCTGGGCGCGGCCGCGGGCACCGGGGCGAACCCTTGGCAGGGCACCATGCAGCAGCGGGTCGGCTCCGTCTCCAGTGTCTCCGGAACCCAGTTCACCCTGGGCTCGATGATGGGGATCCAGCAGGCCACCTTCATGACGAATGCCAACACCCAGTTCGCGGGCACTGGGTTCTCCGGCATGGGCTCCATGGCGAACGGCATGCTGGTGTCTGTGGATGCGGCCCTTCAGGCGGACGGCACCTACCTGGCCCAGCGGATTGAATCCATGGGCGTGGGCGCCAACGGCATGATGGGCGGGGGCCTGGTCACCTCCGTCACGGGCAATCCGCCCACCCAGATCACCTTGGCCGCCAGTGCCGGCCAGGGCGGCGGGATGATGGCCTCTTCCATCGGCGGAACCCTCACCGTCGCCCTCCCCGCCTCGACACCGTACAGCGTCGACTCGGACGATGTGGACCTCACGGGCCTGCCCTTCACGCCAACCTTCGGCCCCACGAACCTCACCAAGGGCCAGCGGGTGGCCGTGGTCAGCGGCAGCGGAATGATGGGGGGCGGCATGATGGGCGGCTCCGGCTCCCTCAGCGCCAGCCAGGTGCGACTGGAACAGCAGGGGCTGCACGGCACCGTGTCCGCCTACGCGGCCAGCGGGTCCCAGGCCAGCTTCACCCTGACCCTGCCCGCGGATTCGGCCTTCACCACGCTCACCGGGGCCACCACCGTCCAGGTCTACCAGCAGGCGGGCACCCAGCTCCACGACCTCACCGCCATCGCCAATGGCAACGATGTGGTGGTCCGGGGCCTCCTGTTCAACGACGCGGGCACCTTCCGCCTCGTGGCCAGCTGGATCGTCGCGCCCTAGGCGGGAGAAAACCGTCGGTTGCATCACCCGAGGCCAGCGCCCCCCGCGCTGGCCTCATCCTTTGAGGCCCACCGGATTCGCACGGCGCTTCAGTCCCGGCGCCCTTGGACGCTAGGATGGAAGCATGGGCACAGTTGAATCGGCAGAGGTTGTCATCATCGGCGGCGGCATCGCCGGACTCAGCCTCGCCTTCCACCTGGCCCGGGCCGGACAGCGGGGCATCGTCCTCCTGGAACGCGAGGACCAGCCCGGCACCTACGCCAGCGGCCACAACGCCGCCGTGGCCCGCAGCCTCACGGGCCGGGACGAGCACACGGCCCTCACCGTGGAGGGGCGGCGGCGCCTGGCCGAAGCCGGGCTCATGACGGCGGGCGGTGGCCTCCTCGTCAGCGTGGAGCGGGGGCCCCTGGAGGCCTTCCAGGCCGAAGCCGATCGCCATGGGGTCGTGGTCCATCGCGGCGACGGGATCCCCCTGCCCGGCCTCAGGGCCGCCGAGCACCTGGCCATTCCCGGCGACGGCGTCATCGACATCGCCGGCCTGCTGCGCACCTGCGCCCAGGGGGCGAGGGCCGCAGGGGCGGACCTGCGGTTCGGCTGCGCCCTGCGCTCCCTGCACGCCACGGAAGCGGGGTTCGACCTGGACACGGACCGCGGCCCCCTGCGCGCGAAAACGCTGGCCATCGCCGCCGGGGCCTGGGCCGGGGAGCTGGGGCCCCTGGCCGGTTCCCGGATCGCCTTCACGCCCCTCCGCCGCAGCCTGGTGTGGAGCGGCGCCGCCCATCCCCAGCAGGAGCCCTGGGCCTGGTGGGTGGACCGTCCCTTCTACATGCGGCCGGAAAGCGGCGGCCTGCTCATGTGCCCCTGCGAGGAGGTGGCCGTGCCCCTGCCCCTCCGGGGCAAGCAGCCGGACACGGACCCGGCCGTCCTGGATGGCCTGTTCACCAGCCTGCGGGAACTGGCCCCCCAGCTGGCGGACCGGCCCATCACGCGCTACTGGACGGGCCTGCGCACCTTCGCGCCGGACCGGCGCTTCGTCATCGGCTGGGATCCCTGGAACCCCCGCCTCTTCTGGTCCGCGGGCTTCGG
>JARLGO010000292.1 GCA_031292655.1 Geothrix sp.
CGGCCAGGGCCTCGCCCTTGGTCATGCTTTCGAAACCCGCCCCCCGGCTGGCCTGGATGACCGTGGAGATCTGCTTGAGGGTCTCGGGATCGAGGGCCACCCACTTGCCCTTCCAGGCCACCAGGGGGTGCTTGAGGCTCGCCATCTGGGCGAAATCCTCCACGCTCAGGGTGTCGTCGCCCAGCATCAGGGACCAATCGGCGCTCACGCTGCCTTCCAGTCCGGCCTGGGCCACCGTTCCGGCGTCCAGCACGTTCCTGGCCCCCAGGCGCACCTTGGCGCGCAGCCGCTTGGCGCCGCCGAAGTCGGCCAGGCCCTCGGGGATGTGCACGAGGAAACCCGCCTCCTTCAGCTGGGCCGCGCCGCGGGTGAGGAAGCCCCAGGCCTCCGTGGGCCGCAGCAGGAGATCCTCGGGCTTCTGGCCGGACAGGGCCCGCTCCAGGGCGGGGAAGAAGGGCACGGCCCGGGCCAGGCCGCGCAGGAGGACCTGGCGGGCCTGCAGCACCTCGGGCTCGGTGGAGGGCTCCCAGAGCTTGGCCACGCCGACGGCGGTGCCGGCCTCGGTTTCCAGGCCCACCCGGAGGGTCCAGCCCTCTTCGGCCAGGCGGTCGGCGTCCTGCACGGCCTGGAGGGTGGTGGGCACGTCCGGGGCCTCGAGGCGCAAGCTGGGCCGCAGCCACTGGGGCCGCGCGCCCTCGCTCCACTGGGCCAGCTGCTCGCCCAAGGTGCGTTCCGTGATGCCCGTGGTGGGGAATTCCGGCAGCTGGTGGGAGAGGGCCACCATGATGCGCTCGTCCCAGGGCAGGCGGTCGCGCTTGTGGCCGCGGAGCCGGTGGATGAGGCCCAGGCGGGGATCATCGCCGGCCCGCAGCCCGCCGGAGACGAACCGCATGATGAAGTCCGCGCCATCCTCCAGGAAGGCCGACAGCACGGCGTCCGCCGCCGGGGGCATGGCCAGGTCGTCCTCGATGTCGAAGGCGTCCAGCTCGCCCAGGCCCAGGGTCTTGGTGAAGGCCCAGGTGTCGTTCTCGGGAAAGGCCACGGCCGCCGGCGGCATGGCCTCCACCAGCTGGTGCAGGGCCGAGCGGTCCGAGGGGCTGGTGAGGCTCACGCCCCAGCGGGCCTTCCAGGGATTCCCCCGGGTATCGAGCTGGGGCAGCACGGCGCCGCGCACCACCAGGGACTGGAGCAGGCGCAGGGCCACGGCCCAGTAGCGCAGGGTGGGGCCGGCGTGGCCGGGGCGCAGGGCCAGGGAGGAGAGCCAGGGGTAGGCCCGCTGCCACCGCAGGGGCACGGCATGCATTTCGACCAGGGCGCCGTCGGCCAGGAAGAGCTGGGCCTTGGCGGGGGTCAGGCGTTCCCGTCCCTGGAGCTCGCCGGGGAGGGTCCGGAGGGCGCGCACCCACTCGGCGGGATCCACCGCCTCGGGCATGCAGAGCAGGAAGCCCCGGTCCTGGGGGCGGTACTGGAGGAAGGGATTCAGCATGAAGGGGCGGTAGGCTGTAGGCGACAGGCTGTGGGCGAGGAGGCCGGACGATGAAACTGGGATTCGCAAGCGATCATGCGGGATTCGACCTGAAGGAACGGCTCAAGGCCTGGGCCATCGAGCAGGGACATGAGGTGGTGGACTTCGGCACGGACGGAACGGCCTCGGTGGACTATCCGGATTTCGCGCACCGGGCTGCGGAAGGCAAGGATCAATGGGAGCGCCTGGTGCTGGTCTGCGGATCCGGCATCGGCATCAGCATCGCGGCCAACCGCCATGCCGGCATCCGCTGCGCACTGGTGACCTCCCCTGAGCACGCGGCACTGGCTCGGCAGCACAATGACGCAAACGCCATCGCTTTCGGCCAGCGGCTGACGGATCCGCTCAAGGCAGAATCATACCTCAGAACCTTCCTGGCAACACCCTTCGAAGGGGGGAGGCACCAGGGACGGGTGGACAAGATCGAGTGGAAGGGCTGCTGCTGATGCGCCAAGCCGAGGAACTGCGCCCCCTGGACCTGGAGAAAGGCGTTCAGCTCCATGCCGCCGGCTCCTGCCTGGTCAGGCTGGGCCGGACCCATGTGCTGTGCGCGGCCAGCCTGGAGGACCGGGTGCCGGGCTGGATGAAGGGCCGGGGCACGGGCTGGCTCACGGCGGAATACGGCATGCTGCCGGCGGCGACCCACACCCGGTCGGACCGGGAGGCCGCCAAGGGCAAGCAGCAGGGCCGCACGGTGGAGATCCAGCGCCTGATCGGCCGCAGCCTGCGCCAGGCCGTGGACCTGGCGGCGCTGGGCGAGCGCACCCTGGCCCTGGACTGCGACGTGCTGAACGCCGACGGCGGCACCCGCTGCGCGGCCATCACCGGCGCCTGGGTGGCCGTGGCGCTGGCGCTGAGGTCCCAGGGGCTGGAGGGGGCCCTGGTCCGCCAGGTTGCGGCGGTGAGCGCGGGCATCGTGGAATCCGGGGAGGGCCGCCGCGGCCTGGTGCTGGACCTGGAATACGAGGAGGATCATCTCGCGGCCGTGGATTGCAACCTGGTGGCGGCGCGGCTCATGCCGGGCGGCGACCTGGAGCTGGTGGAGCTCCAGGGCACGGGCGAAGGGCGCTCCTTCAGCCGCGGCGAGGCGGCAGGGCTCATGGACCTGGGCCTCCGGGGCTGCGCGGCGCTGATGGAGGCGCAGCGGGCGGCACTCGCATGAAGGGATTCCTGCTGGCGGTGGGATTCTCCGCCATGCTGGCGGCTCAGGCCCTTCCGCCGGCCGCTGACGCCGGGACCGCCGCGCCGCGCCGCATCGAGGTGCTGGTCCAGCCCGCGGACATGGTGTTCCGCTTCACGCCCCGGGTGACCATCCCGGGCATGCCCCGGGTGGCCCTGGCCCTCAGCGGGGGGGGCGCCCGCGGCTTGGCCCACATCGGCGTCCTCCAGCGCCTGGAGGAGGTGGGCTACCCCCTCGACAGCATCACCGGCACCAGCGCCGGCGCCCTGGTGGGCGCGCTTTACGCCAGCGGCTTCTCCGGGCGGGAGATCGAGGACCTCTTCGGCCGCCTCGACCTGGCGCGGGCCTTCCTGGAGCCCCTGTGGCGCAACCCGGGCGAGACCCTGGGCGAGCAGGAGGACCGGAACGACACCTTTCTTTCCATCGAGCGGCACAACGGCCATGTGTTCCTGGCCCAGAGCCTCCGCAGCGGCGTGGAAGTGCAGCACACGCTGCAGGGCCTCCTGGCCCGGGGCGCCTACTTCTCCGGCGGGAATTTCGACCAGCTCCAGCGCCCCTTGCGCGTGCTGGCCACCAACCTGGAGACGGGCCAGGGCCGGGTCTTCGGCAGCGGCGACCTGGTGGAGGCCGTGCGGGCCTCCCTGTCCATCCCGGGCGGATTCCGGCCCGTGGTCATCGATGGCCAGCAGTACGTGGACGGCGCCCTGGTGGAGAACCTGCCGGTATCCACGGCCAAGGACGCCTTCCACCCGGATCTGGTCATCGCCGTGGACATCAGCGCGCCCCTGGAGCACCGCCCGGCCACGAACATCTTTTCCGTGGCGGCCCGCAGCCTGGATCTGGTGGTGGAACGGCGCCAGTGGGAGAGCCGGGCCGCGGCGGACTTCCTCATCCGTCCCGAGATCAAGGATGCGCCCTTCCTGGAGTACGGCTCCGATGGCGCCAGGCTGGTGCGAAACGGCCGGGAGGCCTTCGATGCCCGGCGCGACGCGATGAATGCCCTGCTCCGCAGCCGGCTGAGCCAGGAGTGGCTGGACGTGGCGCGCGTGGCCTTCGAAAGCCCCGGACCCCTGAGCCCCTCCCTGGAGGGCCTGCTGGCCGAGACCCTGAAGCCCGGTCCGGGCGGCCTCCGGGTCCAGGACGTCCAGATCCTCCTCCAGCAGGCCCTCGTCCATGGCCTGGCCCGGGAGGCCTGGGCCACCGTGGACCCGGACCGCGTGCTCACCATCCACATCCGGCCCTTCCCGGCGATCCGGTCCGTGGTGGTGGAGGCCCCGGAGCGCTGGCGCAGCGCCATTCAGGTCGCGGTGACCGAGAACGTGAAGGTGGGCGAGCCCTTCAATCCCCAGGTGTTCGGCCGCATGATCAGCCAGCTGGTCTACGGGTTCCTCATGGAGGGGGGGCCCCTGGTGGATGCCCGGGGCTCCGGCTTTGATCCCGAGACCGGCCACCTGCGCATCGTCATGGTGGAGCCCCTCATCACGAAGGTGGAGGCCCGCATCCCCGCCGAGTCGGGGGTGGACGAGGCCCATCTTCTCCGTCTGCTGGGACCCCTGGAGGGCCGTCCCTTCCGTCCCGACGAGCTCCAGAACCGCATCGCCCTCGCGGAGCATCGCCTCCATCTGGCGGAACTGCGCTACCAGATCCGGCCCGACGGCCAGGGCGGCACGACCATTGCCCTGGTTCCCGTCCCGCAGCAGCAGGATCACCTGGACCTCTCCCTGGGCTATGAATCCACCCTGGGGGGCCAGGTGGGTCTGACCTACCAGGCCCTGAACCTGGGCTTCAAGGGCACCGAAGTGGAACTCAGCGCGGCGAGCAACCGGCTTCAGGACCAGGCCACCCTGTCCTTGCGCAGCCCCTTCGGGTTCTCCCCGGGCGCGGGAATGGAAGTGGCCGCGGATTACTGGCGGCAGCGGCTGGCCACCCCCCTTCTCTGGGCCGTGCCCGCGCTGGCAGGAGATGGTCGCGATGCCCTCATCAGCGTGTCTGACCTGACCATGAGGACCTACTTCCGCTTCAGCAACCTGGGCACGGGGAAGGTCAGCCTGGATCTGGGCCGGCGGGACTCGGCCTTCCAGGAATCCGATCAGCACCGCACCCAGAGCCAGGAATTCGCCTTTCTTTCGGGGGAATGGGACAATTTCGACCGCTACACCCTGCCCCGGGAGGGCCTGCTGCTGCGGGCCCGGTTCGGCATGGGGCACGCGGATGCGGGGGACCTGGAGGGCGCGACCTTCCAGCAGGGCTATTTCCGGGCCCGGGGGGTCAGCTCCTTCGGCGAGCATGTCGGAGCGGACCTGGACCTGGAGTGGGGCCAGGGCCGCCGCCTGCCCCTGGACCGCTGGTGGGCGCTGGGGGGTCCGTCGTTCGTCATCGGCTCCAATTCCCTCGCCTACCTGGCGCCGAATTTCGCCTCGGCGAGGTTCGGGGTCCCCCTGCGGCTCTACATGGGGCTGGGCCTCACCGTAGAGGTGGTGCCCCGGTTCGACCTGGCCTGGATGGCCCCGGATCCCTCCTCCCTCCTGAAGCAGGAGGTGGCGTTCCGGGCCCAGGGCACGGGCCTCATGGTGCGCACGACGCTGTCCAATTTCTACGTGGAGCTGGCCTACGGTTTCCTGAAAGAGCGCACAGCCCTGGAAAGTGGCCGGGCCGTGGGCAGCTTCAACGTGCTGATCGGCACCCAGCCCTTCGACCTCTGGAA
>JARLGO010000293.1 GCA_031292655.1 Geothrix sp.
ATCCCGGGGGTGGGCGCGGCGACCAGGGCCGGAACGAGAAAGAGGGGGAGCAGGATCCGGCGGACCATCAGAAGGTCACCCCCACGCCGAAGGTCCACAGGCGCTGGAATTCCTGTCCGCTGCCCTGGGCGGTGAAGTAGGTCGCCAGATCCGAGGCGCTGCCGAGCTTCACGGGGTTGTCCCTGGTGACGGGCTGCTGGTAGCTGGCGACCACATAGGGGTGTACCACCACCGAAGGGATGCGCCAGCGGGTGCCCACCCGCAGCCAGGTGCGGCTCAGGTCCCTGGCGCTGGAGGCCCCGGCGGTGTCGAGGGTGTAGCGCTGGAAGCGCTGGATGAGGCCCAGTTCGCCCGCGATGCCCACGAAGGGCACCCAGAGCTGGGCATTGAGGTCCACTCCCACCCCCTGCTGCTTGAGGCTGGTGCCTTGGGAAGTGGTTCCGTTGACCAGGTTGCCGCCCGCCCGGAGCTGGGAGTACTCCAGCCCGCCTTCCAGCTTCAGGAGGGGACCCACCTGGAGGATCTGCCGGCTCACCGTGGCGATGTAACCCTGGCCCGGGTCGAAATTCCCCGCCACCAGGTTCCCGGTCCCGCGGATGAGGGTCTGGGGCAGGTTCTGGCCCGTGGGCTGAGGCCTCTCCAGGCGCAGGTCCCACTGGGCCGAGAGCGGCAGGGCCGCGAGGCAGATCGGGAGGAGGGCAAGGCGCATCGCAGCTCCGGCAGAACCTCCGATCATACCCTTGGCAAGGGCCAGCTCCGCAGCCCCGTGTAGCATCCCTGCGGGCGACCGAAGAAGAGCCTCAGCGGACGGGCTTCCATTTGATGCTGCAGCCCATGCTCGGGAACTGGGTTTCCAGGGGCTCCTGTCCGGACAGGACGCGCTCGATGGCCTCCTTCAGGTCCTGCCGCGTGACCCGGGTGGCGTCCTTCCAGTTGTCATCCAGGCGGCCCCGGTAGTTCAGGCGGCGGTGGGAATCATAGAGAAAGAAATCCGGTGTGCACGCCGCGCCCAGCGCGTGCGCCACGGTCTGCTCCTCGTCCCAGAGGTAGGGGAAGACATAGCCCTTGGCCTTGGCGCGGGCCCGCATGGCCTTGAAGCTGTCCTCCGGAAAGGCGACCGCATCGTTCGAGTTGATGCCCACCACGGCGCAGCGCCCGGCGTAGTCCTTTGCCAGCGCGTTCAGGCGGTCGTCCACGGATTGCACATAGGGACAGTGGTTGCACATGACCACCACCAGCAGGGCCGGGCAGTGGAAGTCGTCCCGGGACCAGAGCTGACCATCCGCCCCCGGCAGCGTGAAGTCCGGACAGGCCGTGCCGAGCGGAACCATGGTGGATTCCATAAGGGACATGGGAACCTCCGGAATGCTTCCTTTATCGTACGCCGCGAAGCAAGAAATGATTTACGCCCGTCATTTTTTTGACTTGACCCCCAGAACCCTGCATCTAGGCTAGTTCCAGCCAAGGAGCCCATGACCCAACTGCCCCGCCTTCACTGGTCCACCCTCGGGGACGACACCGGGGGGCTGGAGCATCGGTGGGCCGCGCTGTGGGACGTGACCCTCGATCGTGGAGCCTCCCCGGCCCTGGCGCCCCGGGATGCGGATCTGTGGGTGATCAGCGCCAAGGGCGCCTGGCCGCCGCCGGAACTGAATCGCATGATGGCCGAAGTGGGGGCCCTGCCCATTTTGCTGGGCCTGAAACCCGACGGGGCACCCATGGATTGCAAGGCCCTGGCGGAGTGGGGCTCGCTGGGCTCCGTGCGCTGGGGCCTGCTGGGGCCGGAGCCCCCCATGCCGGGCCTGCGCCCCCGCTCGGGCACCACCACCCAGCTCAGCGCGTCACAGGCGCTGGCCTTCGGCCTGGTGGGCACCAGCGCGGCCATGCAGGATGTGCTGGCCCGCGCCCGCAGTGCCGCCGCCACTCGCGCCACGGTGCTGCTGCTGGGGGAAAGCGGCACGGGCAAGGAGGTCATCGCCCGGGCCATCCACCGCATGAGCGCCGATTCCGCCGAGCCCTTCGTGGCGGTCCACTGCGGGGCCATCCCCGAGAATCTCCTGGAGTCTGAGCTCTTCGGGTACAACAAGGGCGCCTTCACGGACGCCCGCAAGGACACGCCGGGCAAGTTCCGCGAGGCCCACGGCGGGACCATCTTCCTCGACGAGGTCGGCACCATGCCCCTGGGCGCCCAGGTGCGCCTGCTGAGGGTGCTGCAGGAACGCGAGGTGCAGCCCCTGGGCGGCGGCGCGCCGGTGAAGGTGGACGTCCGCGTGGTGACCGCTTCCAACGTGGACCTGTGGAAGAAGCTTCAGGACGGCACCTTCCGGGAGGACCTGTTCTACCGCCTCGAGGTCGTGCCCATCACCATGCCCCCCCTGCGGGCCCGCCGGGAGGAGGTGCCCTTCCTGGCCCAGCACTTCCTCAACCGCAAGGCCCGGGAGCATGGCCTCTACCCCAAGGCCCTGCATCCCAGCGTGGATCCCCTGCTGATGTCCCTCCCCTGGCCCGGGAACGTGCGCCAGCTGGAGAACGCCATCGAGCGCGCCATCGTGCTCTCGGGCACTCGCCCGGTGCTCACGCGGGAGGATTTCGCCTTCCTGGCGGAGCGCATGGGCGACGGCCCCCTGGCCGAAACGCCGAAGGCCGGTCTGGCGCCGGTTCCGTCCGAGGCCTTCACCTCCCCGCCGGCCCAGGCCTTTGGGATGGACCTGCCCGCCGAAGGGCTGGACCTCAACCAGGTGGTGTCGGACATGGAAAAGGCGCTCATGCTCCAGAGCCTGGCCGTCACCCGGGGCAACAAGAAGCGGGCCGCCGACCTCCTGGGCCTCAAGCGCACCACCTTCCTCGAAAAGATGAAACGGCTGGATCTGGAGGATGCGGAATCGGCGGAAGCCGCGGAGTAGCCCCCGACCGGCCTCCATCCAAAAACACGGGGGGACGTGGATCCCCCCGTGCCATTTCCCCCCAACACTCCACTCACCACGGCAATCTGGCCTGCCGCACCTATTGAGTGCAGCCCGGCCTCCAATGGTTCCCGGGGGGCCTGCTAACCTTGGCCCATGGCGAATGCGATGCACCTGAGGTGGAAACTGGAGGTCCCTGATGGGCAGGAGGAGGCGCTTTGCGCCTGGCTGGAGGAGCGGGGTTCGTCCGCCTTCTACCGCGAGGCCGACCCGCCCAAGGCCTGCTATGTCTACTTTTCCCCCGAGACGCTTCCGCCGGAACCCGGGGGGCTGAAGGCCTTCCCCGGCGTGCGCCTCCTCGAGGCCGAGGCCTTCGGCGACGAGGACTGGCTGGCCAAGAGCCGGGAGGGCTTCGGCGCCTTCGAGGTCGGTGAGCGCTTCCACGTCCGTCCCCTCTGGGACGAGACCCCGGGTCCGGAGGCCCGCATCGGCCTGGTGGTGAACCCGGGCCTGGCCTTTGGAACCGGAGGCCACGAGACCACCCGGCTTTGTATGGAAATGCTGGAAGAACTGGCGTTGGACGACAAGCTCCGGGGGCCCATCCTGGATATCGGCGCAGGCACGGGCATCCTGTCCCTGGCGGCCTTCCTGCTGGGGGGGCGGGGGCTCACGGCCTTCGACATCGATCCGGAGTGTGGCCCGGCCATGGACGAACTCATCGAGCTGAACGCCCCGTTGCTGGGGGGGGCCCGGCCCTATGAGAGCTTCGTGGGCACCCTCGACCATCCGCGGGTGGGGGGTCCCTATGCGGGCCTGCTGGCCAACATCCTGCTGGAGACCATCCAGGAGCTGCTGCCGCGCATGGCCGAGGTGTCCGCGCCCGGCGGCTGGCTCATTGCCAGCGGCATCCTGGCCGAGCGCACGGACGAGGCCCTGGTGAGCCTGGTGTCCCAGGGGTTCCAGCCCAAGAAGGTGCTGAAAGAAGGCGATTGGATCGCCATCTTGGCGGAAAGGGATCGGTCATGATCCGCGCCGACCAGCCCATCGGGGTCTTCGACTCGGGCATCGGCGGGCTCACGGTCATCCACGCCCTGCGCCAGCTCCTGCCCCAGGAGGACCTGATCTACCTCGGCGATACGGCGCGGCTGCCCTATGGCACCAAGAGCCACCGCACCATCGAGCGGTACACCCTGCAGATGGGGGAGCTGCTCCAGCGCCATGATCCCAAGCTCATCGTGATCGCCTGCAACACCGCCAGTGCCCATGGCCTGCCCGCGCTCCAGGCCGTGAGCCCTTGCCCGGTGATCGGCGTGATCGAGCCCGGGGCCGAAGCCGCGGCCGAGCAGCGCGGTGCCGTGGGCGTCATCGGGACCCTGGCCACCGTGAGCAGCGCCGCCTACGAGACGGCCATCCGCCGCCGGGATCCCGGCCGGGTCATCCACAGCGTGGCCTGTCCCCTGCTGGTGCCCCTGGCGGAGGAGGGCTGGTTTGATGATCCCGTCACCGACACCATCTGTCGCCGCTACCTGAATCAGCTGCCCTTCGAGGTGAAGACGGTGGTGCTGGGCTGCACGCACTACCCGACCCTCATGACGGGCCTGGAGCGCAGCCGCCCCGGGACCTTGTGGATCGACAGCGGCCGCGTGACCGCCAAGGCCGTGGACCGCCTGCTGCAGGGCAGCCTGGGCTACCGCACCGCCAGCGCCCGGGGGGGGCTCCGGGTCCAGCTGACCGATGCCAGCAGCCGCCTCAAGGAAGTGGGAAGCCGCTTCCTCGAAGAGGCGCTGGGGGACGTCGAGGTCGTGGAGATCTGAGGGGGCCCCCGACGCCAGCCCCTAGACCGGCACCGCTCCCGGCAGGGTGAAGATCACGCAGGTGCCCTGACCTTCCGCGCTTTCAATGCGGATCTCGCCCCCGTGGCTCCGCACGATCTCCCGGCAGATGCTGAGCCCCAGGCCCGTCCCCTTGCCTTCGGGCTTGGTGGTGAACATGGGGCGGAAGACCTGACCCAGCAGTTCGCCGGGAATGCCCTGCCCGGAATCCTGGAAGCGCAACTCCCACCACGGGCCCTCGGGCGTGCTGTCCTCCGAGGGCTGGGCCGTCAGGCGCACGGTGCCGCCGGAAGGCATGGCATCCAGGGCGTTGTTCATGAGGTTGAGGAAGAGCTGCTCCATCTGCTTCCGATCCACGTTCAGGTGGCAGTCCGGCGGCGCCTTGGCCTCCACGGTGACGCCGTGGGCGGCCAGGGTGGGCGTCCAGAGCTGCTCCAGATCCGCCAGCAAGTCCGCGAAGGGCTGGGCCTGCTTGAGCAGCTGGGGGCGGCGGGTGAGGTCCAGCAGGCGGCGGACGATGTCGCCCACCCGCTGGATCTGGGCGCGGATGACCTGCAGGCGCTCCCGGGTCTTTTCCGGCAGGTCCTTCTGGGCATCCAGCAGCTGGAGGTGTCCGGTCATGAGGTTCAGGGGGGTCCCCACCTCGTGGGCGAAGGTGGCCGTCAGCTGGCCGGCCACGGCCAGCCGCTCCTGGGCGCTCAGCTCTTCCCGCAGCAGGGCATTGCGTTCCACCAGGGCGGCCAGTTCATTGTTCTTGGCCTGGAGCTCGGACAGGGCGGCGTCGATGCGGCCCTGCAGGTTGGCGTTGAGGCCGCGGATCTCGTGGATGAGGGTTTCACGCTCCTCATCGGCCCGCTGGAGCTCGATGGCCATGTCGTTGAAGCGGGCCGCGATGAGGCCCAGCTCGTCGCTGCGGCGCACGGGCACGCGGACGGTGGCCTCGCCCCGCTCCAGCTTTTGCATGGCGATCACCATGGCCTCGATGGGATCGCTGATGAGCACGCGGAGGATGAGCCAGAGCAGGATGAACTCCCCCAGCAGGACGCCCGGGAGCGTCCGCAGGGTGCGCTTCAGGTTGTTGTTCCAGACGACCTCCCAGCGCTCCAGGTCGCAGTAGGCGCGAATGAGGCCGATGGGGGGCTGCCCGGCCCTGTGGGTGCGGATGGGCAGGTAGACCTTCCAAGCGTGTCCAACCGGTTCGAGGTCCACCAGCTCGGCTTGGGGGCCCGGCAGGGAGAGGTAGGACCCGATTTCCGGACCCCACTCGACGAGGGATTCATCCCCGGAGGACCGGACCAGCTCGACCTCCGAGCCCCGCCCCACCCGCTTGAACACATCGATCTGGAAGATGCTGCGGTCGGGTCCGGCGATGCTTTCCAGCAGCTGGTCCAGCTTGTCGGGGTTCTTGAAGGTGGGATCCCGCTCCACCACGTCCGTTTCCACCGTGACGGCGGTCTCGATGGTCAGCCTGCGCGAGTAGTTTTCCAGCTCCCGGCGGCTGTTGCGGATGATGTTGTAGGCCACGGCCAGGGTGAGCACGCTGGTCACCAGGCCCAGCAGCATGAAGAGCTTGGCGTGCAGGCTCCGCAGCCAGGTCAGGGGACGGATCCGGAATCGCCAGAAGCTCATGCCCGGAATCCCTCGGCCGGGGAGAGCCCCAGGGCCGGCCGCACCGTACGGGCAAAGGCGGTGGGATCCTGGCCCTGGGCCAGGGCGGCGAAGCGCTCGAAGGTCGCGCGCCGGGATTCGGCCACCTCGCCCAGGAGCTCCAGCACGCCCCCGCAAAGGGCCGCCCGGCCCCGGAGGCGGAGCTGGGCCTCCAGCTCCCAAAGCAGGGCCTCCAGGGCGGCCCGGTCGTGATGGTCACCAAGCACCGTCTGGAGGTCCCGCAGGGCCTTCAAGACCGGTTCTGGCGGCTCGGCGAAGGCGCTCTCCAGGGCCTCGATGGCGTACCGCAGCTTCTTGATCTTCACGCGGGCCCTGTGCAGGGCGGTCGCGTCCTCCTGAGCCGCAAGGATGGCCAGGTCGCCGAGCGCGGCGGCGGCGCGGGGCTCCAGGCAGGCCCAGGCCGCCTCCTGCAGGGAGACGGCCTGGAAGGGGTGTTGGAGGGTGGGGACTTCCAGCAGCCGTCCGAGGTCCGGCAACTTCAACCGTGCGAGGTCCTTTTCCATGGTCCGGCGGGCCTTGGCGCGGCCCCGGTCCACGTGTTCCAGCAGGTGCTCGAGGACGGCGGCCTGGGCGGGGGTGCGGGCCTCGCGGTGGTGGACCGCCAAATGTCCGGCGTGGACATCCAGTTCCCGGGGCAGGCCCAGGATGTCGACCAGGCGCTTCAAGGCGCGTCGCTGGCCCTTGTGTCCCGGGTAGACCTCCGCGTCCACCAGATCGAGGACGGCGCCGAGGCGGCGGGCCGCCACGCGCACCTGGTGGAGCTGTTCCGCGTCATCGGCCCAGTGGTCCTTGTCCAGCAGCTCCTGCAGGCGCGCCAGCCGGACCTCGAGGGCGCGATGGAGCAGGATCGCCAGTTCGGCTGGATGCATCAGATGATTCTAGACGCTTTTGGCAAAGGCGAAAATTTGGCGTAAGCTGGAGATCTATGGAACATATCCACATCAAAGGGGCGAGGGAGCACAACCTCAAGAACCTGGACCTCTCGCTGCCGCGCAACCAGCTGGTGGTGATCACGGGGCTGTCGGGCTCGGGCAAGTCCAGCCTGGCCTTCGACACGCTCTACGCGGAGGGCCAGCGCCGCTACGTGGAGAGCCTGTCGGCCTATGCTCGCCAGTTCCTCGACCAGATGGAAAAGCCCGATGTGGACAGCATCGAGGGGCTGTCCCCGGCCATCTCCATCGAGCAGAAGACCACCAGCAAGAACCCCCGCTCCACGGTGGCCACCGTGACGGAGATCTACGACTACCTCCGCCTGCTCTTCGCCCGCACCGGCAAGCCCACCTGCGTGGCCTGCGGCAACCCCATCGCCAGCCAGACCATCCAGGAGATGGCCGACCAGATCCTCACCCAACCCGAGGGCGCCAAGCTGCAGATCCTGGCCCCCGTGGTGCGGGGCCGCAAGGGCGAGTACAAGAAGCTGCTCCAGGACCTCATGAAGCGCGGCTACATCCGGGCCCGGGTGAACGGGCAGATGCTCGACCTCACCGACGGCATCCCCGACCTGGACAAGCAGAAGAAACACACGCTGGAGGTGGTCATCGACCGCCTGAAGGTGAGCCCCGCCATCCAGTCCAGGTTGGCGGACAGCCTGGAGATCGCCTGCAACCTGGCCGAGGGCAGCGCGCTGGTGGACCTAGATGGAAGCGAGCAGTTGTTTTCCAGCAAGCTGGCCTGCAACAACCCGAAGTGCGCGAAGTTCGGCCTGGGGCTGCCGGAGCTGGAGCCGCGCTCCTTCTCCTTCAACAGCCCCTATGGCGCCTGCCCCACCTGCGACGGCCTGGGGTTCAAGCGCCAGTTCGCCGAAGAGCTCATCATCCCGAACCCGGCCCTCTCCATCAACGAGGGCGCCATCCAGGCCAGTGGCTGGAAGAGCGTGTCCGAAGACGGCTGGCGCTCCCAGCTGCTGGACCAGCTGGCCCGCAAGGCGAAGTTCAGCCTGGACACGCCCTGGAAGAAGCTCCCCGCCGACACCCGCCGCCTGCTGCTGCACGGCACCGAGAAGGAGATGCGCTTCACCTACGAAAGCAAGCGCAACCGCTACGATTTCGTCCATCACTTCGAGGGGATCATCGGCAACCTCGAGCGCCGCTACCGGGAGACCACCAGCGAGGAGATCCAGGCGGAGCTGGAGGAATCCATGCGGGTCATCCCCTGCGAGGCCTGCGGGGGCCGGCGCCTGAAACCCGAGATCCTGGCGGTGTTCGTGGGCGGCCTGCATATCGCCGACGTGGTGGCCCAGAGCGTCCGGGAGGCCCGGCGCTGGTTCGCCGACCTCGCCCTGCAGGGCAAGGACGCGGTCATCGCCGAAAAGGTGCTGAAGGAGATCCGCGAGCGCCTGGGGTTTCTCAATGACGTCGGCCTCGGGTATCTCACCTTGGACCGCAGCGCGGCCACCCTGTCCGGGGGCGAGGGCCAGCGCATCCGTCTCGCCACGCAGATCGGCAGCAAGCTCCAGGGCGTGCTCTACGTGCTCGACGAGCCCAGCATCGGCCTCCACCAGCGGGACAACCTGCAGCTGATCCGCACCCTCCAGGAGATGCGCGACCTGGGCAACACGGTGCTTGTGGTGGAGCACGACCTGGAGACCATCCTGGCGGCGGACCACGTGGTGGACATGGGCCCCGGCGCGGGCGAGCACGGCGGCTGGGTGGTGGCCCAGGGCACGCCGGACGAGATCGGCCGCACGCCCGGTTCCATCACGGGCGATTTCCTGTCGGGCCGGGACGCCATCCCGGTGCCCAGGACCCGCCGCAAGGCGAAGCGCGGCCAGCTCTCCATCCTCGGGGCCGAGGAGAACAACCTGAAGAAGGTGGATGCGGACTTCCCCATCGGCCTCTTCACCTGCGTGACCGGCGTGAGCGGCTCGGGCAAGAGCACCCTGGTGAACGAGATCCTCTACAAGGCCCTGGCCAACCAGCTGCACCAGGGCGCCCACCTCGTCGGCAGGCACAAGGCCATCAAGGGCCTCGAGGCCGTGGACAAGGTCATCGACATCGACCAGGCCCCCATCGGCCGCACCCCCCGCAGCAATCCCGCCACCTACACGGGGCTCTTCACGCCCCTGCGCGAGCTCTTCGCCCAGCTGCCCGAAAGCAAGGCCCGGGGCTATGCGCCGGGTCGCTACAGCTTCAACGTGAAGGGCGGCCGCTGCGAGAAGTGCGAGGGCGACGGGGTCCTCAAGATCGAGATGCACTTCCTCCCGGATGTCTACGTCACCTGCGAGCAGTGCAAGGGCAAGCGCTACAACCGGGAGACCCTGGAGATCCACTACAAGGGCCACAGCATCTCCGACGTGCTGAACATGACCGTGGAGGAGGCCCTGGGTCTGTTTGCGCCCATCCCCGTGCTGGCCAACAAGCTGCAGACCCTTCAAGACGTGGGTCTGGGCTACATCCGCCTGGGGCAGAGCGCCACCACCCTGTCCGGCGGCGAGGCCCAGCGGGTGAAGCTGGGGAAGGAACTGAGCAAGCGGGCCACGGGGCGCACGGTCTACATCCTGGACGAGCCGACCACGGGCCTGCACCTGAAGGACATCCAGAAGCTGCTGGAGGTGGTCAACCGGCTGGTGGAGACCGGCAACACGCTCATCGTCATCGAGCACAACCTGGACGTCATCAAGACCGCCGACTGGATCATCGACCTGGGCCCCGAGGGCGGCGGCGAGGGCGGCCGCATCATTGCCGTGGGCACGCCCGAAGAGGTGGCCAAGAAGAAGGCCAGCGTG
>JARLGO010000294.1 GCA_031292655.1 Geothrix sp.
AATGCACCCATCGCCGGAGCCCTGCCCACGACCCCCTCGAGCACGCCCGCCATCCCGGTCCAGCCGCAGGCCCTGCCCCCAGTGGGGGAGGGTGGCGCGACCTCCAGAGGCGCTTCGGATCCCGGCAGCCTCCAGATCCAGGCCGGGGCCACGCCCCCCCCCGACCCTCAGCCCGCGTCCCCGAACAGCCCCCAGCTCGCATCCCAGAACAGCCCTCAGCCCGCATCCCAGAACAGCCCTCAGCCCGCGCCCCAAGGCGACCCGCTCCAGCCCAAGGCCCAAGCCTTGGGCCAGGCAGCCATTGCCGAGCTGGCCTCCCAGGTGAGGACCGGGCCCAAGCCGGGGGGCGGTGGCCTCTCCTCCGATACGACGGCCACCAACGCCCCGCCCGTGGTCAAGAGCATGCAGACCGCCGATGCCCAGGCCCTGTCCCTGCAGCGAGTGGAGGCCCAGACGGACCCCCTGCCCGCCGGACCCGGGTCGACCGGCTCCCTGGGAGAAGACAAGTCCGGCCCCCCCCTGCCTTCCGCCAACCCCGAGGCCGCCCTGCCCACCCTGGAGGTCCTGGCCGCGAGATCGACCATCCAGACCCCGACGCCGGCGGCCCATGGGCCGGATGGATCCGCCCTGGTGGCCACGGGCCTCCTCCCCCGCCCCGGAGAACCCCTCACGGTGTCCCCTCCGGCGACGCCCCAGGCACCCACGGCCCAGCCCTCGGCCCCGGTGCTCCAAGTGGAAGGCGGCCTGCGCTGGATGCTGAAGGGCGGGGCCCAGGAAGCGCAGCTGCAGCTCCATCCCGATTCCCTGGGCCAGGTGACCATCCATTTGAAGGTGGAGGGCAGCGAAGTGCACGCCCGGATGTGGATCAGCGAACCTGGCTCCGTGCAGGCCGTGCAGGAAGGGCGTCCCCACCTGGAGATGGCCCTGAAGGAGCAGGGACTCCAACTGGGCAGTTTTGATCTCCAGCAGGGCCAGCAGCCGTTCCAGGAGGCACCCACCGCGTCCCCTCTCCGGGAGCCGTCTTTCCCGGAGGTGGCTCCCGCCCGGCAAGAAGCACCCGCAGCCCCCTCCCCCAGCATCCTGAACTCGCACCACGTCGAGCTCTACGTCTAATCGGCACATTTCCTGTTTCACCCCCTTCCAGGAGGTCCCCATGCAGACCGGCATGATCAGCAGCACCCCCACCACGGCGACCACCAGCAGCGGCGCCACGACCACCTCGACCAATGCACTGAGCTCCCTGGACTCCAACAGCTTCCTTCAGCTGCTCGTGACCCAGCTGCAGAACCAGGACCCCACCTCCGCCTCCGCGCAGGATCCGACCGCCATGATCCAGCAGCTGACGAGCTTCTCCAGCCTGCAGCAGGCCCAGGACACCAACACGCTGCTGACCGGGTTGCAGGGCCAGATGTCAGGCCTGTTCCAGGCCCAGTCCACCGGCATGATCGGGGCCACCGCGCAAGTCAGCGGTTCGCAGTTCAACCTGAGTTCCGGCACCGCCAGCCTGAACGTCAACCTGAACGCCGCGGCCGACGTGACCCTGAAGGTGTCGAACGCCAGCGGCCAGGTCGTGGCCACCCTGCCCGAGGGGAACCTGAAGGCCGGGTCGAACACGCTCACCTGGAACGGGAAGGACGCCAACGGCAATCAGCTGCCCGACGGCACCTACAACGTGAGTGTGAGCGCCACGGACGCCAATGGTGCGGCCGTCGCCAACACCACCAGCATGGGTGTGACGGTGACCGGCGTGGGCTTCCAGAACGGTGCGGTGTCCATCTTCTCGGGAAGCCATACCTACAGCCTCTCCAATGTCATCGAAATCGACGCCTGATTCCTCCAAGGAGCTGCCATGAGCCTCTATTCAGCCTTCTACTCCGGCCTTTCCGGACTCGCCTCCAACGCCAACGCCCTGAACGTGGTGGGCAACAACCTTTCGAACATCAACACGGTGGGGTTCAAGGGGTCCAGCACCTCCTTCAGCGACATCTTCAGCTCGACCATCTCGGGCGTGTCCATTGCCGGGAACGGCGACCCCATGCAGTTCGGCCTGGGCACCCAGGTGAACGGCGTGAGCCAGAACTTCTCCCAGTCCTCCTTCCAGTCGGCCAGCAGCGCCCTCGACATGGCCATCCAGGGCAACGGGTTCTTCACCCTGCAGACCGCCTCGGGACAGCAGGTCTACACCCGGGACGGGAGCTTCAGCCAGAACAGCAACGGCTACCTGGTGGCCAGCGATGGCTCAAATGTCCTGGGCTACGCCATCAACCCGGTCACGGGAGTGCTAGCGGCCGCCGCCGCCCCCATTCAGATCGCCTCGGGCATCACCTCCCCCGCCTCCGCCACGACGACCATCACCCCCGGGGTGAACCTCGACAGCTCCTCGAGCGCCGGCGCCATCCTGGCCTCCCCCATCCAGGTCTACGACAGCCTGGGAAACGCCCAAAGCCTCGTGGTGACCTACACCAATAACGGCACCAACCCCAACTCCTGGAACTATGTGGTCACGGGGGGCCCCTCCGGGGCCACCATCACGGGGAAGGGGAGTTCGGCGGCCAATCCCGGGACGATCGTCTTCAACACCGACGGTTCGATCCAGTCCGTAAATGGCAACGCCCTTCCGACCCCGCCCACGACAGCCGCAACAACGGCGGCCAATGCCTCCACCGATTTGGGCATCACCTGGGGCAATGGCGCCGCGGCCAGTACCATCCAAGTGGCCATGGTGCAGGCGAATGGCCAAGGGAACATCACCCAGTACGCCGCCCCCAGCGCCACCAGCAGCACAGCCCAGGATGGCTATGCCGCGGGCACCCTGTCGAGCCTGGCCGTGGACCAGAGCGGTATCATCAGCGGCACCTTCACCAATGGCCAGATCCAGAAGCTCGCCCAGGTGGCCCTCTCCACCTTCAACAACGTGAATGGCCTCATCCAGGCCGGAAACAACGCCTGGACCCAGAGCCTGGCCTCGGGCTCCCCCTCCATCGGCATCCCCAACCAGGGGGGACGGGGCGGCATTCTCGGTTCCAACCTGGAACTCTCCAACGTGGACGTGGCCACCGAATTCACCAACATGATCCTCAACCAGCGGGGCTACGAGGCCAATTCGAAGATCATCACCACCACGGACCAGCTCATGCAGGCCACCCTCGCCATGAAGCAGTAGCCGGAACCCGTTCCCCCTTCAAGCGCGGCCCCCGGGCCGCGCTTCTCCGTACTTGGAAGTCTCGACAGGGATACACTGGAAGCCTTGATCGAGGCCCCATGTCCGAGCAGGAACCCCAGCCCCTCGCCCCCCGCCGTCGCACCCGCCCGATCCAGGTGGGCGCGGTGACCGTGGGGGGGGATGCACCCATTTCGGTCCAGAGCATGACGAAGACGGACTCGCGGGACGTGGAGGCCACGGTCAAGCAGATCTACGCCTACGCCAACGCCGGCTGCGAGATCGTCCGGGTGAGCGTGCCCACCAAGAAGGCGGGCGAGGTCTTCCACGAGATCTGCGACCGCAGCCCCATCCCCGTGGTGGCCGACATCCACTTCGACTACCGCCTGGCCCTGGTGGCGGCGGACGGCGGCGCGGCGTGCCTGCGCATCAATCCAGGCAATATCGGCGGCCAGGACCGCGTGAAGGCCGTGGTGGACAAGGCCGGCACCCTGGGCATCCCCATCCGCATCGGCGTCAATGGCGGCAGCCTCGAGAAGGACCTGCTGGAGAAATTCGGGACCGCCACGCCCGAGGCCATGGTGGCCAGTGCCCTGCGCCACATCGACGTGCTGGAGCGCGAGGGCTTCCGCGACATCAAGATCAGCCTGAAGGCCAGCGACGTGATCCGCACGGTCCAGGCCTACCGCCTCCTGGCCAAGCAGGTGGACTACCCCTTCCACCTGGGCATCACCGAAGCCGGAACGCCCTTCGGCGGCACCATCCGCTCGAGCGTGGGCATGGGCATCCTCCTGGCGGAGGGCCTGGGCGACACCATCCGGGTGTCCCTGACGGGGGAGGGCGAGGACGAGTGCCGCGTGGGCCACGAGCTGCTGCGCTCCCTGGCCCTGCGCACCGGCGGCTTCCGCATGGTGAGCTGCCCCAGCTGCGGCCGGGTGCAGATCGACCTCAACCGCGTGGCCCACGAGATCGAGGAAGGCCTCAAGCAGATCAACCACGAGAACATCACCTACGCCGTCATGGGCTGCGTGGTGAACGGCCCCGGCGAGGCCAAGGACGCGGACCTGGGCGTGGCGGGCGGGGCCGGCGAGGGCCTCATCTACCGGAAAGGCGAGCTCATCCGGAAGGTGAAGGAGGAGGACCTGGTTCCCGCCTTCCTCGAAGAGGCCCGGAAGGTGAAGGCCGAAAGTGACGCGGCCAAGGCCTAGGTCCGTGGATTGGCTGCAGGCGCACCCCCTCGCGGCCCTCGGGCTCTTCCTCATCGCGGAGGCCTTCCTGCCGGTGCGCTTCCAGCCCAGCGCCTGGATCTGCCGAGGAACCATCCGGATCTACCAGGCGACCCTGTCGGGCCACCTGCCCACTCAGTGCAAGTTCACGCCCACCTGCAGCCAGTACGGGCTGGGGTGCATCCAGAAATACGGCACCCTGCGCGGGGGCCTGCTCACCACCTGGCGCCTGCTGCGCTGCTCGCCCCTCACGGAGGGAGGCCCGGACCCCGTGCCCTAGATGGGCAGCGTCAGTGCGCGTCCTGGAGGCTCCAGCGATCGGTGAAGCCCTCGCTTTCCACCACCTGATGGGCTTTCCTGAGCCGCAGCGTGTGCTGGACGGTCTGCATGACGGTGAACAGGCGGTCCTGGATGCCCAGCCGCTTCAGGTCCTCGGCCGTGAACCAGGAGATGCCGTCCCTGTCCTTGCGCAGGGCGTGATCGGCCAGGATCTGCTCGGTGATGCCCACGGAAGACCTCCACAACTGATAGCTTAGATAGCACGGAGCGGCGACGTGGCCAACTGGCGGGACAGTGGATTCGGCGGGATTGTGATGGCGGTCTGGGCCCTGGCCTCCGTGCCCGTGATCGTGTTCGGGATCCTGCTGGCCATCCCCTTCGTGGGCCGGCGCCGGGCCTTCTATGGCATCGGGCCCTGGTTCGCCCGCGGCATGGCCTGGTTCTGCCACATCCCGTTCGCGCTGCGGGGTTGGGAGCGGTTGCCGGAGGCCATCCGCGAAGGCCGCCAGTCCGTCATCTTCATGTCGAACCACGAGAGCCAGCTGGACCCCCCCGTCCTGATCGCCGCCCTGCCCGTGCCCGCCGTCTACATCGCCAAGAAGGAGCTCCAGTATGTGCCCTTCATCGGCTGGGCCGCCTGGGCCGCGGGCGTGATCTTCATCGACCGCAGCGACCGGGAGCGCGCCTTCCGCAGCATCCACGATGCGGCCCAGCAGATCCGGGGCGGCAAGAACGTGGTCATCTTCCCCGAGGGCACCCGCAGCCGGACCGGCCAGATGCTCCCCTTCAAGAAGGGCGGGTTCGCCCTGGCCCAGGACGCCGATGTGCCCATCGTCCCCATGGCCACCGTGGGGGGGTTCCGGGTGTTGCCGTCCGGAAGCCTGAGGCTCCGCACCGGGCCCTACACCGTCCTCGTGGGGGAGCCCGTGCTCCCCTCCGAGCACCCGGACCGCCACGCCCTCATGGAGGAGGTCCGGCTGCGCATCGAGCACCTGGTGGCCGAGGCGAGAACCAGCTAGGACTGATGGAACACGGGGTCCTGCTGGGCCACCCGGAGCTTGCCGGGGTGGAACCTCTCGGCCAGTTCCACCATGGACAGGGCCCCCGGGCGGTCCCCCTGCCGCGCCAGCATGCGCGCCATGAAGTAGAGGTTCACCGAGACCACCCGGCGCTCATTGTGCTTTTTCTGGGACAGGTCCGCCTCGGCCAGCTTCTGGCGGTAGGCCTCGAAGCGGGCCCTGGCGCCCGCCCCGTCCCCGGCCACGGCCTGCTTCACCCCCGCCAGAAGGACGGCATTCGAATGGTCCGGGGGCCACGCGCCTTCGAGTTCCTTGAGGTACCGTTCCGCGGAAGCCCGGTCGTTCCTGTCCCAGGCCGTGTAGGCCATGAGGCTGCGGAGCACGTTGGAACCGGGGATCTCCCGGAGCCCGGCCCGCAGGCGGACTTCCGCCTCCAGGCTGCGCCCCATCCAGAGCAGGGCATCGGCGGCGGTGACGTAGGCGTACTCGGCGGCCGGACAGAGGGCGATCGCCCGGTCCGCGTGCTCCAGCGCCGCCGGGAGTTCCCCCTCGTTCTGCAGGAGCACGCCGAAGCGATGGTGGGCCTGCCACCCTTCTGGGAACAGGCTGAGGGACTTCTCGAAGTAGCGGCGGGCCGCCTGGTGGTTGTCCTCCCCTTCCAGCCCGGCGAAGACATCGGCCAGCACATCGTAGGCCTTGTGGTCGGCCGGATCGAGCCGCACAGCCTGCAGCGCCGCCTGGCTGGAGCCCTCCATGTCGCCCATCCTGAGGAGGATGGAAGCCAGCGCCCGGTAGGCCTGGGAGGCGCTCGGATCCAGCGAGATGGCCTTTTCCGCGGCGGCCTTCCCCTGCCGGAACAGCACCTGCGCCTCGTCATACCGGCCCTGCCCCAGCGCCGTGGTGGCCCCCAGCTCCGCCAGGGTCCAGGCATACTCCGCCCGGGCCGGGGCGTAATCGGGCTCGAGGTCGATGGCCGAGGCGAGCAGGGTGTTCGCCAGCCGCACGGAATCCTGGTTGCCATCGGTGATGACCTGGAGCGCCTTGGTGTAGAGCTCGCGGGTCCTCGGCAGCTTGGCCTGGGATCGCGGCACCCCAGGATCGCTGCCGAGCCCCATCTCCTGGGGGAGGCGCTGCTGCAGCTCGTCCTCCAGCTTCAGGAGATCCGCCACGGGCCGGTCCAGCTGGAACTGGTGCAGCGTGGCGCCCCGCACCGCGTCGAGGACCCGGACGCCCATCCGGAGCTGGCCGCCCACGACCTGGTAGCTCCCAAGCACCAGCCACTCCGCCTTGAGCTGGCGGCCCAGTTCTCCCACGGCCCTCGGGGCGCGGCCCGGCGTGTCCCCCAGCTCGTGCATGACCTCCACCACGCGCAGCCGGTCGACCACCGCCAGGTCCTCCCGCCGCACCAGCCCGAAGGCCAGGGCATCGGCAAAGCTGTTGCTCAGCCAGGCATGTTCCGCATCCGGCTGCATCTGCTCCAGGGGCAGGATCGCGACCACCCGCCGGCCCTTGGCAAAGTCCTCCCGCGAGGCCCGCCGGGCCTCGCCAAGGCCGGTCCCGTAGGCGCGATGCACCAGCCACGCGCCGGCCACGGCCCCCCCGGCCAGCAGGGCGACGGCGGCGCTCAGGATCCAGCGGGAATACCGCTTCCCGAACAGCGGGGCCCCTCGACCCGAGTGCGGCACCGCACCCGTGACCGTGTTGTCGGCCAGCCCGATCGCGAGCGCCTGGAGGTTCGGAAAGCGGTCCCTCGGAGCCTTCGCCATCAGGCGGTGGATGGCGTCCTGGAGGGTGCGCGGCAGGTCCGGACGGAGCTCGGACAGGGGCCGCGGCTCCTCCCGGGTCACGGCATAGAGCGTGTCCACCAGGTTGGCGCGGAGGAAGGGATGCACCGCCGTGGCCAGCTCGTAGAGCACCACGCCGAGGCTGAACTGGTCGGACTGGCCGGTGAGGGCCTGGCCATTGGCCTGCTCCGGGCTCATATAGGCGGGCGTGCCCTGGCTGTAGCCCGGCGCCGTCCGCTCCACGAGGGTCACATGGTGGGACACCGGCCCCAGGTCGGGCCCCCCGGCGCCCCGGCGCGCGATGCCGAAGTCCAGGATCTTCAACTGGCCCTCGCCGGTCAGCAGCAGGTTCTCCGGCTTGATATCGCGATGAACGATGCCCTTCTGATGCGCGTGGGAGAGCGCCGCGGCCGCCTGACGGGCCAGGTCCTGCAGGGCGTCGCCCTCCATGGGCCGGCCCACCAGGGCCCGGAGGGTGCGGCCCTCCACCAGCTCCATGGCGATGAAGGGGATGCCGTCCACCTCCCCGGCGTCGTAGATATGGGCGATGTTGGGGTGGTTCAGCTGGCAGGCCAGCTTGGCCTCGCCGAGGAGGGCCTTCCTGCGGAGGTCGTCCGCATCCTTCAGGATCTTGAGCGCCACCTCGCGCTCCAGCCGCAGGTCCAGGGCCCTCCAGACCTCGCCCATGGCCCCCTCCCCGAGCCGGGAGAGCAATCGGTAGGAACCGAAGTGGGTGGCGTCAGGGCTCAAGCGCGTCTTTCGAGGGAAGGTCCCTGAGTATACCTTTCAGCAGCGCGAGGAAAGGATCTGAGCGTGGACGACGTCCCGACTTCCGCTTGACCTCTCTCTCGAAATACCGAGAATCAGGTCGGAGGTGGCCGTGCCCATTCCGGATCTCGACGCCGCACTGACGGGCGCGCGCCTGGTGGAGGAGGCCGGGGCCCTGCTCACCCTGGGCGAGGATCCCGAGCGCATGGTGGCCCACGCCTTCGAACGGCTGGGGCAGCTCGTGCCCTACGATCTCGCCACGGTGCTGCTGCGGGAAGGGGATGGCCTCCGGGTGGCCCATGCCGTGGGTCCTTTGGCCACCCCCCAGCTGTCCGAGGCCCTCATCCCCGTGCGCGGCAACCTGCGCCTGCAGAACGCCCTGAAGGCCCGTTCCCGGCCCGCCACGTTTGAAGAGGACGACCCGGGGGAGGACACCTTCCACGGCCTCCTCGACATGCCCCACGGCCACAGCTGCCTGGTGGCGCCACTCCGCAGCAAGGGCGAGACCTTCGGGCTCATGACGCTCGATGCCATGGTGTGCCGCCAATACCCGGAGAGCGTCCTGCACCACGTGGGCGTCTTCGCTTCGCTGCTGGCCCTGGGCCTCAAGCAGGCCGAACATCTGACGCGCCTGGCGGAACGGGAACGGCACCTCGCGGAGGAGGTCAGCTACTTCCGCGAGGTCCAGCGCCGGGACGTGCTGCAGGAGCCCCTTCGCGCCGAGAGCCCCGCCATGCGCGGCATCCTCGACCAGCTCCGGCAGGTGGCCCCGACGGTGGCGACGGTCCTCATCACCGGAGAGACCGGCACCGGCAAGGAGAAGGTGGCCCAGACCCTGCACCACCTCTCGCCGCGCCGCGATAAGCCCTTCATCAAGGTGAACTGCAGCGCCCTGCCGGCCTCCCTCATCGAATCCGAGCTCTTTGGCCACGTGAAGGGCGCCTTCAGCGGCGCGGCATCGGCCCGGAAGGGGCGGTTCGAACTGGCGGACGGCGGCACCCTGTTTCTCGACGAGATCGGCGACCTGCCCCTGGACCTCCAGCCCAAGCTGCTGCGGGCCATCCAGGAGAAGGAGATCGATCCCCTCGGCAGCGAGAAGTCCCGGAAGGTGGACGTGCGCCTGGTGACCGCCACCCACGCCGACCTCCAGGCCGCCGTGGCCGAGGGGCGCTTCCGCGAGGACCTCTTCTATCGGCTCTGCGTCTTCCCCATCCACCTGCCGCCCCTGCGCGAACGGCCGGGCGACATCGCGGCCCTGGCCGAGGGCTTCCTGGACCGCTTCGCCCGGGAGAACCGCCGGCCGCCCATCCACCTGCCGGAATCGGTGCTCGATCAGCTGGAGGCCTATGCCTGGCCGGGCAACGTGCGCGAACTGCACAACGTCCTCGAACGCGCGGCCATCCTCTCGGCGGGCCGAGAGCTCCGGCTGCCGGCCGGCGCCCTGCCCGCCCGGGGTGAAAGGGCCGGCCGGCCCCCGACCTGGGAAGCCCAGGAACGGGCCTACCTCGAACGCCTGCTGCGCCACGCGCAAGGCAAGGTCTCCGGTGCGGATGGCGCCGCGGCCCTGGCGGAACTGGCCCCTTCCACCCTCCTTTCCAGGCTGGAGAAACGGGGGCTGCGGCCCCGGGACTTCCGGGAACCATGAAGGCCAGGCGTGGTAGCGTAGCCCCATCGCGGAGCCCAGCATGAGCGACATCACCGGTCCCAACGAGGCGCTTCCCCCGGCGATCCAGCTCGACGAGCCGCCGAGGTTCCCTCCGCCCATCCAGGACCCTCCGCCCCCGCCCTCGGCGGCCCTTCGGCCCGTTCCCTTCGAGGACCGCGAGACCTTCCCGGGCTTCTGGCCCCGGGTGGGCGGCATGTTCCAGCTGGTCTTCCGCAACCCCATGGAGCTCTTCGATCGCGTGCCCGCCACCCGGGGGCTGGGCGCGCCCTGGCGCTTCCTGCTGCTGCTGTCGGTCCCCGTCTTCCTCGTCATGGCCCTGGTCTTCTTCTTCCTGGGCATGGGCATCATGTTCGCCGCCCTGGATCAGGTCGGGAAGGGCGACCACCGGGCCATCGCCGCCATCATGCCCCTGATCTTCGGGGCGATCGTGCTGCTGATGCCCCTCTTCAGCTTCCTGGGCATGATCATCGGCGGCGCCTTCAACCATTTCTTCCTTTGGATGTGGGGCGGGCTCAGGCCGGGCGTGGGCACCGAACAGAGCATCCGGGCCTACGGCTACGCCTCGGCCTTCATCCAGCTAGGCGGCCTCATCCCCTACCTCGGGTTCCTGCTCCAGCTGGCGGGCCTGGTGGTGATCGGCATGGGCCTCGCGCGCATGCACCGGACCGACACCTGGCGGGGCGTCTGCGCCGTGCTCACGCCGGTCTTCCTGCTCTGCTGCTGTGGCCTCGCCGCCGCCCTTACCATTCCGGCCTTCATCGCGGCGATGCACCACTAGGCTGCAGCCAGTCCAGCACGGCCCCCATCGCCCCGCCCGGATCCACCACCCGATGGACCGCCCCCGCCTCCAGGGCCGCCCCTTCGTCCCAGGTTTCGAAAGCCCGGAACAGGCGGTCCGCGCCCCCGTGCCCCAGGATTTCAGGCAACCGGACGGTGCCGCCGAAGCCCGTGAGGATGCCGTGCTTCGCCGCGGGGTGGGCGATCCGCAGCCCCCCCTTGCCCGTGGCCGGATCGGCGGCCACCGCCCAGCGTTCCTGGCCATGGAGGGCCAGGTCGCAGCCCCCGCCCATGGCGACGCCGGAAATGAGGGTGAGGCTGCGCCACCCGGGCCAAGCCAGGTGCGACATGACGCGCTGGCCCCAACGGGCGAAGGGCTCCGCGGACACGGCATCCAGGGCCCCCACTTCATGGAGGTCCGCGCCCGCGCAGAAGTGATGGCCGCGACCCGACATCCATCCCGCTCCGCTCAGGGCCACCCGGCGCACGGCGGACCAGCGCAGTTCGATGAAGAGGCGGTCCAGGGCCGCCAGCAGGTCGCTGTGGAGCCGGTTCAAGCCGTCGCCGGATCGCAGGCCGACCCAGGCCCAGTCCCCGCCGCGCATCAAGTCGAGCGACGTGCGCCCCTCATACCAGGTCTCTAGCGTCATCGCACTCCCAACCGTAGAAAGGCCGCCTCCAGGGGTTCGGCATCCGGGTCCCAGGTCGGTGCCTGGGGCAGCTGGTGGCGGAACCAGGTGGCCTGGCGCTTGGCGTAGGCCTGGGTCTCCTGGACCACGGCGGCTTGCACGGTGCCGGGATCCCCCCCCGCCACCCAGGCCCCGTAGCCCAGGGGCCGAAGGGCCAACAGATCGTCCGCGTGGCCGCCGGCCAGCAGCCGGGCCACCTCGTCTGGCCATCCGGCCCCCACCTGCGCGGCCACCCGCGCCGCCACTCGCTGCCGCCGATGCTCACGGCTGGGCGAGACCACCAGTGCCCGCCAGCCCTCCGGGATGCCGGTCCCGGGGCCGGGCAGCAGGTCCGAAGGCGCCCCGCCCGTGGCCAGGTGCAGGGCCAGGGCCCGCTGCACCCGGGCGCTGTCGTTGGCGTGGAGGGCGGAGCTCCGGACGGGATCCACGGCGGCCAGGAAGCGGTGGAGGACGGGCGTGCCCAGGCGGGCACCCCAGTGCCGCACCCGCTCCACCAGGGCGGGAGCCACCTCGGGCAGGTCGCTGAGCTGCCCCCAGATGCCCCGCAGGTAGAGGCCTGACCCGGTCACCAGCACCGGTTCGCGGCAGTTCGAGAGCCACCCCCGGACCGAGGCGCCGAAGGCCATGGGATTGGGCCGCGTCGACAGGGGGAGGACCCCGTAGCCCACGTGAGGCACCCCGCCCTGCTCGCCCTCCCCGGGCTGTCCCGTGCCGATGGCCAGGCCCTGGATCGCCTGGTAGGGATCCCCGTTGACCACGGTGCCGCCGAGGCGCCGGGCCACGACGACGGCCACGGCGGATTTGCCGGAGGCGGTGGGTCCGAGGATGGCGATGGGCATGGGTCCAAGCTATCAGCCCCGGCGCATCGGCGGGAACCTCGCCCCGCATGGCATCATTTCAAAACCATGCGCCCCCTGCTCTGCCTCTGCCTCGCCACCGGCCTGCTGGCCGGAGAGACGCCCCAGCCCGGGCGGGACCCGGCCTTCCTGGCGCGGGTCCTGGGGGGGACCGACGGCGGGTCGCGGCCCTGGAAGGCCTTCCGGGTGCCGGAGGATTCCGCCTCCGCCGTGGTGGAGGTGGTGGGCGAATACAGCCGGGAGGAACTGCGCCAGGTGGCCTTCCAGGAATTCCAGGTCTGGTTCAGGGAGGACCTGCACCGGTTCTGGCTGAAGCATGGCTTCATGGCGCCTGCTGCGGACGGGACCTCGCCCGCCCGGCCCGCGACCCAGTCCAGCGGAAATCCCGGGCCGCAGATGCTTCCCCTGGGGCGGGTGGGGTTCTAGAGACCGCCTCGCCGCGGCGGGAGACCTCTCCGAGCCTCCGAATGGCGGTCGTTCAGAACGAGACCACCCGGTCGGAATCGCGGACCAGCTCGTAGAGGTCCTTCATGGTCGAGAGGGGGCACAGCTCCGTGCCCTCGGAATTCCGGAGCTTCAGGCAGGTGCCGCAGGCGAGGATCTTCCCGCCCCTGTCGACGAGGTCCTGCATCTGGCCCGTGACCGAGAACCATTCGGTGTCCAGGGACTCGCACTCCACGCCGCTGGCCAGGAGGAACACGTTCACCGTGTCGCCCGCCTTCAAGGCGAACACGCCCAGCCGGAAGGCATTCCAGACGGTCTCGGCGTCGGTGGAGTAGATGATGATTCCAAGCTTCATGGTGCTGGCTCCTTTGGGGAATGGGACGCTCGATGGGGCGTCTTGGCGGGGGCGGGAGGAGCCAAATCCTGACCCACGGCCACGGGGAAGCCCCGCCTCCGCCAGTCCAGGACGCCCTCCTCGAGGCGGATGGCTTTGAATCCGCCCCTGCGGAGCAGTCCCACCGCCTCCACGGCCAGCACACAGTAGGGGCCGCGGCAGTAGGCGACGAGCTCACGGTCCTTCGGGAGGCTGGCCATGCGGCGCTTCAGGTCGGCCAGGGGCACGGAGATCGCTCCAGGGATGTGCCCC
>JARLGO010000049.1 GCA_031292655.1 Geothrix sp.
CGCCGGCGGCGCCCAGCCCGGCGTCCTTTACGGAACGTTCCACTATCTTCGCTTTCCCAGTACCGGCCCACAGCCAAACCTCCACGAAAACCCATATCGCTCCAGCCCCGCCCTCCAAATCCGCTGGGTCGACGAGTGGGACAACCCCGACGGCACCATCGAACGCGGCTACGCAGGCCGCAGCATCTTCTTTGAAAGCGGAAACGTCCGCGACGACCTCGCCCCGGTCGCCGAATACGGCCGCTTGCTGGCCTCCATCGGAATCAACGGCTGCAACATCAATAACGTCAATGCCGCCCCCCAGCTCATCGATTCGGCCCACCTCAAGCAAATCGCCCGCATCGCCGACGCGCTCCGCCCCTGGGGCGTTCATCTCGCCCTCTCCGTCGCCATCGCCAGCCCGCAAACCATCGGCGGACTCAGCACCTACGACCCCCTCGACCCCGCTGTCAAAGCCTGGTGGGCCGCTAAGGCCAGCGAGATTTACACCCTCATCCCCGATTTCGCCGGATTCACCGTCAAGGCTGACTCCGAAGGCCAGCCCGGCCCCGCCAGCTTTGGCCGCACCCCCGCCGACGCAGCCAACACCCTCGCCTCGGCCCTCGCGCCCCACGGCGGCATCGTCCTCTACCGCGCCTTCGTCTACAACCACCACCTCGACTGGCACGACCCCAAAGCCGACCGCGCCCGCGCCGCATACGACATCTTCCACCCCCTCGACGGCAAGTTCGCCCCCAACGTCATCGTCCAAACCAAGGAAGGTCCCATCGACTTCCAGGTTCGCGAGCCCGTTTCGCCCCTCTTCGCCGGCCTTGAACACACCGCCCAAGCCATGGAACTCCAGATTACCCAGGAGTACACCGGCCAGCAGCGCCATCTCGTCTACCTCGCCCCCATGTGGAAGCAGGTCCTCGACTTCGACCTCCACGCCAACAATCGGTACACTCCCGTCAAGGAAATCCTCGAAGGCAAATCCTTCCATCAGCCACTGGGAGGTCCGGGGTCCCCACGGACAGGTCTTGGTCCGTGGGGTGAAGGTGGCATGATCGGCGTAGCCGGCATAGGCCGCGATCGCTGGCTCGCCTCCCCACTCGCCCTCGCCAACCTCTACGCTTTCGGCCGCCTCGCCTGGGACCCCAACCTCAACCCCGCCCGCATCGCCGACGAGTGGACACGCCAAACCATCAGCACCGACCCCGAAGTCGTCGCCACCGTCCAGAAAATGCTCACTGAGTCCTGGCCCGCCTACGAAAACTACACTGGCCCCCTCGGCCTCCAGACACTCACTGACATCACCGGCTCCCATTACGGCCCCAACATCGAGTCCAGCGAGCGAAATGGCTGGGGCC
>JARLGO010000295.1 GCA_031292655.1 Geothrix sp.
GGGCGGCATGGCCTGGGCCAGGCTGGCGTTCAGCTGCACGGCCTCGTGGGTGTTCAGGAGCCCCAGGCAGTTGGGCCCCACCAGCCGGGCGCCGCGGCTGCGCACCAGGCGCACCAGCTCTTCCTGGAGCCGGGCGCCCTCCGGCCCCGCCTCCGCGAAACCCGCGGCGATGGCCAGCAATCCCCGCGCGCCCCGGTCGAGGGCCTCTTCGGCCAGGGGGAGCACCTTGGCCGCCGGGACCGCCAGGATCACCAGGTCGGGGGGCTCCGGCAGCGAGGCCAGGGAGGGATAGGCGCGCACCCCTTCGACGGCCCGGGCCTGGAGGTTGACGGGGTAGACCACGCCCTTGAAGTGGCCCTGGAGGATGTGGCGGAAGATGGCATTGCCCAGGGAGGAGGGATCCTGCGAGGCCCCCACCACGGCCACCGTTTCGGGCCTCAGGAGGGGCCGCAGGGAGTTGGTCGCGGCCACCCGCTCCCGGACCTCGGCCCGCTCGCGCTGGGTCTGGGCGGGGCTCAGGGGGAACTGCACATGGATGATGCCCCCCTCCATGGCGCGCCGGGTTTCAAATCCGGAGTCCCGGAAGACGTTGGTCATCTTCGCGTTCTCATAGAGGACGTCCGCTTCGAACCCCACGTAGCCGGCGCCGGCCGCCAGGCCCGCCAGGCGTTCCAGGATCAGGCTGCTGATGCCCCGGCCCTGGTGGTCGTCGGCCACCAGGAAGCTCACTTCGGCCATGCCCGCGCCCCGGCCCACGTAATTCCCCAGCCCCACCACCCGCTGGTCGGCCTCCATTCCCTCGATGGCCAGCAGGCAGGCGCGCTGGCGGGGGTTCTCTTCGCAAAGCGCCTCGACAAAGGCCCGGGAGACGCTGGACACGCCCCCCATGAAGCGCAGGGCCAAGGTCTCCCGGGAGAGGCCCTTCATGAAAGCCTCGACCCGGTCGGCATCTTCGGGGACGGCCACGCGCAGGAGGATCCCCTGGCCATCCTTCAACAGGGTGAACTCTCGGAAATGCGCGCCGTCGGGAATGATGCTGAACATCAGGGTCCACTTCCACAGGGGATGCGACCACCCTACCACCACCCCTCTTCGTTCTGGACGGTGGACCGATTGCCCTTTAAATTGGCAGGACAACTCGACCAAGCAGGGGGCCAAATGAACGGACGCGAGGCTTTTCTCGTCGCAAGGGATTTCCTGGTCCAGCACCGGAATGACCGGGCTGGCGCCATGAAAGCGTTCCAATGGCCTGTGCTGGAGACCTTCAACTGGGCGCTCGACCATTTCGACGCCTATGCGGCCGGCAACGAGAACCCCGCCCTCTGGATCGTCGAGGAGAACGGGAGCGAGACCAAGGTCAGCTTCCAGGAGCTCTCCCTGCGCAGCAACCAGGTCGCCAACTCCCTGCGGGCCCTGGGCGTCAGGCGCGGCGAGGGCGTGCTCCTCATGCTGGACAACGTGCTGCCCCTCTGGGAGATGATGCTGGCCTGCATCAAGCTGGGGGCGGTGCTGGTGCCCTCGACCCTGCTGCTTTCCCAGGCGGACATCCAGGACCGCATCGAGCGGGGGGGGGTCAGGCACCTGGTGGTGGATGCGTCCCAGACGGCCAAGTTCGAAGGCCTGGATGCCAGCCTCACCCGCATCAGCGTCGGCGCCAAGGTGGCCGGCTGGCACGACGTGGCGGAGCTCTACGGCGGGGCCACGGCCTATGTGCCGGACGCCAGCACCCGCGCCACGGATCCCATGCTGCTCTACTTCACCTCCGGCACCACGGCGAAGCCCAAGCTGGTGCTGCACACCCACCAGTCCTATCCCGTGGGCCACCTCAGCACCATGTACTGGGTGGGGCTGCGGGAAGGGGACATCCACTACAACATCAGCTCTCCCGGCTGGGCGAAGCACGCCTGGAGCAGCTTTTTCGCGCCCTGGAATGCCGGGGCCTGCATCTTCGTCTACCGGTCCGCGCGCTTCAGCGCCTCGGCCACCCTGCAGGTCATCGCCGACAGGGGCGTGACCACCCTTTGCGCCCCGCCGACGGTCTGGCGCCTGTTCATCCAGGAGGACCTGGCCGCCTACAAGGTCAAGCTGCGGGAAGTGGTGGGCGCCGGGGAACCCCTGAATCCGGAGGTCATCAGTCAGGTCCAAAAGGCCTGGGGCCTCACCATCCGCGACGGCTACGGTCAGACGGAGACCTCCGCCCAGGTGGGCAACCCGCCGGGGGAACCGGTGAAGGCCGGCTCCATGGGACGGCCCCTGCCGGGCTACGACGTCGTGCTCCTGGATCTCGACGGCCACGAGGCCGTGGAGGGCGAGATCTCGCTGCGGCTGAACCCCCGGCCCCTGGGCCTGATGGCGGGCTACAAGGACGACCCGGCCAAGATGCAAAAGGCCGAAGCCGAGGGCTTCTACCGGACCGGCGACGTGGCCACCCGGGACGAGGACGGCTACCTGTTCTTCGTCGGCCGGGCCGATGACGTCTTCAAGAGCTCCGACTACCGGATCAGCCCCTTCGAGCTGGAGTCCTTCCTCATCGAGCACGAATCCGTCGCCGAGGCGGCGGTGGTGCCCAGCCCGGACCCCCTGAGGCTGGCCGTGCCCAAGGCCTACCTCATCTTGCGGGCGGGCTTCGAGCCGAACCGGGAGACGGCCCTGGCCCTGTTCCGGTTCATCCGGGAACGGCTCTCGCCCTACAAGCGCATCCGGATCCTCGAATTCGGCGAGCTGCCGAAGACCATCTCCGGCAAGATCCGGCGGGTGGAGCTGCGTAAGCGGGCCGCCGAGCAGACGCACTCCCCCACGGAGTTCCGGGAGGAGCAGTTCCCTGAACTGAGGTAGGCCTGGACCGGCATCGGCGCGAGGGTCGAAGATGGGCCCCAGGCCCTCGGCCCCCCCGGCGCCGACCCCCTTTCATTTCTGTCCTCCGGAGGTCCCATGAAGTACCTGGACGATGACCGCGATATCCGGTTCAACCTCTTCGAGTGGCTCGATCTGGACGCCGTGCTGAAGGCCGGACCCTACGAGGAGGTCGATCGGGACCAGCTGGCCATGGTGCTCGATGAGTGCCTCAAGGTGGCCCGGGGCAGCGTCTCCGCCTGCAACGAGGCGGGCGACCGGGTCGGCGCGCGCTTCGAGGACGGCAAGGTGCAGCTGCCCGAGGGCTTCGCCGAGGCCTATGGGGACCTCGCCTCGGGGGGGTGGATCAGTCCGACCGCGGATCCCGCCTTCGGCGGCATGGGGCTGCCCGAATCCGTGGGCACCGGCATCAGCGAGTTCATCATGGGCGCCAACACGGCCCTGGGCCTGGAGATCCTCTTGACCCGGGGGGCCGCCCACCTGATCGAGACCTTCGGCAGCGACGAGCTCAAGGGCACCTTCTGCGAACGGATGTACTCCGGCGAGTGGACGGGGACCATGTGCCTCACCGAGGCCGGCGCCGGCAGCGACCTGGGCGCGCTCACGACCAAGGCCGTGCGCCAGGACGACGGATCCTACCTCGTCAGCGGCGAGAAGATCTTCATCACCAGCGGGAACCACGACCTCACGCCAAATATCATCCATGCGGTGCTGGCGCGGACCCCGGGCGCCCCCGCCGGGCCCAAGGGCCTCAGCCTCTTCGTGGTGCCCAAGGTGCGGGTGAACCCGGACGGCTCCCTGGGTGGGCCCAACGATGTCACCTGCGCGGGCATCGAGCACAAGCTGGGCATCCACGGCTCCCCCACCTGCAGCCTCGTCTTCGGCGCCAACGGCGGCAGCCAGGGCTTCCTCCTGGGCCAGGAGGAGCAGGGGCTGGCCCACATGTTCCAGATGATGAACGCCGCGCGCTGGGAGGTCGGAGTCCAGGGCCTGAGCAACGCCTCGGCGGCCCACCAGGCCGCGCTGGCCTACGCGCGGGAGCGCCTCCAAGGCCGCGGCCCGAATGCGGACAAGGGGGCGGGGCAGTCCCTGATCATCGAACATCCCGATGTGCGGCGCTCGCTCCTGCTCCAGTCGGCCTACGTGCAGGCCATGCGGGCCCTCGTGTCCTACACGGCCTGGTGCATGGACATGGCCCACGTCACCCAAGGGGCCGAGCGGGACCGCTGGCAGGGCCTGGTGGAGCTGTTCACGCCCATCAGCAAGGCCTGGTGCTCGGACTGGGGCTTCCGCGTGACCGAGTGGGCCCTGCAAGTATTCGGCGGCTACGGCTACACCATGGACTACCCGGCCGAGCAGTACCTCCGGGACTGCAAGATCGCGTCGATCTACGAGGGCACCAATGGCATCCAGGCCCTGGATCTCGTCGGACGGAAGTTCAGGATGCAGGGCGGGCGGCCCGTGCAGGACCTGCTGAAGCTGGCCGGCGAGGCCGCGGGCTCGTGGACGGGCGATCCCGTGCTGGGCGCCTCCGCCCGGCAGCTCGCGGAGGCCGTGAAGGCCCTCGATGCCGTGCTGACCCAGCTGCCCGGTCGGGAAAACGCCCCCCTGCTGATGCTCCTCAACGCCGTGCCCATCCTCGACATGCTGGGCCACGTGGTGGGCGGGTACCTCCTCCTCCAGCAGGCCGGTCTGGCCAAGCAGAAGGCCCTGGCGCTCATGGGCGAACGGGGCGTGGATCCCAACGATCCCCAGGCGGTCCGGGCCCTTCAGGCGGGCAGCCGCGATGCCGCGTTCTACCAGAACAAGGTCCAGGCCGCGATCCACTTCTCCCACCGCGGCCTGCCCCTGGTGGCGGCCCACGCCGTGGCCCTGCTCAGCGGCGAGACCGCGCCCATGGACGCGGTGTTCTAGCACCGAGACCCAGTCAAACGGCCCCTGGCCCGCAGTCGTTCCGGCGGATGATGCCCTTCCGGTGCGGATGGTATCGTTGGATCACTCTGAATTCATCAGTGTGCCGGAGACGGATGTGAGCCATTGCTGGACGCCGAAGCTGGGGCCCGGGGCCTGCGGGCTCATGGTGGCCGCCCTCCTGCTCGGGTGCGGGTCCCAGGACTACCGGGCGGTCTCCTTCCGTCCGGCGGAGGCGCCGCCCCAGGCAACCGCCCATGGCCTCCAGCCGCTGCGGGTGGGGCTGGCGCCGATCCTCTCCCTTCAAGGCGGGGGCGAGGGGCTGGCGGCCCTGTGCATGGACTTGACCCGCCGACTGGGGCGCCCCGTCGTGCCCCTGCTCGGCTCTGATTACCGCGAGATCAACGACATGCTGGGACTCGGCCAGCTGGATGTGGGGATCGTATGCGCGGGAGCCTACACGGACCCCCGCCTGGACAAGGTCTGTGATCCCCTGCTGGTCCCCCTGCTCATGGGCACGGGCAGCACCTACCAGTCCTACATCGTCGTGCGGGACCAGGATCCCGCCCAGCGCCTGGAGGATCTCCGGAACGCGTCCTTCGTCTTCACCGATTCCCTGTCCCTGACGGGCTACATCTATCCCGTCTCGCGGCTGTGCGGACTGGGGCGCACCCCGGGGTCCTTCTTCTCAAGAACCTCCTTCAGCCACAGCCACGACCGCTCCCTGGCCATGGTCGCCGATGGGGGCGTGGGGGCCGCCGCCGTGGACAGCTCGGTCTACAAGGTGTGGCGCGCGCAGCGTCCGGACGAGGCTCAGCAGGTGCGAATCCTGGAGCGATCGGAGCCCTTCCCATCCCCGCCCATCGTGGTCCAGTCCACCCTCCCGCCCGCCGAGAAGGCCGCCCTGCGGCAGGCCTTCCTGGACCTGGCCGGCACGGCCGAAGGCAAGGTCATCCTCGCCAAGATCGGCTGGACCGGGTTCCAGGAACCCGACGCGCCGTGGCGCGACCGGATGGACCACCTCCGCCGTCTGTTCAGGAAGCTCCGTGCCCAGAACTGCCTTGCATCTTAGGGGCCGGATCCTGGTTCTCCTGTTTCTTGGCGTGGCGGTCTTCGGCACGGTGAACGCGTGGGTGTTCCGGTCCCTCATGCTCCGCAGCCTGGGCGATTCCCTGGCCGCCCAGGGCCAGGCGCTCACGGAACTGCTGGCCGAGGAAAGCGCACCCTACCTGCTGCGCCGGGACCATCTGGGCCTCGACCGGCTCCTGGCCTCCTACCGCTCCCGCTACCCGGACACCTTCTACATCCTCATCTACGATGCGCAGGGCGGCGTGGCCACCAGCACCTTTGCAGGGCGGGTGCCCGCCTTCCTCTCGGCTCGGCGGGCACTGGGGTCGCAGTCCCGCTTCCGAACCGAGGACACCTACTTCCAGGACTTCGAGACACCGATACTGGGCGGGTCCCTGGGCACCGCCCGGCTGGGCCTTTCCGAATCCGCCATCCGGTCCCGGGCCGCCTTTGGCGAAAGCGCGATCCTGGGCATGGTGATGCTGTTTCTCCTGGCGGGCGTGGCCGGGTCCTTCCTCATCGCCCAGAACGTCCACCGCGACGCCCTCCGGCTCTCCTCGGCCGTGGAGACCTTCCGGCTGGAGGGGCCCATCCCGGACCTGCCTGTGCAGAGGCGGGACGAGCTCGGGCTGGTGGCCAGGGCCGTCCAGGACATGATGGGGCGGCTGAAGGAGCTCCAGCAGGAGCACCTGGAGCTGCTGGCCCGGTTCCGGGATGCGGATCGCCTGTCCAGCGTGGGACTCATTGCTTCCGGCCTGGCCCACGACATCAACAACCCGCTGTCAGGACTCCTGGCCTCCCTGGAACGGCTGGCGCGCAGGCCCGGCGACGCGGAGCAGGTGGCGGCCTACCTCCCCCCCATGACTGAAGCGGCCCGGCACATCCAGGAGGTCCTTCAGCGGCTCCTCCTGTTCGTCCGCCATCCCCGCTACACGGAGGCCTCCGTGGACCTGGCCGAGGTGGCCCAGAAGGCCCACCTGCTGGTGGGCCATCGCCTGCCGGAGGGCGTGTCCCTCAGCCTCCAGGTGCCGCCGGGGCTCCCCCCCGTGGCCTTCGATCCCGCGAGCCTCCTCCAGATCCTCGTGAACATCCTCATCAACGCCATGGATGCCATGGAGGGCCGACCGGGACAGATCACCTTCCAGGCCGCCCAGGACCAGGGCCGGGTCACGGCCACCCTCCTGGACCAGGGCGCCGGGATGACCCCGGAGGCCCTCGCCAGGGCCTTCGATCCGCTGTTCACCACCAAGCCGCCGGGGCAGGGGACCGGCCTCGGGCTGGCCATCGCACGCCAGATGATGCGGGACCATGGCGGGGACATCGGGCTGGCCAGTGGGCTGAACGAGGGAACGCGGGTGACGCTCGTCTTTCGCGAAGAGGGGGCATGATGCGGATCCTGGTGGCGGAAGACGAGCACCTGCTGGGCATGGCCCTCCGCGACGATCTGGCCGAGGCTGGCCACGAGGTCAGCGTGGCGCGGGATGGGTCGGCCGCCTGGGAGGCGATCCGGCGGACGCCCCCGGACTTGGTCATCTCGGACGTCCGGATGCCGGGCCTGGACGGGATGGCCCTGCTGGCGCGGGTCAAGGCGTCGTTCCCCGGGGTCGCCTTCGTCCTCATGACCACCTTCGCTTCCGTCAAGGATGCGGTGGCGGCCCTGCAGGCGGGCGCCTCCGACTACCTGGTCAAGCCCTTCGAGCGGGAGGAACTGCTGGAGCGGGTGCGCCGCGTGGCGGAGCTGCTGGAGCTGCGCCGGGAGAAGGCCGAACTGGAGGAGCAGGTCGAGCGCCTCACGCGGCCGGGGCTGTTCCTGGGCGCCGCGCCCGCCATGCAGCAGGTGTGGGCCACCGTCGACCGCGTGGCTCCCCTGGAAGTGGACGTGCTGATCGAGGGCGAGACGGGCACGGGCAAGGAGGTGCTGGCCCGGGCCATCCACGCGGCCAGCTCCCGGGCCTCCCGGCCCTTCGTCCCCGTCTCCTGCGCGATCCTTTCCGGCACCCTGCTGGAGAACGAGCTGTTCGGGCACGAGAAGGGGGCCTTCACGGGGGCGGACAGGGCCGCCATCGGGCGGTTCGAGGCTGCCGCGGGCGGGACCCTCTTCCTGGACGACGTGGATGACATCCCCCTGGACACGCAGGCCAAGCTGCTGCGGGTGCTGCAGGAACGGAAGGTGGAGCGCCTGGGGTCGGTCCAGGCGCGCCCCACGGACTTCCGGCTGGTTTCGGCGACCAAGAAGGAGCTCTCGCAGCTCGTGGCCGAGGGCCGGTTCCGGCAGGACCTCTACTACCGCCTTCACGTCATCCACCTGCCGCTGCCTCCGCTCCGGGAACGCCGGGAGGACATCCTGCCCCTGGCGGGGTTCTTCCTGCGGAAATTCGCGGCCCAGCGGCCCGGGCCCCTGCCGGCCTTCCAGGCGGAGACCACCACCCTCCTGCGGGCCCACGCCTGGCCGGGGAACGTGCGGGAGCTGGAGCACGTGGTGCAGGCGGCCCTGGCCCTGTGCGCCGGGCCCGAGATCCTGCCGGCCCATCTCCCGAAGTCCCTGAGCGCCCCCCTCGAACCGCTCTCTTCCAAGGGCACGGAACCGGAACCCGCCCGCCTGCCCGAGGGCCCCGTGTCCTTGGACGGGGTCCTGGCGGAAACCGAGAAGCGGCTCCTGCACTGGGCCCTGGAGCGGGCCGGCGGGAACCAGTCCGACGCCGCGGCCCTGCTGGGCATCCCCCGGAGCACCTTCCAGTACCGCGCCCGGCGCCAGTCCCTGCCCGGTTTCGGAAAGGATTAGCACCCAGGAGTCGCGCCCAATTTCTGGCAGGCCGCGAAAAGCTGGCGAGCCCGTCGGACCGGCGTCGATTCGGGCCGCTTTCGCGCCCATCGCGCCCCTTGGCGCCACCGCGCCCCACCTTCAAAGGGGGCGGGAGCGATCCGCCCTGCCAGGAATTGGGCAGATCGTCAGTTTTATAAATTATTAATAAATTTAATTAATTTAATGATTACAGCATTGACGACCCATTGGCCTGGTTTCTGCTCTGACTCTCCTCAGGAGGACCCTTCCATGCAGCCAGCCCTGTTCATTCCACCGTCCAGTTCCAGATCCGGGAGGTAGCCATGGACGCATCCAGGCAGGAAGCCTCAGCAGACCCGCGTCGGGCCTTCCTCGAGAAAGTGGGATCCGTGGTCTTCGCAGGCCTGGTGCTGGGCGGCGCGAAGCTCCAGGCCCAGGAGGCCGCTGGAACGGCTGAGGAAGCCTCCATGCCCGCCTCCCCCTTTAAGCTCTCGGAGCACGCCGACCAGGATGTGCTGATCCGCATGCAGGCGGAACTGGAGCAGACCCTGAAGAAGCCCCTGAAGGAGCGGCGCTGGGGCATGGTCATCGACACCCGGAAGTGCA
>JARLGO010000296.1 GCA_031292655.1 Geothrix sp.
CAGCATCGGCCGCTCCACCATCGCCGCTGCCTGCACCCTCATCCATCTCGGCTGGACCGCCAATAGAGCCCTCGCCGCCATTCAAGCCGCCCGTGGCTGCCCCGTCCCCAACACCCACGCCCAGGAGAGCTGGATCCTCCAATACAAGGCCCTCCCGTGACCGCCCCAGCCCCAATCCCCGCCCCAATAATTGACCTGACCTTCCCCCACCGCTGGCAGGCCCAGATCCTTCCCGCCCGTCCCGCCATCCTCCCCGCCCGCCACTTCACCTACCCCGCCCAGGTCGAAGAAGTAGAACGCGGCGCACTCGAAATCCTCATCCGCCCCGGCCCTGTCGATACCCGCGATAAAACCACGGGTGCCCCAGGTCTCGCTTTTGAGACCTGGGATGAATCACCCATGACCTTAGCGGGTGCCCCCGGTCCCTCGCTTTTGGGGACCGGGGATGAATCCTCCATGACCTTAGCTCCAAAGAACGCGCAGCCCTTCCTCGCCACCTGCGCCCTGGGCTTTCGCGACCCCGCCGCCCCGACCGGCCTCTGGTCCACACCCAACCCCGACGAACTCTGTGCCGTCTCCGGCGGCTACGCCTACCTCATCGACACCGCCGACCCCACCCGCTTCACCATGCTCCCCTATCGCCCCGTCCTCGAAGTCCACCCCGCCCCCGTCGCCAACCTCCTCCTCTTCCTCAACCACCGCGACCTTCTCGCCTGGGGCCCCGCCGGCCAGGCCTGGGAATCCAAAAACCTCTCCGACGAAGGCCTCACCATCACCGCCATCGACGCCCTCACCCTCCACGGCCGCGGCTGGCGCATCCTCACCGACAAGGAGACCCCCTTCACCCTCGACCTCCGCACCGGCCTCCGCTTTCCCTAGGCCGTATCGACATATAGATTTCGCGTAAATGCTTGATAAAAAAGGAGGCGGTCATCCTGAGCGAACGGGGTCCCAAGCGTTTTCCGGGGTCCCCGAAGAGCGCTTTTGCTCTTTGGGGTGGAGCGTGGGGGTGGTGAGTCGAAGGACCTGCATTTGTTTTTCAGTCAATTGCGAAGATAAGGCACCAATGGCAGCCAACATATCCGTTTTGTATATGTCGATACGGCCTAGTCCCTTAGTCCCTGTCTTTTCACCACGCCAGCAGCTCGTCCCCAG
>JARLGO010000297.1 GCA_031292655.1 Geothrix sp.
ATGAGAAACGGTTGATGAGCGCATCCGACCAGCAATCCCAGATCAAGAACCTGATCGCACTCGGCAAGGAGAAGGGCTACCTCACGTTCGCGGAGGTATCCGACCACCTGACCGAGCTCGTCGACTCCGAGCAGATCGACGACGTCATCACCATGATCCAGGGCATGGGCATCCCGGTACACGACGAGGCGCCGGATGACGAGACCCAGCTGTTCAGCGAGCCCGCTGTCGCCGCCGCCGAGGACGACGAGGAAGCTGCCGAGGAAGCCGCCGCCGCGCTGGCCTCGGCCGACTCCGAATTCGGCCGCACCACCGACCCGGTGCGCATGTACATGCGCGAGATGGGCAGCGTCGAGCTGCTCGACCGCGAGGGCGAAATCCGCATCGCCAAGCGCATCGAGGAGGGCCTGAACGAAGCCCTCTACGCCATGGCCATCTACCCCGAGACCGTGGCCATCCTGCTCGAAGCCTACGACGCCTCCAAGGAAGGCAAGAAGCGCCTGTCCGACGTGGTGGTGGGCTTCTTCGACCCCAACGCCGAACCGGCGGCGGCCGAGGAGGCCCTGCCGGAAGTAGAGGAAGAGGAAGAGGAGGAAGAGGAGGAGACCGAGGACGGCGAGGAGGAGGAAGCCGCCGACACCGGCCCGGATCCGCTCGAAGCCGCCAAGAACTTCGAGGAACTGCAAACGCTTTACGACCAGGCCTGGGATTCCCTGCTGCGCCTGGGCAGCTCCAGCAAGAAGACCCAGCAGCGCCGCGAGTCGGTGGCCAACCTCATCATGACCTTCCGCCTGTCGCCGAAGATCGTGGAGGAGATCACCGTCAACCTGCGCAACAAGCTGGAGCAGATCCGCTCGCTCGAGCGCGCCATCATGCGCGTGGCGGTGCAGGACGCCGGCATGACCCGCGAGGAGTTCCTCACCAAGTTCCGCGAGGAAGGCCCCACCAACATCGCCTGGGTGGACAAGGCCGTGCGCGCCAAGCGCAAGTACTCCGCCACGCTGGCCTCGCGCAAGGCCGATATCGAACAGCTCGTCGCCCAGCTCAAGCAGATCGAAGGCGACAACCTGCTGTCGATCGACGAGATCAAGGACATCTACCGCCGCATGACGGTGGGCGAGGCCAAGGCCCGCCGCGCCAAGAAGGAAATGGTGGAGGCCAACCTGCGCCTGGTCATCTCCATCGCCAAGAAGTACACCAACCGCGGCCTGCAGTTCCTGGACCTGATCCAGGAGGGCAACATCGGCCTGATGAAGGCGGTGGACAAGTTCGAGTACCGCCGCGGCTACAAGTTCTC
>JARLGO010000298.1 GCA_031292655.1 Geothrix sp.
TCCCCTCCGGCGCTTGGGCACCGAAGCGGAAGTGGCGGCCCTCGCCGCCCACCTGCTGGGGGATGAAAGCGCCTGGACGACGGGGGTGGTGATCCCGATCGATGGTGGTGCGGACGCGGTCTACTAGGCCCGCTGGCCAGGCGACGCGCAAGCGGTAGTTTCATGGAAGGCCGGGGGCCGGGCACACTGCATTCATGTCCGACGCCCACTGGCCCGCCCCTCCTTCCGGCTCCTGTCCCCTGCCCGCGGCCCTGGAGGTGGAGGTGGCCATCCTCGGCGCCGGCATCCATGGCGCGGCCCTCGCCCGGGAACTGACCCTGCGGGGCGTGTCCTGCGCCCTGGTGGATCGGGGCGAGGTGGGCGGCGGCACCAGCCAATGGTCCAGCCAGCTGCTGCACGGCGGCATCCGCTACCTGCTCACCGGCGACATCCGGCAGATGCGCGAGGGGCTGGTCGAGCGGGCCACCTGGGCCCGCATCGCGCCCCGTCGTTGCCGCTGGGAGGCCTTCTGGATGCCCCACCGCTTCTGGGCGGAAGGACTGGCCCACCGCTTCGGCATCGGGCTCTACGACCACTGGGGGGCGGAGCGTCCGGGCTGGCCTCCCGAACTGGCCCTGGGCCATGTCCCGCCGGCAGCCTTCGCGGCGGACCCCCGCAGCGCCGGGGGCCCCTTCCGGGGCGCCACGGCCTATGCCGACCTCATCACCTGGGACCGGGACCTCACGAGGGACCTGGCCGCTTCCAGCCAGGCGAGGGTGCTGGATTTCCATGAACCCGAGCGCTTCGAGGAAGGTGAGGGCGGTCTGAAGGCACTGACGCTGAGGGACCGCCGGGACGGCACCCTGCGACGGCTGGCTGCGCGCCGCTGGGTGTTCGCCCTGGGGCCCTGGACCGATGGGGCCCTGTCCCGCTGGTTCGGCGAAACCCGGCAGCGCCTGCGGCTGTCCTCGGGCATCCACCTCTGGTTCGACCCGGTGCCGGGCTGCGAGCGGCCCTGGGCCATCCGCCGCCCCAAGGGGCGCATCCTCTTCGTCATCCCGCGGGATGGCCTCCTGCAGGCGGGTACCACGGAGCGGGAAGTCGAGGTGGGCTGGGCGCCCATCGTCGCCAGCGAGCGGGAGGAACTCTTCCAGGCCCTGGAGGCGAACCTGCCCGCCGTTCCCTGGCGGCAGCTGCCCATCCGCTCCGAGGAATCCGGTGTGCGGCCCCTCCTGGCCGCGGGCGGCGCCACCTCCCACCTCAGCCGCGAAGCCGTCCTCGAGAAGCACGGCCGGTTCCCCAACCTGACCCTGGTGCTGGGCGGCAAGCTCACCACGGCCCGCGCCCTCATGGACCGGCTGGCCACGGAGCTCACCGGGTCACGCTGCGAAGCCTCGGTTACCGAACCCCTGAGCCTTTGGGATGGACACCCCGCGCAGATCCGGTAGAATCATTCTTTCAATGCGGTCCCGTAGCTCAGCTGGATAGAGCATCAGACTACGAATCTGAGGGTCGGGCGTTCGAGTCGCTCCGGGACCACCA
>JARLGO010000299.1 GCA_031292655.1 Geothrix sp.
GACGCCAACCTCCTCCGCAACGACCTCGACGCCGTGGCGGCCCGGCTCGCCGAGCGGGGCTACCTCCTGGACCGGGGCCGCTACCAGGAGCTGGATCAGCGCCGCCGCGCGGTCCTGCAGGAGGCCGAGGCCCTGAAGGCCGAGCGCAACCGCGTGAGCGACGAGGTGGGCCGCCTCAAGCGGGCCAAGGAAAACGCCGACGCCCTCATCGCCCAGCAGCGGGAGGTGGGCGACCGGCTGAAGGCGCTGGAAGCCGCCGAACGGGAGGTCGAGGCGGCCTTCAAGGACTTCCTCGCCGGCATCCCCAATCCGCCCCACGCCAGCGTGCCCAGCGGCCGCGACGAGCACGGGAATGTCGAGATCAAGCGCTGGGGGCAGATTCCGGCCATCCCGGCCCCCAAGGACCACGTAGAACTGGGCACTTCCCTGGGCATCCTCGACCTGGACCGCGCGGCCAAGCTCAGCGGTGCGCGCTTCGCCGTGCTGAAGGGCCTGGGCGCCAAGCTCGAACGGGCGCTCATCGCCTTCATGCTCGACCGGCAGACCGCGGCGGGCTACCTGGAGGTGATCCCGCCCTACCTCGTGAACGCCGAGAGCATGTACGGCACGGGCCAGCTGCCGAAGTTCGAGCAGGACCTCTTCAAGACCCCCCACGGCGAGGGTGCGCTCTACCTCATCCCCACGGCGGAGGTGCCCGTCACCAACCTCTACCGCGACGAGATCCTGCCCGCGGATGTGCTGCCCCTGCGCCACTGCGCCTTCACGCCCTGCTTCCGCAGCGAGGCGGGCAGCTACGGCAAGGACACCAAGGGCATCATCCGGCAGCACCAGTTCCACAAGGTGGAGCTGGTGACCTTCGCCGGTGCGGACCAGGCCGAGGCCGAGCTGGAGCGGCTCACGGCGGATGCCGAGGCCATCCTGGAGGCCCTGGAGCTGCCCTACCGCCGGGTCCTGCTTTGCACCGGCGACATGGGCTTCAGCAGCCAGAAGACCTACGACCTGGAGGTGTGGCTGCCCTCGCAAAACACCTACCGCGAGATCAGCTCCTGCAGCTGGTTCGGCGACTTCCAGGCCCGCCGCGCCAACATCCGCGCCAAGGGCAAGGAGGGCAAGCCGGCCTTCGCCCACACCCTGAACGGCAGCGGCCTGGCCGTGGGACGGACCTGGGTGGCGGTCCTCGAAAACTATCAGCAGCCCGACGGCAGCATCCGGGTGCCGAAGGCGCTGCAGGCCTTCCTGGGGGCCGAGGTGATCCGCTGACGCTTCACCCCCTTCTCTGCGCAGAAGGCCTGGGCCTTCGGCGTGAGGAGAACTGGGCCCTGGAAGACGTCTCTTTTTCCATCGCCCCGGGCGAGGCCTGGGGCGTGATCGGCGCGAGTGGCGCGGGCAAGACCACGCTGCTGAACCTGGTGCTGGGCCTGCTGGAGCCCACGACGGGCCGCCTCGCCCTGGAGGGGGAACCCTGGTCCCCGCTGCCCGAGCGGCAGCGGCGGGCCCGCCGCCCCAAGGTGCAGGCCGTCTTCCAGGAGGCCCAGGCCAGCCTGCCGCCCCACCGGACCGGCTGGGAGATCCTGCAGGAACCCCTGGAGGTCTGGAAGCGCGGCGACGCGGCTTCCCGCAGGGCCGCGGCCGCTCGCATGGCGGCGCGGGTGAAGGTCCCGGAGGCCGCGCTGGAGCAGCGGCCCGGGGCCTGGTCCGGCGGGCTGGCCCAGCGGCTGTGCCTGGGCCGGGCGCTCATGCTGGGGCCGGCCCTCCTGGTCCTGGACGAGCCCACCTCGGCCCTGGACCCCACCCTGGGGGGCCACCTCCTGGCCCTGCTGGCGTCCCTGAAAGCCGAGGGCGTGGCCCTGCTCGTCGCGAGCCACGACCTGCCCTCGATGCGGACCCTGTGCGATCAGCTGCTCCTGCTGCAGGGCGGGAAGGTCCTGTGCCAGGGGCCCACCGGACAGTTGCTGTCCAATCCACCCCATCCGCACTTGCATAAGCTGCTGGAAGCGGTGCCTGTCCTGGGCTGAAGAGGAACCCGATCGGCTATTCCTCCACGGACACCTGGGCGGCGCTGGCGTTGACGTAGATGCCCCCGAAGTGGCCCCACAGGCTGCTGAAGCCGGGGCGCAGGCGGCCCTCCTGGTCCAGGGACTGCAGTTCGGCGGAAAGCAGCTTTTGGGCTTCGGCGGTCTGCACGTCCTGGATGAGGCTCCGACGGGTTTCGAAGGTGAGGGCGGGGGCAGGCTCGCGGGAGGTGATGCGGGCGACCCAAAGCTTGCCGTCCTGGGTCCAGAGCACTGGCGTCGTCTGACCCACGGCGGTGTCCAGCAGGGCCTTGCGGATGGCCGGATTGGCCACGAGGTCACGCAGGCCGCTGAGGGGCGCGGCCACCTGGTCCGTGACGGGACCCACGGCCTGTAGCCCGCCGGTCTTCAGGACCTGCTGGGCCTTGGCCACGGCCAGCCGGCGGGCCTCCTCGAGCCGGTAGGCGGCGAGCACCTTGGCGCGGATCTCCTTGAAGGGGGGCACGGCCTCGGGCAGTTCCTCCTGCACCCGGAACAGCAGGTGGTGCTCGGGGAAGGGCAGGGGCTTGGACACCTCGCCCACCTTGAGGTGGAAGACCTCGCCGAGGATCTGCGGCAGCTCCGGCAGGCCCGGCGTCTGGGCCGAGGGCTCGTTGCTGAAGGGCTGGCTGAGCTGGGCGGTGCTGCCGAGGCTCTTGGCGGCCGCGGCGAGATCGCCGCCATTGGCCCGCTTCCGGATCTGCTCGAGGCGCTCCTGGGCCCGGGTGTTGAAGCGGCTGTCGGAGATCTCCCGGGCCAGTTCGGCCTTCACGTCCTCGAACTTCTTCTCGCGGCGCCCCTCCAGCTTGATGAGGTGGACGCCGTACTGGGTACGCACGGGCTGGCTGATCTCGCCGGGCTTGAGGGCCGCCGCGGCATCGGAGAAGGGCTTGACCATCTTGGAGGCGTTGAACCAGCCCAGGTCGCCGCCATTGCCCTTGGCGCTGGGATCCTCGCTGAGCTCCTCGGCGGCCTTGGCGAAGTCCTGGCCCTTCACGAGCCGCTCGCGAAGTAGCTTGGCCTTGGCGGTGGCCTCCTGGAACTGGGCGTCGCCTTCGGCCTTGAACAGGATGTGGCGGGCCTTGAACTCGGTGGTGTCCCCCTTGCGGGCCTCGAAGGCGGCCTTGAGGGCGGCCTCGTCGACCTGGATGTCCTTGCCGAGGGCGGCGCGATCCACGGTCACGAACTGGATGACCCGCCGGGGCGGCTGGAGGAACCGCTGGCCGCCGGCCTGGTAGAAGGCCTCGAGGGTGGCGTCCCCGGGGTCGGCCACCCCGCTGGGATCCACCGCCAGGGTGGCCTGCTGGAAGGCGACCTTCTCGTTGCGCAGGCGGTTCTCCTGGGCGATCCAGGCCTCGTCCACGGGCACCTGGAGGGCGGCCTGCTGGACCAGCTTGGTGCGCATCAGCTCGGCGCGGATGCCCCGCTCCTGCATGGCCGGGTTGAACCCGGTCTCCTGGAAGATCTGCTTCAGCTCCGCGTTGGACTTCAAATTGCCCTTGGCGTCCAGCAGCATGGGGTACTGGCGCAGGAAGGCCCGGAGCCGGGCCCCCACCTCCTCATCGGTCACCACCACGTGGTGCCGGTCGGCCAGTTCCTCCATGAGCTTCTGGTTCATGAGGTCCCGCAGGGCCTGGGATTGGATGAAGGGCTTGAGGGTCTCCGGGCTGGCCTGCTTGCCGTAGCGCTGGTAGAGCTCCTGCATGTGCTCGGCCAGCTCCCGCATCAGCACCTCGTGCCCGTAGACGCGCGCCACCACCGTATCGGCCGAGACGGCCCCCCCGGTCGGGGCCAGGTAGGCCACGAGTCCCAGGAGCACGACGATCATGACCGCGGCCATGGGCGTGCGGTTGGATTTGAAGACCTGACGGAAGGAACGAAGCATGCGGGGCTCCAGACGGACCCCCCAGATTACCAAGGGATTGGCGTTCGATTACACTGGAATGCTGGAGAGGTTGAATGGCCGTCTTACCCGTGCTCACCTGGGGGGATCCCCGCCTGAAGAAGAACAGCGAAGATGTCGGGGCTTGGACTCCTGAGCTGGAGCAGCTGGTGGCCGACCTGTTCGAGACCTCCCTGCATGAAGAAGGGGTCGGCCTCGCGGCCCCCCAGGTGGGCGTGAATCTCAACCTGGCAGTCATCGACTGCTCCTGCGGGGAGGACCCGGAGCAGAAGCTCGTCCTCATCAACCCCGAGATCACGAAGGAGGAGGGCTCCCAGGTGGGGCCTGAGGGCTGCCTGTCGATTCCCGGCATCCGCGAGGTGCTCGAGCGCCCCCAGAAAGTGACCCTCCGGAACCGGACCCGGGACGGCGCCTGGGAGGAGCAGATCGGCGAGGACCTGAAGGCCCGGGCCTTCTGCCACGAGATCGACCACCTGCGCGGGCGGCTCTTCGTGGAGTACTTCGGCCCCGTGAAGCGCCAGATCCTCCAGAAGAAGTACCTGAAGCAGGCCCGGGGATGACCCGGATCGCCTTCCTCGGTACGCCCCTCGCGGCCGTCCCGGCCCTGAAGGCGCTCGCGGAGGAGGGCATCGTGGCGGTCTTCTGCAATCCGGACCGGCCCGCGGGCCGCGGCCGGCACCTGGAGGCGCCGCCCGTGAAGGTGGCGGCCCAGGCCTGCGGCCTGGATGTCTACCAGCCGCTTGGCTGGAAGTCCCCCGACACCCGGGCGCTGTGGGAGGGCCTGCGGATCGATCTGGCGGTGGTGGTGGCCTACGGCCACATCCTGCCCCGCTGGATGCTGGAATCCTGTTCCATGGGGGTCTGGAACCTCCATTTTTCCCTGCTGCCCCGCTGGCGGGGCGCCGCCCCGGTGAACCATGCCCTGCTGGCGGGGGACGAGGAGACCGGCGTCAGCCTCATGCGCCTCACGGAGGGGCTCGACGAGGGGCCCGTCCTGGCCCAGTGCCGCCGGGCCATCGGCCAGGAGACCACGGCCGGAGGGCTGCTGGCCAAGCTGGCGGCGGACGCCTCCGACCTCCTCATGGATGAACTGCCAAAGCTGCTTTGCGGCTGCGCCCGGCCGGTGGAACAGCGCCATGAACTGGCCACCTACGCCCCGAAGCTGCGCAAGGACATGGGTCATCTGGACTGGCACCTCCCGGCGGCCGACCTGCACCGGCAGGTGCGGGCCCTGTGGCCCTGGCCCGGCTCCGAACTGCGGATGGATGGGCAGCCCCTCAAGGTCTGTGGCGTGGGGGCGCTCCGGCCCTGCTACCACGAGCCCGGCCAGCTGATCTGGGGCAAGGAGGGCGCCTGGCTCTCCACCGCCGACGGCGCCCTCGAGCTCACCCAGCTCCAGCGCCCGGGCAAGCCCGTCCAGCCCGCGCTCCAGGCCCTTCAGCCCTGGGGGGCGGCGGGCAGCCGGGGGATGGAATAGGACCGTACGTATCCCCTCAGGGCGGCGGCCACCGCCTCGATGACGGGTTCCCACCGTTCCGTGTCCGGCTGGCGGAAGAGCCGCATGGAACCCGGGTACCAGGGCGAGTCCTCGCGGTCCTTGAACCAGCGCCAGTCCGTCTTGTAGTGGGGCAGCAGGACCCAGCAGGGCCTTCCGAGGGCGCCCGCCAGATGGGCCGCCGCCGTGTCCACGGAAATCACCAGGTCCAGCTGGGACATGAGGGCGGCCGTATCCGAAAAGTCCGTGATCCACGGGCTTGAATCGAAAAGCTCCAGGCCCTTTTGGCGTTGCGCGGCCTCGGCTCCGCCCAGGTCCTGCTGCAGGCTGATGAAGCGGAGGCCCTCCACGGCGGCCCAGGGCGCCAGGAGATCGAGGCCGGGCAGGGAGCGGTCCGCATCGTTTTCGAAACGGGGATTGCCCCTCCAGGCCAGGCCCACGCGGATTCCCCCCGGGGGGAGCCGGGAGCCCCACTGCTGGACCGCCTCCGGGGTGGCCCGCAGGTAGGGGATCGGTGCCGGGATGGTGTCGAGCCGCGTTCCACAGTGGAGGGGAAGGCTCTGGGGCAGGGTCCAGAAGTCCCAGGGCCCGGGGATCGCCTCCCCCAGGGCGATCACCCCATCGACCCCGGGAAGGGTTTCAAACAGCTTCTTCAGGGCCGGGTGGCAGACCATGCCAATCCGTCCGGCGCCCATGCCCTTGAGCACCGAGGCGTACCGGCCGAACTGGATCATGTCGCCGTAGCCCCCCTCGCAGCCGATGAGCAGGGCCCTGCCGTCCAGGGGCTCCCCCCGCCACCGGGGGCCGGGGATCCTGGCCAGCAGGTCCAGGTTCCAGGCCCGGGCCTCCAGGGCCGGCCAGCCCTCCTCGAGGCGCCCCTGGCGCAGCAGCAGGTAGCTGAGGTTGAAGCGGGCCTTGGCGTAGGACGGATCGAGGGCCAGGGCCTTCCGGCAGCAGCGCTCCGCCTCCGCCTCGTCCTGGAGGCAGGCCCGGAGCATGCCGAGGTTGGACCAGAGCGCCGCCGAAGCGGGAAACAGCGCGAGCGCGCCATCGTAGAGCGGGACGGCTTCGGCAAATCGCTTCTGGTTGACCAGGAGCGCGCCGAGGTTCAAGTGGGCCTGTAGGCCGGGAGGGGTGAGGGACAGGGCCCGCCGGTAGCAGGCTTCGGCGGCCGGCAGCGCGCCCATCTTCTCGAGGGCGACGCCCAGGTTGACGTGGGCCTCGGCCAGCTCCGGCGCGATCTGGAGGATCCGCCGAAAGGCCCCCTCCGCGCCCGCGAAGTCCAGGACCTCCAGACGGCGGCTGCCCTCGCGGAAGAGGGCTTCGACCCCCCGGGGGGCCGGGCTCGGCGCTGGTTTCGCCCTATGCGTCCCGTTCATGTCGTCCCAGGGCCTGAGGTTGCTAGGCCAGCCTCGCCGCCACGTCGCGGTAGTCGGGGTCCATGTCGTGGACGGCCTTGAATTCCTCGAGGGCCAGGTCGGCATGGCCCTGCAGCAGGTAGATGTCGCCCAGGTCGTAGCGCAGGCCGATGCTGTCCTCGGGCGGGAAGCCGGGGGCCTGGATGCCCTGGTGCAGCCAGTCCACGGCCGCGGCCAGGTCGCCCCGGGCCTGCTCGCAGATGCTGAGCATGGAGCAGCACTCCAGGGTGCGCTCGGGGTCCCCCATGGCGATCTTGAACTCCTCGATGGCGGGGTCGAGGAGCATCATCTCCTTGTAGGCGATGCCCAGGTTGTAGTGGGTGTCGTAGTCGTCCACCTTGACCTGCTTCTCCACGCCTTCGCGGAAGGCGCTGAACAGCTCGTCCACGCTCTGGATCTTTTCCACGACATGCGTGGCGTCGTGCATCTCCTCGCCTTCGCCGCTATCCATGAGGGCCGTGCCCAGCACATCCGTGAGGTCGAAGAAGGAATTGGCGAAGTCGCTCTCGTCCAGGGCCTGGGCCTTGGGGCTCTTCCCCAGTTTCTGGAGGGCGGCCTCCGTGCGATCGAGCCGGAGCTTCAGTTCCGGATTCCCCGGGAACTGCCTGAGCGCGGCCTCGATCTCGATCTTGGCCTCCTCGGGGCTGCCGTAGTCGAGCTGGAAGTCGATGTCCCCGAGCAGGGTCTCCAGTTCCTCGGCCGTGGGCCCGAGAACGGGCGAAGGGGCGGGAACCACGCGAGCGGGCTCCACCTCGGGGAGGGCGGACAGGGCCTCGATGACCTCCGGCTCCAGCTGGCGGGTGGGCATGGGCGGCAGGGGCGCGGTGGGTGCCGAGGTAGAGGGGGGCGGCTCCTCGACCGTGAAGTCGGAGAGCGTGGCATCCATCCAGCTCAGGTCGGATTCATCCAGGGCGGAGGGTCCCGGGAGCGCCGGGATGGCCCCCGCAAGCTGGGCCGCGGGGGGGAAGGGGACCGGCGGAAGGGATTGCGGATCGGGCAGCAGCGGGAGGCCGTAGCTGGGGACACCGGGTGGGGCGACGGAGGGGGCCGGGACGGGAGCGGCCGACCGCGGTTCGAACCCCGGGAGGTCGAGCCCGATCAGCACGTCCATATCGCTGGGCAGGACCTCGGAGGGGGCCGGTGCCGGGGGGGCCCCGGCGGGGACGGGCCATTCGGGGGGGGCACTGGGCACGACGGGCGGCGGCACGGCGCCCGGCTCGGGCAGGCCGAGGGTGCGGCGATGGATGCGGGTGGAGCCCGGGAAGAGCCCTTCCGCCAGGTCCAGGAGGCGCGTGGCTTCGCGCTTCCGGCCGAGCTGGGCCAGGGTCTGGGCGCTCTGCACATACTGCATCTGCACCTGGGTCAGACGCCCCGTGGTGCGGTGGACGGCGACGATGGCCTCGATGATGGTCAGGTCGGCGGGGTCCAGTTCCAGGGCCTTCTTGTAGGTCTCGATGGCCCGCTCGGGACTGCCGCCTCGCATGAAGGCCTCGGCTTCGCGGGCGAACTGGTCGATGCGCAGGCGGCGGACCGGATCCAGTTCCGTATCGCCTCCCCCGCGCGTGATTTCCTGGGGAGGCTGGGGCACGTAGCCGGCCGGGCCTCCCGGCGAGGCGAAGGCGAAAGAAGCGGGGGCGGCGGCGCCCGGCACGACGCCCAGGCTCTGGAGCTGGCCGCCGAGGCGGCCGATGAGGGCCTGGTCGTTGTTCTGGTAGGCCATGCCGTAGGCGCTCTGGAGCGCCTGGATCTGGTCGCCGCGATTGCCGCTCTGATGGGCGATCTCGGCGAGGAGGACCCAGCCCTCGATGGTGACGTTCCCCTGGAGGGCGTTCTGGAGGCTGCGGCTGATGACATCGCCGGAACCGCGGCGGGCCAGTTCCCGGGCGATGGGGGCGAAGAGCCGGAGGCCCTCCTCTCCCCGATCCGCACTGACGAGATTTCGAAGGGCCTTTTCGCAGAGGGGCAGGGACTTCTCGGGCAGCTGGGCGATTTCCGCCAGGGATTCCAGGGCCCGGTCCGGATGGCCGCTGCGCAGCTCGATCTCGGCCAGGGCCTCGAGCAGCTCCGTATTGCGGGGATTGACGGTGAGGCCTTCCCGCAGGTGCTGGGCGGCGGTGATGTAGTCCCCTTGGATCACCCCCAGCCGGCTTTGCGTCAGGAAGACCTGGGGCGTGGAGATCATCGCCTTGGCGCGTTCGAGGATCTGGTTGGCCTCGCCGTGCATCTGCTCCATGGCCAGGGATTCGGCCACCTCGAGGTAGATGCCCGCAGCGCGCTCCTTCATGCCCTCCTTGTTGTAGAGGTCCGCCAGCTTGACCTTCATCTTCAGGTTCTTGGGGTCCAGGTCGACGACCTTGTTGAACTCCTCCAGGGCCCGCTTGATGAGCCCCTGCTTTTGGAAATGCTCGGCCACCTGTAGGTGCACGCGCACCGAATCGACGGGCCGGTTCATCTGGCGGTAGAGGTCCGCCAGGCGCTGGGCCGCGTCGATGTCGTCCGGGGCGTTCCGCACCACCTTCTGGAAGATGGCGGCGGCCCGGGCGTGGAAGCCGTCCCGCTCGTAGGCGCTGCCCAGCCGCTTGTGGATCTCGACCCCCTCCTTCACCCGGCCGATCTGGACGGAGAGATCGCCGATCTGGTTCAGGGTGTTGTAGTCCTTGGGGTTATCGTCGATGAGTTTTTGAAACTCGTCGATGGCACGCTCCACCTTGCCTGTCGATAGCAGCCGGTTGGCTTCCTTTTGGATTTTGCTGCGATCAATGGCCATTCAGTTGCCTCGGGATGCCAGCCAGGGAGTTCGGAAAGTGTAGGCGGGGCGGCCTGCCCTTGGATAGGCCTAGCGAAAATGGCTGCCGGTGAAGCTGTGGGGAAGGAGCTTTTCCAGGCGATGGAGTTGCCGGGCCTGGCGATTGGCCAGGAGCACGGGCAGGTCTCCTGCGAACTCGATCAGGGCCTGGCGGCAGGCGCCACAGGGCGGTGTCAGCTCGGCCACGTCGGTGACCACCACCGCCGCCACGAGCCCGCCGGGCCTGAGCCCCGCGGCCACGGCCGCGCTGAGGGCCCCCCGTTCGGCGCAGAGGCAGACCGGATAGGCCGCGTTCTCCACGTTGCAGCCGGCGAAGACGGTTCCGGCCTCGGTCAACAGGGCCGCGCCCACCTGAAAGCGGGAATACGGCGCATGGGCGTGATCGCGGGCCTTCCAGGCCGCCGCCAGGAGGGGGTTCCAAGCCGGGGATTGCGGGTCATCGAACACCAGAGCCTCCAGTGCCTTTCAGCTTAGGCCTCGTCGGGGTTTTGTTAGGCACTCTTAGGGCGTTGTCGGTAAAGGAATCCGAACGGTTGATGATGGCAAGAGAATTTGCGTTTCCGGACGGGTCACCGCGAACCGTGCTGAATGGTGGCGCGAACGGTAACCGGGGCTCGATGGAGGGGAACCCGGGACAGGGTGCTAGCTGGGCCCCGGATTTCCTGCGCCCTCGGCCTTCCCCGCCGCCTGCGCCAGGGCCAAGGCGCGCCAGCAGGCGGTGTGCCCGTGCACCTCGCGGATCCCCTGGGCCTCATGCAGCTCCAGGCTGGCGTCGCGCTTCTGGAGCCGGGCCTGCAGCACGGCGCCGGACAACTGCTCCAGCTCCCGCTCGAAGGGGCGGCCGGGGACCCAGGCCCCGAGATCCAGGCGCAGGTGGAGGCCCATGGGCCGCTCCTCTTCGAAGGTCCGCACCCAGGGCTGGCTTCGCTGCGCGGTGCGCTTCCAGTGGACCCGGCCCGGCGCGTCGCCGGTCCGCAGCGGACGGGCGCCCTCGGGGCTGCTGGAGCCCTCCCGGGGCAGGGTCCGCGGCCCTTCGCCGCGCCAGCTGGCGGGCTGGGCCGGCGGGGTGCGGGGATGGGGGAGGACCAGAACCGCCTGGTCCAAGGGGAAGAAGCGGGACTTTTCGATCAGGCCGAAGGGGAAGCGGGTCCGGCACTCCAGGGTTCGGACGTGGCTCCAGCCCCGATGGCCCGCCCTGGCATGGAGCACCACCAGGGTCTCGCCCGTGCGGGGGGCCGAGTCCAGGAAGCTGGCCTCCACGGTGCCGTCCTCCATCACCAGATGCAGCTCGAGGCCCCGGATGCGGCCCCGGCCGGCGTCCTGGAGGCGCAGCCGGAGGCCGCCCCGGACCCGGGCGAAGAGGTTGCCTTCCTCCAGCCCCAGCACCTTGAGGCCCTGCAGGGCCCGGCGGCTGAGGATGCCCGAAACCAGGAAGAGGCCGAGCATCAGGGCGAACACCAGGTAGAGCAGGTTGTTGCCGGTGTTGACCGAAAAGGCGCCCACCCCCAGCAGGGCCAGCAGGTACTGGGCGCCCAGCCCCGTCAGGGACAGGCGCAGGCGGCGGTCGTTCCAGAGCCTCACGCGGCGCCTCCTGCGCCGCGCCCTTCGGGCTTCGGCTTCGCCAAAGTGGCACTTCGCTCCTGCTTCGTGCTCATGCC
>JARLGO010000300.1 GCA_031292655.1 Geothrix sp.
ATTGGGTGCGTGCATAGGATAAGCCACATTGACCACTGGCGGGCTCCGCAGACCAGCGTGATATCGCCGGGGGGGACACCGGAGCCGGAGTTGGTGCAGATTAGCTCTTCGAGCTAGGGACTAAGGGACGTAGGGACTGGAAAAGGCGAGGGCTTCGGCTCTCGCTTTTGTTTTGGGGCGGCTTGGGACGAAAAGATCCCTCAGGGGCTAAAGCCCATCTTTATTTTCAAGCATTTGCGGCACGACTGAAGTCGTGCCCTTTCGCATGTCCTTGCGGCTTCCGTTGAATTTCCCGTGGGCTGATAAGCCCTAGTCCTTCCATCTCGCCAGCGGCGACTGGGTGGGCTTTCTGTTCCCTGTTCCCTATTCCCTACGTCCCTTAGTCCCTCGTTCCCGCTCTCAGCGGGGGATTAGCTGGAATTGCTGGATGGCGACCTTGGAGCCCTGGTCGTAGTTGACTTCGTCGGGGAAGAACATGACGGTGATGTGGTCGAATCTGCGGATTTTGGCGGGGGTGGGGATGAGGAAGGCGAGGGTTTCAACGACGGGGGTGGATTTGCCGGCGAAGTTCTGCGGGAGGGAGGAGGGGATGGGCTGGCGGCCGAGGAGGAGCTGGTTGTTGGGCTGGGCTGAGTCGGTGAGCAGGACGGCGAGGTTGATGACGCCGGGGTGGTTGTCTCCGTTGAGCAGGGTGAGCTGGATTTCGCGGCAGCGGGCGATGGGGATGGAGGCGCCGAGGGACTGGTGGGCTTCCATGATGAGGGGCATGAAGTTGTTGGTTTGGAAGTCGTGTTGGAGGGGCGTGCCTTTGACCTGGAGGCCGCCGGGGCTGGGCGCTGTGTGGGGCGGCTGGAAGTAGTAGTAGGGGCCGGTGAACTGGATGACGAGGGGCTTGGTGGTGCCGGGGGCGAGCAGCGAAGTGGGTTGGGGGATGGGCGGGACGATGTCGTTTTTGGGGGCGATGGGCCAGAGGATGATGCTGTGGTAGCCGGAGATTCCGGTAGCGGAGGGCGGGTTTTGGGCGTCGGCTTTGTCGGCGTCGCCGGTGGGGTTGGCGGCGCCGGCGAGGAGGGCAGCGGCTTCGACGCGGTTGCGGTGTTCAATGCCGGCAAGCAGGGAATAGAGGGTGACGAGGATGGCGGGGATGAGGACGATGGCCAGTCGGCGGGCGGCGCGGAAGGTGGGCTGGCGGTGATTGGGTTCGGGTTGGCGCTCGAGCGTTTGGAGCCAGAAGAAGGTGTAGGCACAGATGGCAAGCAGGCCGGCGGCGTCGAGAATCCAGCCCTGGTTGAGCTCGTATCCGGCAAAGTAGACGCTGATGGCGAGGATGTATCCCTGTGGACGGCGGGGATGGGTGCGGAGGGTATCGGCGAAGAGGGTTGGTGGCATTGCCGGCGTGGGTGGCCGGGGCGGGACGGGGATGGCTTTGCGCAGGGCGAAGGCGAGCAGGGCCGCGGCGAGGATGGAAAAGACGCAGGTGAGGGGCGAATCCTGCCGCGAGAAGAGGATGACGGCGGGGATGAAGACCCAGGCGGCGGCGCAGGCCACGGCGAACAGGGTGAAGGGGATGGGCGGATTGTTGCGGAATGGCGACGTGGGGCGACGCCAGTAATACCAGGAGCCGACGGTGCCGGCGAGGGCTCCGATGAGGACGTAGAGGATGGCGCGGAGGGTGAGCGAGGTGAGGGATGGGTGGTGGTCGGCGGGGAGGCGGAGGAAGAAGTAGGCTGCGATGAGAGTGTTGAGCAGGCCAGCGGCAACCAGGAGGGTGAAAAAGGGCGCGGGCAGGGGCGGGTGTGTCGCCGGGTAGGCGGAGAGGCCGATTTGGGTGGGGGCGGCCAAGTGGCGGTCGGAGCTCCCTGGGTTTGGCGGTGGGACTTGGGTGGGGCTTGCTCTGTTTGGTTAGACACCGCG
>JARLGO010000301.1 GCA_031292655.1 Geothrix sp.
CAGGGCGGGAAGCCGTGCTCCAGGCTGGCGATGAAGTCCTGGTCGAGGAGCATGGCCTCGTCGTTGCCGGCCTCCCGCTCGCCCATCTGGGCCTGGAAGCGCCCCATCTGGTCGATGGGGTCGTTGAGCTCGGAATAGGCGTTGGCGATCTCCATCCCGCCGATGAACAACTCGAAGCGGTCCACAAAGCGGTCGTCCCCCTCCAGCGTCTTGGTGAGGGGGGACAGCTCGATGGGGTAGTCCGTGATGAAGGTGGGCTGGATGAGCCGCTTCTCCACGAGATGGTCGAAGAGATCGCCCAGGAGGGCGCCCGGGCTCTTCTTGTCCACGTCCTCCACATGCAGGTCCCGGGCCAAGGCGCGCACACCCCCGTCATGCTCCAGCAGGTGGCGGTCGATGGCCCCGTATTCGGCGATGGCGTCCTTCATGGTGAGCCGCCGGAAGGGCGCGGTGTAGGAGATCGTCTGCTCGCCCCAGGGCCGCTGCTCGGAGCCCATCACCTCCCGCGCCAGGGTGGACAGCAGGTTCTCCGTGAGGGCCATCATGTCCCGCAGGTCGCTGCCGGCCTCGTACATCTCCATCATGGTGAATTCGGGATTGTGGCGGACGCTGAGCCCTTCGTTGCGGAAGTTGCGGTTGATCTCGAAGACCTTCTCGAAGCCCCCCACGATGAGCCGCTTGAGGTAGAGTTCCGGGGCGATGCGGAGGTAGAGGTCCATGTCCAGGGCGTTGTGGTGCGTGATGAAGGGCCGGGCCGTGGCGCCACCGGGGATGGGCTGCATCATGGGGGTCTCGACCTCGAGGTAGCCCTGCTGCTCCATGAAGCGCCGGACGGCGCTCACGATGCGGGAGCGGGTCTGGAAGGTCTTCAGCACGTCGGCGTTGGAGATGAGGTCTAGGTAGCGCTGGCGGTAGCGCTGCTCCTTGTCCTGGAGGCCGTGCCACTTCTCGGGCAGGGGCAGCAGGGCCTTGCTGAGGAACTGGACCTCCTTCACGCGCACGCTCAGCTCCCCGGTCTTGGTGCGCATGAGCGGGCCGGTGACGCTGATGAAATCCCCCATGTCGAGGAGCTTCAGGGCCTCCCACCCGGGCTCGGCCAGGTCGTTCATGCGGAAGAAGGCCTGGACCTTCTCCCCATTTTCCGTGAGGTGCGCGAAGACGCTCTTGCCCATCTCGCGGATGGTGAGCAGGCGGCCCATGACCGACACCGTGAGCCCGAGGCCCTCCAGCCTTTCGTTGGGCCAGGCCTCGGCGTCCGAGTAGGCCGTGGCCAGCTCCGCGATGCCGTGGGTGCGCTTCGCCTTCCGGGGCCAGGCCTCCAGGCCCAGGGCCTTCAGCTTCTCGAGCTTCTCGAGGCGCACGTCGCGGTACTGGTTGGGCTGCATGGGAACTCCGGCACGAACCACCTAGTGTACCGGAGCCTCAGGGTTGGCCGTAGCGGTAGCTCGTGAAGAACGTGATCTCCGGAGCGCTGAAGGTGCCGGCCTTTTCCGTCAATCCGAAGCGCCACTTCGGCAGGCGCTCATGGCTGAAGACCCAGGTCTGCTGCGCGCCGTACTTGTCGAGGCGCACCAGCTTGGTCCAGTAGGGCGTCTCGTTGTAGGAATAGGACAGGTCCAGGCTGAAGCCCTGCCAGAATCCGCCGCCGGGGCCCTGGTAGTGGGCACCCACCCAGGCCCGCCAGAACTGCCCCCGGCTGACCACCTGGCGGAGGGGGCTGGCCTGGGGAAGGCTGATCCAGATGTCCTCCCCCTGGGCCCAGAACCGCAGGGAGCCCAGGGTCCGCCAGGCGCCCAGGCCGGCCATGAAGTTGGTGCCGCCGCTGCTCTGCAGTTCCTCCGCGTGGCCCGTGGGCAGTTGGATGGAGCCCCCCAGGCGGCCTCCCTTGTTCCCGTCGCCCCAGGGCAGCACGTAGGCCAGATCGAGGCCCTGAAGCTCCAGGCGGGGGTTCCTCAAGTCAAACACCACGACGCCGTTGCGGTCGAGATGATAGGCATCCAGGAAGGTCTTGACCTCATCCCGGCCACCCTGGCCCACCCCCAGCATGTCGTGCCAGTTCATGATGGCCCGGTCCATGAAGCCCGCGGACCGGTAGGTGAGACGGGTGCGCAGGTTCACCAGGCCCGGACCCAGGGCCCAGGCCATGTCAGAGGTGAGCTGCCAGTCCTCCCCCTCCAGCTCGGCGTGGGCCAGCCCGTCGGGGCTGTCCTGGCGGTTGGTCCGGAGGAACTGGTTGGAGCCCTCCAGGGAGACCTGGCCCACCCCGTCCGGCAGGGGCTCAGGGAAGATCGACAGCCAGGGGAGGCGGTTGGGATGGGGCGTTTCCTGAGCTGCCAGCCCCATGCTGACCATTGCAATTCCCAATACCCAACGATTGACGCATGTCACGGCCACTCCCCAGCGTTCCATTCATACTTTGCCCTCACGGCCAGGCTTCCTTCCAAAAATATCCCAACGGTCATTAAAGAACACTGGTCCATGGATAGATGATGCCCGTATGATTATCCAACCCTGCTCATTCCAAGCACCACCCCTCAAACCATCATTTTCATGGAGTCAGCCATGACCCGCCTGAAATCCCGGCTTCTGGAGAAAATCCAGGAGCATCGTCCTCGCACCACCGCCCTCATCAAGGAACACGGCAAGGTCGTCATCGACGAGGTGACGATCGACCAGTGCATCGGGGGCGCGCGGGATGTGCGCACGCTCGTGACCGACATTTCCTACCTGGACCCCGTCGAAGGCATCCGCTTCCGCGGGAAGAACATCCCCGAGACCTTCGCCGCCCTGCCCAAAGCCCCGGGCAGCGAGTACCCCACGGTGGAGTCCTTCTGGTATTTCCTGCTGACGGGCGAGATCCCCACCCAGGCCGAAGTCGATGAAGTGGTCGCCGAGTTCAAGAGCCGCGCCAAGGTCCCCTCCTACGTCTACGACGTGCTCAAGGCCATGCCGAAGGACAGCCACCCCATGGCGATGCTGTCCGCCGCCGTGCTGGCCATGCAGAAGGAGAGCCAGTTCGCCGCCAAGTACCACGAGATGAAGAAGACCGACTACTGGGACCCGATGTACGAGGACGCCAGCAACCTCGTGGCCCAGCTGCCCGTGATCGCGGCCTACATCTACCGCCTGAAGTACAAGAACGGCGAGATCATCGCCTCCAACCCGGCCCTCGACATGGGCGCCAACTTCGCCCACATGATGGGCATCGCCAAGCCCTATGACGACGTGGCCCGGATGTACTTCATCCTCCACAGCGACCACGAGAGCGGCAACGTCAGCGCCCATGCCACCCACCTGGTGGCCTCGGCCCTGTCCGACGCCTACTACAGCTTCAGCGCCGGCCTCAACGGCCTGGCGGGCCCCCTCCACGGCCTGGCCAACCAGGAAGTGCTGGACTGGATCAAGGGCTTCCAGAAGAAGCTGGGCGGTGCCGAGCCCACCGAGGAGAACGTCAAGAAGGCCCTGTGGGACACGCTGAACGCCGGCCAGGTGATCCCCGGTTACGGCCACGCCGTGCTGCGCAAGACCGATCCCCGCTACGTCGCGCAGATGGAGTTCTGCCTCAAGCACCTGCCCAACGACCCGCTCTTCAAGGTCGTCAACATGATCTACAAGGTGGCCCC
>JARLGO010000302.1 GCA_031292655.1 Geothrix sp.
ATGGCGCAGCCCACCAGGTCTCCGATCTCCAGATCCGCCTCCGCAGGGACCTCCAGCTTGGCGTGCTGGTCGTAGAGCGTGGTGATGCGCCAGTCCTCAGGGGCAGGCATAGGTTGGACATGGGCGCCCTTGCGGAACCAGTGGGCGGGCCTGGGGAGCCCCAGGTCGTGCGAGACATCCCGCTTGCCCAGGTTCAGGAAGGCCAGGCCCGGCTCCGGGCGGCTCAGGACCTGGCCCCAGACTTCCAGGGCGGGCGCCAAGTGGGAGGGCGGGCACCAGGGTCCGGGCAGGCGGGCTTCCAACAGGTCCACCAGGTGCCGGTAGTGGCCCGCGTCATGGCTGAGGTAGCAGCCGCTGCGCAGGAGCACCCGCGCGGGCCGCCCCAGGTCCACCCGGCCCAGGCTCCGGGCCACGAGGTCGAAGTAGGCCGACCCGCCGGCGGACAGCAGCACTTCCCCGGTCTGGAACAGGTCCTCGGCCGCGCAGCCCCGGGCCAACTCTCCCATGGCGTCCAGCCAGGCCAGGATGCGCCGCTCGTCGGCCTGGGGGTCCTGCGTGATGATGATGCCTTCGTAGCATTCCACCCCCTGCAGCGCCAGGCCCGCCGAGGTTTTCACCGCCCGGGCGACGGCGAGACCCTCCGCCACGGAGCGCACCCCGGTGCGGCCACCGGGGATGCCCAGTTCCACCAGGACGGCCAGGGGCCGCCCGGCGCTGCGAACAGAATCCAGCCTCCGGACCCCTTCCAGGGAATCGACCAGACAGCTGAACTCGAAGGCCGGATCGGAATCCAAGGTATTCCGCACCCAGCGGATGGCGCCGGGTCCCGCCAGCTCGTTGGCCAGCAGGATGCGCTTCACCCCGTGATCGTAGGCCACCCGCACCTCCTGGGGCGTGGCCAGGGTGATCCCCCAGGCGCCATCTTCCAGCTGCCGGTGGAAGAGCTGGGGGGCCATCGTCGTCTTGCCGTGGGGACAGATGGAGGTCCCCGTGCGGCGCAGGAACTCCCGCATCCAGGCCCCGTTCTGCTCGATCACCGACTGGCGCAGGATCGCCACCGGGAGGTCCAGGTCCCCCTTCAGCAG
>JARLGO010000303.1 GCA_031292655.1 Geothrix sp.
CGGGACCTGAAGGATCAGCCCGTGCGTTCCCGCGGCATCCGCATCGGCCGGGATGTCTGGATCGGCGCCAACGCGGGCATCACGGATGGCGTCGTCATCGGCGATCACGCCGTCGTGGCCATGGGGGCCGTGGTCACCAGGAACGTGCCGGAATGGGCCATCGTGGGGGGCGTGCCCGCGGTGGTCATCGGGGACCGCCGGTCCCGACCGGAGCCGGGGCCCCGCTGATCCGCCCAATCGACCGCAGGTGTCCACCGCCTGCCGCGACACGGGATGGACGGTGAGGGTGGCCGCGATCTGAAATTTTTCGCCTCAGCGCCTTGACAAAGTCGAATATTAAGCGAATATTGCATGGACGGGACAACTGGAGCCCCCATGCGGACCTCTTCGCGCACCTTCGGTTACAAGCTCAGCGGCTTCTTCATGGAGTACGGCCCCATCGAGGCCGACAGCCTGGATGGGGCCAAGGCCCAGATCCGGCAGCGCCTGGGCGTGAGCCGCCTGCCCCTGGGCGTCCATATCTGGGACCTGGCCGAACGCCCCCTCACCCGCTGGCGGGTGGATGCCGCCAGTTGAGGTCGAGCTCTCGCAGCCCAGACATCCTCCTTCTTTTCGCCTCTTGTCCCTGGTTCAAACGCGACGGGTCTTCCACCAAGCCACCCCTTCGGCCACGTCCTTCGCGATTTGATGCCTCAGCTCGTCCACCGAACCAAATTTCACCTCCCCGCGGAGGCGGTGGAGGAATCGCACCTCCATGCGGGCGCCGTAGAGGTCTTCCTCAAACCCCGGCAAGTGAGTCTCCACCGTGAGGCGCTGGCCCTCGAAAGTGGGCTTCTCGCCCACATTCGTCATGCCCATGTGCGAGCCCCCGTGATGGGGCAGCACGGCCTCCGTCACATAGACACCGAAGGCGGGCAGCTGCTCCTGCTCCCAGGCCAGGTTCGCCGTGGGGAAGCCCAGGTGGCGCCCCCGGCGGTCCCCCTCCACCACCACGCCGGTCAGGGCGTAGGGATGGCCCAGGAGGGCTGCGGCGGCTTCCGCATCCCCCCCGTCCAGGGCCTCCCGGATCCGCGTGCTGGAGAGCCGCCCGCCATCCGGTGCCCGCAGGGCCAGCGTGTGCACCTGGCACCCGTGGGCCAGGCCCCAGTCTTCCAGGGTCTTCACGGTGCCGCTCCGGTCCCGGCCGAAGCAGAAGGCGCGGCCCACATGCAGCTCCACGGGCGCCAGGATGTGCAGGATCCGGTCCAGGAAGGCCTCGGGGCTCAGTTCGGAAAAGGCCCGGCTGAAGGGGATCACCCAGGCCAGGTCCATGGCCTCCGCCTCGAAGGCGGCGAGCCGCTGTTCCAGGGTCATGAGGAGCTTCGGCTTGCGCTGGGGCGCCACCACCAGGGTGGGGTGGGGATCGAAGGTCACCACCGCCGCCCGGTGCCCCAGCGCTTTCGCCCGGCCAGCGGCGATCCGCAGCAGTTTCCGATGGCCCGCGTGGACGCCATCGAAGGTCCCCAGGGTCACCACGAAGGGCCCGGAGACTGGCGCGGTTTCGAGGGTATGGCGCCAGACCTCCATCACGGTGCCTCGTCCTGTTCGGCGGGCCAGGCCAGGCTGGCGATGATGCTGCCCGCCAGCACCGCCGCGATGACCAGCAGGCTGTACTGCACCGGAATGGGCAGCCACCGGGCGATGCCCATCTTCACGCCCACGAAGGCGAGCACGACGGCCAACCCGGTCTTCAGGCGGTGGAAGCGGTCCATCATCCTGGCCAGCAGGAAGTAGAGGCTGCGGAGGCCCAGGATCGCGAAAATATTGGAGGTGTAGACCACGAAGGGATCCCGCGTCACGGCCAGCACGGCGGGAATGGAGTCCACGGCAAAGATCAGGTCGGACATCTCGATGGTCAGGAGCACCAGGAGCATGGGCGTGGCGAACCGCCGTCCTCCGCGCACCACGGAGAACCGTTCGTGGCCCCCGGACTCGTCGAAGGGGATCAGGCGACGGAAAGCCCGGACCATGGGGTTTTGCGTGGGATCGACCACTTCCTCCTTCACCAGCAGCATCTTCAGGCCGGTGTAGACGAGAAAGCCGCCGAAGACATACATCATCCACTCGAAGCGGTTCAGCAGGGCCGTGCCCGCCAGGATCATGGCCGCCCGCATGACCAGCGCGCCCAGGACCCCCCAGAAGAGCATCCGGTGCTGATGGCGCAGCTCCACCCGGAAGCTCTGGAAGACGAGGACGAACACGAAGAGGTTGTCCACGCTGAGGGACTTCTCCAGCACATAGCCCGTGAACCACTCCAGGCCCTTCTGGGAGCCCTCCGCCTGGAAGATCAGGCCATTGAAGATGAGCGCCAGGCTGATCCACACGGCGCTCCAGATCCCCGCCTCCCGCACCGTCGGCGCATGGATGCGGCGGTTGAAGACGCCCAGATCCAGGGCCAGCATCAGGAACACAAAGGCATGGAATCCAGACCAAGCCCACCAGGGAGCGGCTTGGAGCAGGGCGTCGACCAAGGGGCCTCCAGAGCCAACAGCTTAACTGGTCGCGAAGGGCCCTGTCATGAAACGCCCGGGAGGCAGGAAGGGGCCCGCTTCAAGGCCCATCGGCCTTTCCGCCCCAGCCCCTACTTGATGTTCCTGGCATCGCGCTTCGGTCGGATGATCCGCCATCTCGCTTGGTTCTGACCGGAATGAGGCTTGGCCGGTTCCTGCTTCGGACCCGCGCCCTTGCCCAGGGTCTTGGCGACGTTCAGGCTGGCCTTCGCATCCTGGTGCTCCACGCGGGCCGCCTGCTTGGGCGGCAGGGATCTGCCGGCGACAGGCACCGGCGGGCGCTGAGGCCGGTTCTCCTGGGGCGGCATGCGCCCGGACGCCGGCGCCTGGGCAAAAAGGCCGCCCCCGGCGAGAAGGGCCCCGAGGAGGGTGGAGGCAAGACCGCGAGTGTTCATGGGGTTCCTGTTCAAGGGCGGGACATCGGCCCCTGCGTTCACATTCATATCCCATGCCAATGGAGTGCCCCAGCCCGGAGCCCCGTCTCGCGGAAGGGTCCTGGTGCCCGGCAGCCTGCCTTCCCCCGCGGCGCTGGAATCCCCCATCATGTCCCCATGAGCCTGCCCCGATTGTTCCTGGATGCCCTGCCCGCCCGGGAAGGCCAGCTGATCCCCCTCGGCCCCGAGGCCGTCCGCCATCTGCGGGCCCTGCGCATGAAATCCGGCGCCGCGCTGGAGCTGGTGCTGGGGAACGAGGCCTGGACGGCGGATCTGGCCACGCTGGACCAGGGCCGCGCCGAGGTCCGGCTCGTCACGCCCCTGCTCGAGGACCGCGAGCCCCCCATCGAGCTGCAGGCCTGCCTGCCCCTCCCGGCCCAGCTCAGCCTCTTCGACGAGTGGCTGCCGCCCCTGGTGGAGCTTGGCGTCACACTCATCCAGCCGGTGGTCTTCGACCGCAGTGAGTTCGATGCCGCCAGGACCCAGGCCCGGCTGGAACGGTGGACGCGCATCATCCAGTCCGCCTGCGAGCAAAGCCACCGCAACCGGCGGCCCGAGCTCCGTGCCCCCGCGCCCTTTGGGGCCCTCCTGACCTGGCCTGCCCCCCAGAAGTGGGTGGCCTACGAACTCATCACCGGCAAGGCAAATCCTACCCTGCGCTTCGAGGACCTGGCCTTCACCAGCGGTCCCGAGGGGGGCATCACCGACGGGGAGTTCGCCGCCCTCGCCGCCGCCGGGTGGCAGCCCGTCAGCCTGGGTCGTAGCATTCTCCGCGCCGTCACCGCCCCCGTGGCCCTGCTGGGGGCCGTGCAGTTCGAGCTGGGGCGGCTGGGTTAACCCCTCTGGCACGACCTGGTACTCTGGCCCTGACCCACCCGCAGATAGACCTCCCGCTCCACCCGGCCCAAGCTCCACTGACATGCTTCCGTTAGGCGGGATCCGTGATGATCAACGATTGCATCATCCTTGTGGTCTTGGCCTTCTTTGGGCTGGTCATCCATTCCATCCTCGGGGAGGAAAAGCGGAAATCCGATCGGAGGCGGCAGGACCTTTCCTGCCCCACCGAACGTCGGCATGAGGATCGACGCCAGAAGAGCCTCGCTTCATTCCTCGCCTGGGCCCTTCGATCCCGGTGGTCCAAGTTCATCAAATGACGATTTGAGAAAATCCCCACCCCCCAAGGGATCCATCCCGTGGCCCCGGGGAGCCGCTTCAAGGAGGCGAGGATGCTCGGCACTGGAAAATGGATCGCAGGCGTGGCCCTGGTCCTGACCCTCATCACCGGGGCGCCGGCCCTGGCTCAAACGAAACCGGCAGGGGTCCCGGGTCCCGCACCCCTGGGGGACGGCACCTTCCTGTTGACCGTCTTCCTGAAGCACGACCAGTCGAGGCCCCTGGGGAAGCTCAACGAGCAGCTGAAGGAACAGGGCTTCTTCCAGGCCTTCCCGCCGCCGGGCGTGGAGGTGGTTTCCTGGTACGTGGTGATGGGCATCGGCCAGGTGGTGACGCTGCGCGTACCCTCGGAACGGCTGCGGGAAGTGAATCGCATCCTGGAGGACACGGCCTGGGGCGCCTACCACACGGAGTTCTATCCCACTTACGACTTCAAGGCCATTGCCGAGCAGATGCGGGCGAAGGCGACCGGCAAATAGGCCGGGTCCAGGCCTGGGGTGCCGTCAATCAGGGAGGCGGGCATGCCGAAAATGATCGTGTTTTGCGCGGATGGCACCTGGAACAACCCCCGCGAAGATGAAAACCAGGACCAGGCTGCCGATCCCACCAATGTCTACAAGCTGTTCACGGGCCTGGAAGGCACGCTGTCGCCGGACTCGCTGCTGCTGGCGGATGAGCAGGAGAAGGCCCTGGTGGAGGCGGGCGTCACCCGCCAGGTGGCCAAGTACATCCACGGGGTGGGTGATTCCCGCAACCCCATCATCAAGCTCATGGGCGGCGCCTTCGGCGCGGGGATCATCTCGCGCATCGTCCGGGGCTATACCTTCATCGCGCGCAACCATGCGCCCGGCGACGGCATCGTCATCCTGGGGTTCAGCCGTGGTGCCTACACGGCGCGCGCCCTGGCCGGGCTGATCGCCTCCCAGGGCCTGCTGGGCCCAGACCTCGCCAGCGACAAGGGACAGGCCTATCGCCACGGCGCCCAGGCCTGGTATCGCTACCGGCGGGCGGGCCTTTCCGATTCCTTCAGCCTCGCCCACCTTGGCGAGATCGCGGCGGACCTTCCGGCCTTCGTGTCCTGCAATTCCCTCCGTGACTCAGACCTGGTTCCGGTGGATCGGCTCACGGCGGTGGGCGTGTGGGACACGGTGGGAGCCATGGGCTTTCCGGACTACGGGACCGGCGGGCAGCGGGTGGATGCGTTCAAGTTCGCCGACACCAGGCTGAGCCCCAAGGTCCAGCGCGCCTTCCACGCCGTGGCCCTCGACGAGCGGCGCAACGACTTCGCGCCCACCCTCTGGGATCCCGAAGACCGGATCCTCCAGGTGCTGTTCCCCGGGGCCCATGGCGATGTGGGGGGCGGCTACCCGACGGAGAACCGCGAAAGCGGCCTGTCCAACGGCGCCCTGAAGTGGATGCAGGCTCAGTTGAGTCCCTTGGGGGTCCGCTTCGCGGCCGGGTGGGCGGAGGGCCTCCAGGGCGATGCCACCGGCCCGGCCCACCAGCCCTGGTCCCACCTGCCCTGGGCCCTGCCTGGGGTGCCCCTCGGCCCCCGATCTTTCCCCGGGACCCTGCAGGTGGATCCCTCCGTCGCCGCGCGCCGCTCCGCCGGTGCCGTGGAGGCCGAACCGGGCGCCCCGCCCGGGCCCTACGACCCGACCAACCTCCCCTGAACCGCCCTGGTCTGACCAAATCAATTTAATATCAAGAAACAACTTATAGATTATGGAATCGCCAGCGTCGTCAATGGCCCTTGGACTCGGGCCCCCGACCAGCCATCATGGAATTGGCCCATCAGGCTCCCCGCGCCCGGGCCCCACAGCGTCTGCCCGCCAGGCGCTCCCGGATGATGGCCCTTTTTTCTTAGGAGAACACCCATGGCAATCAAAGTAGGCATCAACGGGTTCGGCCGCATCGGCCGCATGGTGTTCCGCGCCGCGGTGCAGAATTTCCAGGACATCGAGATCGTGGGCATCAACGACCTGCTGGATCCGGACTACCTGGCCTACATGCTTCAGTTCGATTCGGTCCATGGGCGCTTCAAGGGCACGGTCTCCGTGGAGGGCAGCACCCTCATCGTCAACGGCAAGCGGATCCGCCTGACGGCGGTCAAGGATCCCGCCGAGCTCAAGTGGAACGAGGTGGGCGCGGAGATCGTCATCGAATCCACAGGCCTCTTCCTCACGAAGGAGGCCGCCGAGAAGCACCTGGCCGCCGGGGCCAAGAAGGTCATCATGTCCGCCCCCAGCAAGGACGACACCCCCATGTTCGTCTTCGGGGTGAATGACAAGACCTACGCCGGCCAGGCCATCATCTCGAACGCCTCCTGCACCACCAACTGCCTGGCTCCCGTGGCCAAGGTGCTCCACGACACCTTTGGCATCAAGCGAGGCCTGATGACCACGGTGCATGCCGCCACGGCGACCCAGAAGACCGTCGACAGCCCGAGCAACAAGGACTGGCGGGGCGGGCGCGGCATCCTGGAAAACATCATCCCCAGCAGCACGGGGGCCGCCAAGGCCGTGGGCAAGGTCATCCCCGCCTTGAACAAGAAGCTCACGGGCATGTCCTTCCGCGTCCCCACCTCCGATGTTTCCGTGGTGGACCTGACGGTCGAACTGAACACGGAAACCACCTACGAGGCCATCTGCGCCGCCATGAAGGCCGCCTCCGAGGGGCCCATGAAGGGTGTGCTGGCCTACACGGACCAGAAGGTCGTCTCCACGGACTTCCGGGGCGAGAGCTGCACCTCCGTGTTTGACGCCGAGGCCGGCATGGCCCTGGACGGCAGCTTCATCAAGGTCGTGTCCTGGTACGACAACGAGTGGGGCTACTCCAGCAAGGTGCTGGAAATGGTGCGCGTCATCTCGAAGTAGCCCAGGTGGCCGCCCGCATCGAGAGTTCCATCCTGACCGCCGATGTGGGCGGCACCAACCTCACCCTGGCCCTCCTGGCTCCGGAAGGCCCCCGGTTCCGCCTGCTCCGCAAGGCGCGGTTCAACACCCAGGAGGAACACTCCCTCCTGGGGCCCATCCAGCGTTTCCTCGCGACCGAGCCCGATCTCCGTCCAGGGCGGGCCTGCTTCGCCGGGGCCGGCCCCGTCCTGGACCGCCGCCTCCACCTCACCAACGCGCCCTGGGACATCGACGCGGCCGCCCTGGAGCGGACCCTGGCCATGCCGGTCCAGCTGGTCAACGATTTCATCGCCCTGTCCTGTGGCGTCCTCCAGCTCGACCTGGCCGAGGCCGGGCTGGTGACACCCCTCCCCCATGGCGATGGCAGCCTGCCGACGGTGAAACCCGAGGGCCTGGCCCTGGTGGTCGGGGCAGGAACGGGCCTCGGCGTGGGCTTCGTGGTGCAGACGCCCCTGGGGCCCCGCGCCTTCCCCAGCGAAGGGGGACACATCGGCCTGCCGGTGTTCGATGAGGACTCGCTGGCCCTCTGGCGGCACCTGCAAAAGGGCCTCCCGGGGCCCCCGGGGGCCGAGATGGCCGTTTCGGGCCATGGGCTCACGGTGATCTTCCGCTTCCTGCTGGACTCCCGGCGCGTCTCCTGGACCCCGGCCGCCACGGCGATCCTGTCCCTTCCCCACGCCGACCAGCCCGCCGCCGTGGCCACCCAGGCGGCCACGGACCCCGCCTGCGCCCGGGCCATGGCCCTGTTCGTGGACCTCTACGCCCGCGTCTGCGCCGACCTCTGTGCCGTCTTCCTGCCCACCGGCGGCCTCTTCCTCGCCGGCGGCATCGCCGCCAAGAACTCGGCCCTCTTCATGGCCGATGGACGGTTCATGGCCCGCTTCGAGCGGAACTACCGCGCACACCTGGACCAGCTCACCCGGGCGACGCCCGTCTACCTCGTCCACGACTACGACCTGAGCCTCTACGGCGCCGCCCACGCCCTCGCCTGCACCTCCTGATGCCGGGCCCCGACCTGGCGTCCCGGCGTTACGATCCCGCCCGCCGCACCGCGAAGCCCTGAAAACCCTCGCCCGCCCAGCGCAAGGGGTGGGGCCTGAAGCGGGCGGTGGCCTCGCCGACGGCGCCCTCGGCCGGTCCCAGGGCCGCGGGCCAGACCTCGGCCGGGCGCAGATCCGGTCGGGCCTGCTCCAGCCATGCCCGGTGGGAATCGCCCTCCTCCGGCAGCCACGAGCAGACGGCGTAGATGAGGAGGCCGCCGGGGGCCAGGCGATCGGCGGCGGCCCCGAGCAGACGGCGCTGGAGGCCCGTCAGCCTCGGCAGGTCCTCGTGCTTGAGCCAGGGCCACTCGGGGTGCTTCTGCAGGGTGCCGCTGCCGCTGCAAGGGGCGTCCAGCAGGATGAGGTCGAAGGCGGCTTCGCTGCCCTCCAGCCATTCCGCCGCGTCCGCCTGGATCACCTGGGCCTCGATGCCCCGCTGCAGAAGCGACTGGCGCAGGCGGGCGGCGCGCCTCGGATGCACCTCCAGGGCCGTGATCGCGGCGCCGGGGTGGCGCAGGGCCAGGGTGGTGGTCTTGCCCCCCGGGGCCGCGCAGGCGTCCAGGATGCGCGGGACCGGCCGGTCCCAGGCATAGGCCAGCAGGGCCTGGGAGCTGCGGTCCTGCACCATCCCGCCGGCGGATTCCAGCCAGGGCCGGGGGAAGGGGGCCCCCTCTTCCAGGCAGAGACAGCCGGGCAGATCCGCTTCCGGCCGCAGGCCTGCGGGCGCCTCCCCCTTCAGCAGACGGAAGTCCGGGCGCGGCACCTGCTGAAGGCGCGACCAGAGGGCCTCGATCTCGGCCTCGGCCTGGTGGGGCGCCAGGGCGGCCCGAAGGGCCCGTTCGGCGGCGGGACTGCGGTCCAGGGCGGCGGGCAGGGCCTCCAGTTCGGCGGCCAGGGTGGCGCGATCCTTGGCGGCCCGGCGCAGCAGGGCGTTCACCAGGCCCTTGTGGGGCAGGAAGCCCAGGTCGCGGTTCGCGGCCAGCTCCACGGATTCGTTCACGGCCGCGTGGTCGCTGACGCCGGGCAGCCAGGCCAGCTGGGTGAGCCCCATGGCCAGGACCACCCGCGTGCCCAGGGGCACGCCCCGGTCCGGATCCTTCAGTTGGGGCTTCACCCAGGCCTGCAGGCGCCCCCAGCGGCGCAGGCAGAGGCCCAGCAGCGCCTGGGCCAGGTGTGCGTCCTCGCCCAGGTCCCGGTCCCAGATGTCGGGTACGCGACCGCCTTCCCCGAAGACCTCGTGCAGGGCGTGGGCGACATGGATGCGGGCGGGCGTGGGCATGAGGCCCCAGGCTAGCACGCGGGCCTGTGGCATCCTGAGCGCAGGCATTTCAAGGAGTCCCCCATGGCACACCACTACCCCCTCCACCTCTCCTGGGCCGGCAACACCCTCGACGGCACCTACGCTCGAAACGCCACCATCACGAATCCCGGCAAGCACGCGCTTTCGGTGAGCAGCGCCCCGGAATACGCGGGAGACCCCACCCGCTGGAACCCGGAGGACCTCCTGGGCTCCGCCCTGTCCACCTGCCACATGCTCACCTTCCTGGCCCTCTGCGCCAAGGCCAAGGTCGAGGTGGTGGGCTACGAGGACCAGGCCGAAGCCGTGCTGGACACCGTGGACAAGGTCTCGCGCATCACGCAGGTCTACCTGCGCCCCGTCATCCGCGTGACCCGCGGCACCAGCATGGCCAAGGTCGTCGACCTGTTCGAAAAGGCCCACAAGTACTGCTTCGTGGCCAATTCC
>JARLGO010000304.1 GCA_031292655.1 Geothrix sp.
CACCTCGCGCCCGAAGGCCTCGAAGGCCTTGGGGCAGTGGATGCGGTAGTGCGGTGTGGTGAAGGTGATCCAGGGGGCCTCCGGGGACTGGATGCGCGGCGCGGCCTGAACCAGGGCCGACAGCAGGGCGAGGCAGGAGGCAAGGGACCGGGGAAGCATGGCTCCAGTTTGCCCAGGGAGTGATGGGTGTCACTTTCTGAGATTAATTCTCAAAAATGAGGTTGAACCGCGGACAAAAATCATTGAGACTGATTCTCATGATCATATTTATCCCTCTCCTCCTCGCGCTGGCGAGCCTGTCGCCCCAGGGGCCAGGACCCGTTCCGCCCCCTCCCCTGGAGCGCACCGTGCTGGCCATGGGGACGGAACTCCGCTTGCACCTCGAGGGCGACGGGGACCTGGGCCGGGCCTCGGAAGCGGCCCTGGCGGAAGGGGCCCGGATCGAGGCGGCTTGCTCGACCTGGAACCCGGCCTCCTCCTGGAGCCGGCTGAATGCCTCCCACGGGGCGCCCGTGGCGCTGGCGAAGGAATGGATCGATCTCCTCGGCCAGATCCAGGCCTGGAACCAGCGGACCGAGGGGGCCTTCGACCCCGTGCTGATGGCCCTCATCCAGGCCTGGGGCACCCGGGAGGGAGGCCGGACCCCGGATCCGGAGGCCCTGGCCGAGGCCCGCCGGGCCTCAGGATCGGCCCTGCTGGTCCTGGATCGGAAGGGCGGCACCGCCCGGCTGCGGCATCCCGGGGCGGGCGTCGAGGAAGGGGGCTTTCTCAAGGGCTATGCCCTGGATGCCATGCGGAAGGCCTCGGGGGCCCCCGCGGGCTGGATGGACTTCGGGGGCCAGATCCTGGCCTGGGGCCGACCCCTGACCGTCGCCGTCGCGGATCCGCAGGATCGGCGGCGGGCGCGCTGCACCTTCGTTTTGGAGGGGGCCTCCCTCTCCTGCAGCGGCACCTCGGAGCGGGGCCGGCACATCCTGGACCCCCGCAGCGGGGAGCCCTGCCCAGCCTGGGGCAGCACCGCCGTGGTGGCGGCCGATGGCCTTTCGG
>JARLGO010000305.1 GCA_031292655.1 Geothrix sp.
GCCGAACCGTGGGGAAAATGCCGCTGAACGGTGCCCGGGGTACCCAAACCAAGACCATTGCGTGGGCGCGGCTGGGCGGAAGGGCGACGGATGATGCGCTGCGGCGCGCCGACTGAGCGCGAAGGGTGCCGAGGTGATCTGACGGGGCGCTCGACCTGGCAGGGCCGCCCTGCGAAGCCGAAACCGATTGAGACGAATCGCCAGAGGATGCCTAACTAGGAATTAGGCGAACCGGCTACCTTGAAGGCAGGTCGCACATGTGTGGGAATGGGGATAAACATTGCCATGATTTCATGCCCTTTCCTTGAATCTGCAAGCAGAAAGGGGGAATTCGCCCATTGTGAGGTGCGATTCCCGACGTATCTCCGCCTGACTGACTCCCAGTGGGGCCCCAATTCGTGGGCTGCCCCGCTGTTTGCCCGACCCACTCATGCCTGACTGACTCCCAGTGGGTCCCCGCTTCGCAGGCTGCCTCGCAGCCTGCTTCGCGACCCACTTGGTCGTCACCCCATCGGCTCTTCATGCCCGCACTTGGGGCAGAGGAGGACTTGGATGGGGTCCTTGCCGCGGGGCTTCTTGGTCTTTTCGCCCATGGTGGGGTTCTTGCACGCGGGGCAGGTGACGGGGACGGGCTTGTCCCAGGCGGTGAAGTCGCACTTGGGATAGTTGGTGCAGCCGTAGAAGACCTTGCCGAAGCGGGTCTTGCGGGGGCTGAGGCCGCCGCCGCACTTGGGGCAGGGCACCGCCAGCAGCTCCTTCTTCACGGTCTTGCAGGTGGGGTAGTCGATGCAGCAGATGAACTCGCCGTAGCGGCCCTGCCGCTTCACGAAGCCCTTGCCGCAGTTGGGGCAGGTCTCCCCCGTGGGTTCGTCCGGGGGCACGGGGATGCCTTTGGGGTCGGCCTTCACGATGCCCTTGCACTTCGGGTAGTTGGGGCAGGCCCAAAAGGGGCCCCACTGGCCCTTGCGCAGGTTCATGGGCGTGGTGCCGCAAAGCGGGCACTCCGGCGCGTCCCCGGGCTCCTCCATCTTTTCCAGGTCCGCCGTGTAGTCGCACTTGTCTACTTCTTTTTCGGCGCTGTAGTTGGTGCAGCCCACGAACAGCCCGTTGCGGCCGATGCGCTTCAGCAGGGTGCCGGGGTGCTTCTTCCGGTCGCCGCACTTGGGGCACTTCTCGCCCGTGGGCACGCCGGCCTTCAGGTTCTGCATGTCCTGCCCGGCGGCCTGGAGGGCCTGCTCGAAGGGGCCGTAGAAGTCTGTCATGGCCTTCTTGAAGGTGAGCTTGCCCTCCTCGATGCGATCGAGGTTGGCCTCCATGCCCGAGGTGTACTTGGGATTCAGCAGGTCGTGGAAGCCCTGCAGCAGCAGGTCCGTGACCGTCATGCCCAGGTCCGTGGGCTTGAAGCGGCCCTCGTGCTTCTTCACGTAGTCCCGGTCCTGGATGGTGCTGATGATGCTGGCGTAGGTGGAAGGCCGGCCGATGCCGTCCTCCTCCAGCTCCTTCACCAGGGTGGCCTCGTTGAAGCGGGCGGGGGGCTTGGTGAACTGCTGGTCTGCGTCCAGCTGCTGGAGCTTGAGGGCCTCGCCCAGCTTCAGGGCCGGAAGCAGCTCCTCGTCCTCGTCCTCCTCGTCCGGGAGCTTGGCGGCGTCGGTGATGGCCTCGGCGTCCACCTCGGTCTTGTCCGTGCGGTAGACCGCCAGCCAGCCCGCGAAGCGCTCGATCTCGCCCTTGGCCTCGAAGAGGGCCGTGTCCTTGCCCACTTCGGCCTCGGTCTGCACCACCGTCTCGTCGAAGCGGGCGGCTTCCATTTGGCAGGCCATGGTGCGCCGCCAGATGAGGGCGTAGAGCCGGAACTGATCCGGTTCGAGATGCCCCCTCAAGGATTCAGGGGTGCGTGTGATGTCCGTGGGGCGGATGGCCTCGTGGGCGTCCTGGGCCCCGGCCTTGCCCAGGTAGATGCGGGCCTTGGCGGGCAGGAACTCCTTGCCGTACTTCTTGGCGATGAAGTCCCGGGTGGCCTCGACGGCTTCCGGGGCCAGGCGGGGCGAATCCGTGCGCATGTAGGTGATGAGGCCCACGGGCCCCTCGCCGAAGTCCGCGCCCTCGTAGAGCCGCTGGGCGTTCTGCATGGTGCGGCTCACGCTCATCTTGAGCTTTTGCGCCGACTCCTGCTGCAGCTTGGCCGTGGTGAAGGGGGCCGCCGGATTGCGCTTCTTCTCCTTGGTCTCCAGGCCCGTGACCTTGTAGTCCGCCTTTTCCAGCTTGGCCTTCAGGTCCTGGGCCTGCTTGGCGTCGGCCACGCGGCGCTTGGTCTCCTTGTTGCCCAGCTGCAGGGGCTGGCCCCCCAGCTTCACCAGCTTCATCCAGAAGGAGGGCGGCAGCTGGGCGGCGAACTTGCCCTTCAGCACCCAGTACTCCACGGGGTTGAAGGCCTGGATCTCCCGCTCGCGGTCCACGATGATGCGCACGGCCACGCTCTGGACGCGGCCCGCGGACAGGCCGCGGCGCACCTTGTCCCAGAGCACCTGGCTCACCTTGTAGCCCACCAGGCGGTCCAGCACGCGGCGGGCCCGCTGGGCGTCCACGAGCTTCTTGTTGATGACCGTGGGCGCGGCCATGGCCTTCTGGATGCCCGACGGTGTGATCTCGTTGAAGAGGACCCGGCTCACGGGCAGGCTCTTGGGGGGCTTGATGGCCTCCAGCAGGTGCCAGCTGATGGCCTCCCCCTCGCGGTCCGGGTCCGTGGCCAGCACCAGCTCGGAGGCGGACTTGGCGGCGGCCCGCAGCTCCTTGACCACCTTTTCCTTGGCCGGGCTGATCTCGTACTCCTCCTGGAAGCCGTTTTCGATGTCGACGCCCAGTTTCCGGGGCAGGTCCCGGATGTGGCCCACGGAGGCCATGACCTTGAACCCCTTGCCCAAGTACTTGGTGATGGTCTTGGCCTTGGAGGGGCTTTCGACGATCACGAGCTTCTGGCCCTTCGCAGACACCGCAGGACTCGCTTCGCTCGTCTCGCCGTGGTTCGGCTTCTTGGTCACTGGACATCTCCCCGGGGGCTAAGCCGCCTTCTCGGAACAACTATTTCGGCTCAAAGGTAGGGGCGGCATAAGGCGCC
>JARLGO010000050.1 GCA_031292655.1 Geothrix sp.
GCGTTCATGCCCTTCGAGGACTGGGAGGTGAAGGCCAGCGCGCCGGGGTTCAACCCCAGGACCGAGGACCTCGTGCTGGCCCAGCGCGTGGCCAAGGCCGTGAAGTCCAATGCCATCGTCCTGGTGAAGGATGGCGCCACCGTGGGCATCGGCGCCGGCCAGATGAGCCGGGTGGACTCCGTCGAGATCGCCTGCCGCAAGGCCGGGGACCGGGCGCGCGGCGCCGTCCTGGGCAGCGACGCCTTCTTCCCCTTCCCCGACGGACTGGAAGTGGCGGCCAGCCATGGCGTTTCCGCCTTCGTCGAACCGGGCGGAAGCCTCCGGGACGGGGAAGTGATCGCGGCCGCCCAGAAGCTCGGCGTGTGGCTCTTCTTCACCGGCATGAGGCATTTCCGTCATTAGTCTCCTGCTCCAAAAACGAGCGTTGCCCGTTTTTGGAGCTATGAACAGATCTTCGTCTGAGTCTGGATCCAAATGAAAACTTCTGAACTCCGCCAGCGATTCCTGCAGTACTTCGAGCGCCAGGGACATCGCCGGGTGGCCTCCAGCGCCGTCATCGGACCCGCCGACGACCCCACGGTGATGTGGACCAACTCGGGCATGATCCAGTTCAAGGACGTGTTCCTGGGCAAGGAGAACCGCGACTACAGCCGCGCCACCACCAGCCAGAAGTGCCTGCGGGCCGGCGGCAAGCACAACGACCTGGACCAGGTGGGCTTCACGGCCCGCCACCACACCTTCTTCGAGATGCTCGGCAACTTCAGCTTCGGCGACTACTTCAAGGCCGACGCCATCCGGTTCGCCTGGGAGTTCGTCACGGGCCCCGTGGACGAGGGCTGCCTGGGCCTCGATCCCTCCAAGCTGTGGGTGACCGTCTTCGAGGGATCGGAGGGGGTGCCCGCCGACACGGAGGCCGAAGAGCTGTGGCGGGCCGCCGGCGTGCGGCCCGACCGCATCATGCGCTTCGGCAAGGCGGACAACTTCTGGCAGATGGGCGACACGGGGCCCTGCGGCCCCTGCTCGGAAATGCACTTCGACCGGGGCGAGCACATCCCCGGCGATGCCACCCCCAACGGCCAGGGCGACCGGGTCATGGAGATCTGGAACCTGGTCTTCATGCAGTACGAGCGGGATGCGAAGGGCGTGCTGACCCCGCTGCCCAAGCCGAGCATCGACACGGGCATGGGCCTGGAGCGCACCGCCAGCATCCTCCAGGGGGTGGACACCAACTACGAGATCGACCTGTTCGAACCCATCTTCGAGGCCATCTGGAAGGTCGCGAAGGTCGCTCCCGGGGAGCGGCGCGACCACGCGAACCGCACCGCCTCCCAGGTCGTGGCCGACCACATCCGGGCCGCCACGTTCATGTGCTTCGACGGCGTGGTCCCCAGCAACGAGGGCCGGGGCTACGTGCTCCGCAAGATCATCCGCCGCGCGCTGCGCTTTGGCCGGAAGCTGGGCATCGAAGGGCTCTTCTTCGCGGACCTCGCGCCGGCCGTCTTCCAGGCCATGGGGGATCAGTACCCCGAGCTGCTGGGCGAGATGGGCCGCATCCAGAAATCGCTCCACCGGGAGGAGCAGCAGTTCAGCCACACGCTGTCGGCGGGCCTCAAGATCCTCGAAGCCAGTGACATCTCGAAGGGCACCCTGACGGGGTCGGACATCTTCCGGCTCTACGACACCTACGGATTTCCGGTGGATCTCGTGGAGGACTGGTGCCGGGAGCGCCAGATCCACGCCGACCTGGCGGGCTTCCAGCAGGAGCTGAACGCCCAGCGCACCCGGGCCCGGGCCGCCATGAAGGCCCACGACCTGCGCCTGGCCGGGGACCTGGCCGTGCTGGCGGACCTGCCGCCCACGCGGTTCACGGGCTATGACCACCTCGAGGGCCAGGCCCACGTGGTCGCCCTCTTCGATGCGGCCCACCGCCGGGTGAAGCAGCTCACGGGCGAAGGCTACGTCCTGCTGGACCGGACGCCTTTCTACGCCCTCTCCGGGGGCCAGGTGGGCGACACCGGCCAGCTCCGCTTCGAGGGGGGACACGCCGAAGTCCTGGACTGCACGGCCCCCGCCCAGAAGCGGCACCTCCACAAGGTGGTGGTCACCGGCTCGCTGCACGAGAACTCCGCCGTCAACGCCCTGGTGCATCCCATCCGGCGCCGCCGGGTCCGGGCCCACCACACGGCCACCCACCTGCTGCACGCGGCCCTGCGGGAGGTGCTGGGCACCCACGTGAAGCAGGCGGGCAGCGTGGTGGATGCCTCCCACCTGCGCTTCGACTTCACCCATTTCGCCCCCCTGGAGCCCTCGCAAATCGAGGAGATTGAGCGGCTGGCCTCGCGGCAGGCCCTGAGGTCCGTGGATACCGAGGTGCGCGAGATGGACATCGAGGAGGCCCTCGCCTCCGGTGCCATGGCCCTCTTCGGCGAGAAGTACGGCGATGTGGTGCGGGTGGTCCAGGTCCCCGGCTTTTCCACCGAGCTCTGCGGGGGCACCCACGTCCCCAACACGGGCGAGATCGGCGTGGTGAAGATCACCTCCGAGGGGGCCGTCAGCGCGGGGGTCCGGCGCATCGAGGCCGTGGCCGGCGAGATGGCGCTGGAGCTGCTCCAGGCCGATGAATCCCTCATCCAGGGCCTTTCGCGGCGGGCCAACGCCAACCGGGAGGCCCTGCCTGAGCTGCTGGTGACCAAGGACCAGCGCATCACCCAGCTGGAGCGGGAGCTCAAGGAAGCCAAGCTCAAGGCCGCCGGCGGCGGCGCCGAGCAGGTGGAACAGGTGAAGGGCGTCCCCCTGGTCACGGCCCTCGTCGAAGGGCTGGAGGGCAACGCCCTGCGGGAATTCATGGACCAGGTCCGCACCCGCCATTCCAGCGCGGTCATCGTGCTGGCCTCCAAGGTCTCCGACGACAAGGTGGCCGCCCTGGTGTCCGTCTCGCCGGATCTTTCCTACGACGCCGGGGCCCTGTTCAAGACCATGCTGCCGGCCCTGAACGGCCGGGGCGGGGGGAAGAAGGACCTCGCCCAGGGGGGCGGCACCAACCCCTCAGGATTGCCCGAAGCCCTTCACGCGCTTCGGTCGGCCCTGTAGCCCGGGAAGATCGAACCGGATGGCC
>JARLGO010000306.1 GCA_031292655.1 Geothrix sp.
ACCCGGCGAGGAGGTTATGCCATCGGCAGGCACGCAAACCTGCGGTTTGCGAGATTGGAAAAGAGTTAGGAACTGCGAAGCAGTTCCTATCTCCAATTGTGGAAGCCATAACAAAACCCCACGGCGCCGCGCGAGGGGTGCCGGGCGAGCGAGGCGAGGAACGCGAGTCAAAGCGTAGCGGGTACTACGCGCGACGAGCGTGACGCTGCATCGCGAGGCCCGCCACCCCTCGCCCGGAGGGATGAAGCCAGGCGGGCGCCCCGCGGCGTCAGGTCCCTTGAACAACGAACCACGTTGCCCTGCGGGCCCTTCCTTGCGGTGCATCCCGCCTGGCTTCATCGCGGCATCGTCGGGTTCTGTTATGGCTTCCTCGCCGCTAGGCTGAAGATTGGAGCCCACCGCATGACCCGTCGCATCCTCGCCCTCCTCGCCATCCTCGTCCTGCCTCTCACCTTGCGCTTCGCGAGGCGCCGGCAGCGGAAGGCCCTGGTGCCCCAGCCCCGGGGCATGGTGCTGGGGCTCTACGCGGGGGTGCCGGACTACGACTACCACGAGGAGCTGGACCGCATCGCCGCCACCCCACTTCCAGCCCCACGGAGGCCGCCCTGCGCCGCACCTTCCGGCAGGCCAGGGCGCGGGGCCTGCGCATGATGTTCTTCCCCACCATCAACCTGCGCGACGAGGCCGACAACGCCGACTGGTGGCGGGGCAACATCCGCCCGGACGACTGGACGCTCTGGTGGCGGAACTACACGGCCTTCAACGTGCGGCTGGCCGCGCTGGCCCAGGAGGGGGGCGTGGAGTGGTACAGCCTGGGCACCGAGATGGCCTCCACCCACGCCTTCCCGGACCAGTGGCGGCACCTGGCCGCGGAGGTCCGCCGGGTCTTCAAGGGCAAGCTGGTCTACAGCGTCAACTTCGAGAGCCACGACAGCTTCACCTTCGGCGACTGCCTGGACGTGATCGGCATGAACACCTACGACCCCATCGCCAAGTACGACGAATACCCCTCGCCGGACCAGATCCGCGACGCCTGGTGGTGGATCGTCTACAAGGCCCGCACCCTCCAGGCCCGGTTCCACAAGCCCGTCATGATCACCGAGGTGGGCTACCCCTCCGTGGCCCACGCCCATGTGGGGCCCTGGGATTTCCGCACCGGCAAGCCCCTCGACCTCGACCTCCAGAACCTGCTCCTCAAGGGCGCCTTCGGCGTGCTGCGCTACTGGACCGACGGGGACGCGGTGTTCTACTACCTCTACGGCGAGAACCTGAACGAGAAGCCCGTGGGGGGGCCCCGGGACCGCAGCTATGCCGTCTGGGGGAAGCCCGCCGAGGCCACCTTGCGTCATTACTTCCACGAGCCCATCTGGGAGGGGCACATCCCGCCCCGGGCCGAGGACATCCACGAAGCGGTGGTGCAGACCCTGGTGAGCTGGCACCGGAAGCTGCGGGACTACGAGGATGCGGAGCTGCCCCCCTGGGTGGTGGACTGGGAGGCCGCCCATCCCGGGGACGCCGCCGAAGCCCTGGCCATCACGAGGAAAGAACCGGCCCCGGCCCGCCGGATCCCAAAAGGAATGGAGCGCTGAGATTCTGCCGAAGGTATCCTCGAGCCCAGCCCATGAACCTCCCCAGCCACCACCGCCCCCTCTCCGGCTCCGACCCCGCCACCAAGACCCTCCTGGTGGCGGAGGATGACCGGTCCACGCTGAGCCTCTACCGGGCCGGCCTGAAGGGCCTCCAGGGCTTCAAGATCCTCCTGGCGGAAAATGGCGGCCAGGCCCTGGAGATGCTCCGGCAGGAGCCCGTCCACGTCCTGGTGACGGACCTGAACATGCCTGTGATGGACGGCTTCAACTTGATCGCCAAGGCAAGCCGCTTCTACCCCCAGGTGCCCATCATCGTCATGACCGGCCTCGACGAGAGCCAACACCTGAACACGCCCCTGCAGCTCGGAGCCATCCGGATCCTCACCAAGCCGCCCCGTCTCACCATCCTCATGGACGCCATCCGCGCCGCCGCGGCCTTCGAGCCCGCAGGCCTGGTCCGGGGCATCGGGCTGAACAGCATCCTCCAGCTGCTCGACTGGGAGAAGAAGTCCTGCACACTCACGGTCAAGTCCGAGGCCGGCATGGGCCTGATGTACCTGAAGCACGGCGAGGTGGTGCACGCGGCCTACCGGGCCGAGGAGGGCCTGCCCGCCGCCTACCAGATCCTCTCCTGGGATCGGCCCGACATCGAGTTCGTGGAGACCTGCCGCGTGGAACGGACCATCGACCTGCCCCTGACCGAGCTCCTGCTGAACGCGGCCCTGGTTTCGGACCAGCGGCGCCCGGAGTTCGGCGAGGCCTGACGCCTCCCGCGGATGAAGTGTCGGACATTGGTCAAAAAATGACCCGTTTTGGTTAAAAAATAACCTTTGGGTCCTCCAAGCCTCGGCGATCGGGGAATAATGGCGACCGTGCGGCCCCGTGGGGCCCCCCCTTCGAGGTAGGTGTCCATGTCCCAGCTGAAGCCCTTCCGCGCCTACCGCCCCCGGCCCGAACTGGCCGACCAGGTGGCGGCCGTCCCCTACGACGTGGTGAACACCCAGGAGGCCGCCGAGCTGGCCAAGGGCAACCCCTTCTCCTTCCTCCACGTGGGCCGGCCCGAGATCGACCTGTCCCCGGGCACCGATGTCCACGCGGACGCGGTCTATGCCAAGGGCGTGTCCAACCTCCGGGCCCTGATCGAGAACGGCTCCCTCTTCCGCGAGAACACACCCTGCCTCTACGTCTACCAGCAGCGCATGGGCGACCACGTGCAGGCGGGCCTGGTGGGCCTCTGCTCCGTCCAGGAATACGAGACGGGCCTGATCAAGCGCCATGAGTTCACCCGCCAGGACAAGGAGGACGACCGCACCCGCCACGTCACCGAGCAGGCCGCCAATGCCGAGCCCGTCTTCCTCACCTACCGGGCCGTGCCCTACATCGACCACATCGTGAACGACATCCGGAAGCAGGTGCCGGTCTACGACATCGTCACGCCCGACGGCATCGGCCACACCGTGTGGGTGGTGTCGGGCGAGACCGTGGTTTACGAGCTGGTCCACCTCTTCAACGGCGTGGAGGCCCTCTACATCGCCGACGGCCACCACCGCACCGCCGCGGCCATCCGCTACGGCCAGGCCTGCCGGGCCAAGGCCAAGGCCCAGGGCATTCCCGTGGACGGCGACGAGCCCTTTGAAAGTTTCATGGCCGTGGTCTTCCCCCACGATCAGCTGAAGATCATGGACTACAACCGCGTGGTGAAGGACCTCCACGGCCTCGGCCAGGAGGCCTTCCTCACCAAGGTGCGCGAGAAGTTCGACGTGGCCGTGTCCGCCCACCGCTCCCCCCAGGCCCCCACCACCTTCGGGATGTACCTGGGCGGCACCTGGTACGAGCTGAAGGCCAAGCCCGGCAGCTTCCCCGCCGGCGACCCCGTGCGCGGCCTGGACGTGAGCATCCTGCAGGAGAACCTGCTGGGTCCCATCCTCGGCATCGACGACCCCAGGACCAACACCCGCATCGACTTCGTGGGCGGCATCCGCGGCATGGACGAGCTGGAACGCCGCGTGAAGGAGGGCTACGCCGTGGCCTTTGCCGTCCATCCCACGTCGCTCACCCAGCTCATGAGCGTGGCCGACGCCGGCGAGGTCATGCCGCCGAAATCCACCTGGTTCGAGCCCAAGCTGCGCTCCGGACTGCTCGTCCGCATGTACGAAGGCTGAAAGGACTAACCATGCACATCCTCATTGCCGATGCCTTTGACGCCAAGCTGCCAGAGCGCCTCGCCGCTTTCGGCACGGTCAGCGGCGACCTGGCCACCCTGCCCCAGGCCCAGGTCCTCCTGGTCCGCTCCAAGACCAAGGTCGACGCCGACCTCCTCGCCAGGGCCCCGAACCTCAAGCTGGTCATTCGGGGCGGCGTGGGCATGGACAACGTGGACAAGAAGCTCTGCGCCGACAAGGGCATCCGGGCCGTCAACACGCCCCGGGCCAGCAGCGTGGCCGTGGCGGAAATGGCCATGGCCTTCATGGTGGCCATCCCCGCCCGCCTCATCGAAGCCCACACCTCCATGAAGGAGGGCCAGTTCCTCAAGAGCGAGCTGAAGCGCACGGAACTGTTCAAGAAGACCCTGGGCCTCGTCGGCGCGGGCAACATCGCCACGGAAGTGGCCAAGCGCGCCCAGGCCTTCGGCATGGAGGTGATCGCCTACGACCCCTTCCTCAAGGAGCACCCCATCGCCCGCATGGTGAGCCTGGACGAGCTCGCGGCCCGGGCCGATGTCATCAGCCTGCACACGCCCCTCACGGACGAGACCCGGGGCATGGTCAACGCCGCCCTCCTCGCGAAGATGAAGGACGGCGCCATCCTCATCAACACGGGCCGCGGCAAATGCGTGAATGACGCCGATGTCGCCGCCGCCCTCCACAGCGGCAAGCTCCGGGCCTACGGCACGGATGTCTGGCCCAGCGATCCGCCCCCGGCGGACTGCCCGCTGCTCAGCGCCCCCCATGTCATCATGGCCCCCCACCTGGGCGCCAACTCCAAGGAAAACCTCGGCCGCATCGGCGATGAAGTGGTGCTTATTCTTCAGGATTTCAAAGCCTGAAACCGCGAATGACGCGAATGAACGCGAAGGAAGACATCCTGTTCAAGGACGAGGCGTTTGCCATCGTGGGTGCCGCCATGGAAGTCCATTCAGTACTCGGCCATGGATTCCTGGAGGCGGTCTATGCTGACGCCATGGCCCTTGAACTCCGTCGCCGCGACATCCCATTCCAGCGGGAGGTACCCATTTCCTTGACCTACAAAGGAGACATTCTGCCTCATGCCTACCGGGCGGATTTCCTCGTTTATGATCAAATCATTCTCGAACTGAAAGCCATCAAGGCTCTCGCTGATTCAGACCGGGCCCAGGCTCTCCACTACCTGAAGGCCACAGGCCACTCCCTGGCCATCCTCGCCAACTTCGGGGCCCCTAAACTTGACTGGATGCGACTGGTCCTTACCAACTGACCCCCCAACCGGCTTTCATTCGCGCCCCTTCGCGTCATTCGCGGTTCAATCATTTCGGAGGTTCCCATGACCCATCGCGTGATCAACTTCTACGCCGGCCCCGCCGGCCTGCCCCTGCCGGCCCTGGAGCGGGCCCAGGAGGAACTGCTGGACTTCGCCGGCACCGGCATGTCCGTCATGGAGATCAGCCACCGGGCCAAGGAGTACGACGCGGTGCACGAGGAGGCCATCGCCCTCACCAAGGAGCTCATGGGCCTGCCCTCGAACTACACGGTGCTCATGCTCCAGGGCGGCGCCCACCTCAGCTTCGGCATGATCCCCCTAAACCTGCTCCGCGGCACCCGCAAGGCCGACTACATCGTCACGGGCAACTGGGCGGAAAAGGCCACCAAGGAGGCCAAGCTGGTGGGGGGCGACCGCGTCCGCGTGGCCGCCAGCACCAAGGAGCAGAAGTTCAGCCGCCTGCCCTTTCCCGAGGAGCTCAAGGTCGGCCCCGACAGCTCCTTCGTGCACTTCACGTCCAACAACACCGTGGAGGGCACCCAGTGGCATGAGTTCCCCCAGGTCGGCAAGGTGCCCTACGTCTGCGACATGAGCAGCGACTTCATGTGGCGGCCCTTCGACGTGAGCCCCTTCGGCCTCATCTACGGCGGCGCTCAAAAGAACCTCGGCCCCAGCGGCGTCACCCTGACCATCATCCGCGAGGACTTCCTGGAGATGTGCGAGGCCCAGGACCTGCCCAGCTACCTGCGCTTCAAGATCCACGCGGAGAAGAACAGCCTCTACAACACCCCGCCGACGTTTGGCATCTACATCCTGCGCAACGTCCTGGCCTACAACAAGAGCATCGGCGGCCTGCAGGCCATCGAGGCCAGCAACCGCAAGAAGGGCGAGCTGCTCTACGGCTGCATCGACAAGCACCCGGGCTTCTACAAGGGCTTCGTCACCGAAAAGGCCCACCGCAGCCTCATGAACGTGGATTTCTTCCTGCCCACCCCCGAGCTGGACGATCAGTTCGTGAAGGAGGCCAAGAAGGCCGGCATGGTGGGCCTGAAGGGCTACCGCGACATCGGCGGCATCCGCGTCAGCACCTACAACGCCGTCACCGTGGACAATGTGAAGACCCTCGTGGACTTCATGGAGCACTTCGTCAAGGTGAATGGCTAATTCCCGGACGAATGTCCCTTCGCGCAGAAATGGGCGCCGGTTCCGGTGCCCATTTCTGCGTTAGAACAAGACAGCACTGAAGCCACCCCTCCCATTCTTGGGATTCTCCGCCCCCCGGCCGATGACGAGCAGACACCCCCCGGAGCCCGCCCCGCCCCCATGGACACACCCCCGACCTGGCTCGACCACCTCAAGATCCTGGCCGCCTCCGAAACGGTGCGCCTGGAGGCCATCGGCCCGGGCGGCCTCGGGGAGCTGATCGCCCGGGGCCTCATCCAGAAGGATGAACGCCCCCTGCAGGCCAGCCTGGAGGTCCGCTACGAAGCCATGCAGGAGACCCACCGCCAGATCGTGGAGGCCAAGGGCTGTGCCGACCGCCTGCAGCGCCAGCTGGTGCCGAAATCCCGGCTGGCGGGCCTGCTGTCCCGCGGCGCCCCGGCCAGTCCGGGTCCCGACGACCCGGATGCCATCCAGCTCGTCGACCTCCTGGAGGTCCTGAAGATCCAGGTGCGGGGGGTGAGGGAATCCAAGGACGTGCTGCCGAACCTGGAGCGCATCCAGGACTACCTCCTGGTGGAGGGTCGGGAGTGCCTGGACCGCCTGGCGGCCACGGATCGGGAGATCGACCAGGCCCAAAAGCAGACCCCGCCGGGCACCCAGGTGGAAGGCGAGGGCTACTTCCGGCTCACGCCCGCCGGCGAGGCGGCCCTGCCCGAGGCCCCGGTGATGGAGCTGCTCGAGGCCTCCCTCCAGGCCGCCTTCGGCCCCGGCCAGCGGGGCGGGAGCTTCGCCCACTTCAAGGAGGACCCCTCGGGCCTCCTGACCCTGCTCATGGCCCGCATGGCCAAGGACGAGCGCCCTTCCGTCCTCCTGGGGGAGTATGAATCCCTCCTGGAGGCCTACGAACGGGTTCCCTTCTTCGCGGACCTGCATCCGCTCCGGGCCAAGATCGGCTTCCTCGTGCGCCTCCTGCGGGCCTCCCGGGAAGAGCCCAAGCGGGCCTACCTCTGGTGCAACCGCGAGCGCCTGGGCTCGGTGACGCAGCACCTCCGCTCCGCGCTGCCCCCCACCGTGGCCGCCACCGGATGGCACCTGCCCTATGCCGTCGACCTCTTCCTGGCGGACGGCGGCCGACCCGGCGACGAAGACCAGGTCGAGCAGCGGCTCCGCCTCTTCGAGGCCGTCCGCCGGATCCAATCGGAGCTGCTCCAGGACCTCCGCATCCGGGACGGCCAGTTCTTCCGCCTGGCCCTGGTCCTGACCCACGCGGCCCGGGTCCGCAACTTCGCCCCGGGCATCCTCATGGACCGCTTCATCCGCCAGGCCCTCGAGACCGTGATGGAAGCCGCGAAAACCGCCCCCTACGACCTGGGGGACCGGGGCACCACGCTGATCTTTGGGACCCACCTGGCCCACGCGGCGGGCTTCTCCAGGGCCCGGGTCCAAGGTCCCATCGACGCCTTCGCGGCCATCCACGCCCGCTTCCGGGACGACCACGCCCCCACGCGCGTCTCCGTCCAGGTGCTGCTCCACATCTTCGCCACCCTCGACCGCCTGGACCGCCTGGGCGCGCCGCTCCCCCTGGACGACTACGCCGGTCTCTTCGAGCGGATCCGCAAACGCCTCCGCCATCACCGCGCCACCTCCCGGGTCTTCGGCACGGCCCAGACCAAGGCCGGCGACGAAGCGGCCCTGGCGTCCAACCTGTGCGCCCAGGTCTGCTTTCGCCACCTGGCCCTCCCCGCCGGGGCCCAGTACCACCCGGATGCGGGCCTGGCGGGCCTCTACGAGGACCGCAGCCCCGGCCGGCCGCCCCTGCTGGGCTCCCTCTTCGGCACCCTGATGCTGGTCTAGCCTGCGGGCCCGGCTCAGGCCTCGGCCGGCTGGCTCCGAAGCAGGATCTCCCCGATTCCGCGGTCCTTCTCGGACCAGAGGGCCTGGACGAAGGCCTGCATGCGGGCGCGGAAGGCGGGATCGCCCTCGTAGTCGCCGTTCAGCAGGTCCTTCGGAATCTCCAGCTCGCGCACCCGCACCACCACCCGCTTCACCCGGCCCGACAGGAGGTCCCAGAAGCTGGGCACCCCCTCCGGGTAGACGATGGTCACGTCGAGCAGCGCGTCAAACCGCTCCCCCATGGCGCTGAGGGCCGTGGCCAGGCCGCCCACCTTGGGCTTCAGCAGGTACCGGTAGGGCGACTGCTGGGCCTCATGCTTGGCGCGGCTGAACCGCGTGCCCTCCAGGAAATTCATCACGGAAGTGGGGATCTGCCGGAACTTCTCGCAGGCCCGGCGGGCCGTGGCCAGGTCCGCGGAACGGCTGCCGCTGCGGCGCCTCATGAAGGGGAAATCCAGGGCCCACCAGGCCAGGCCCATGACCGGGACGAAGAGCAGCTGGCGCTTGAGGAAGAACTTCAGGAAGGGCACCCGGCGATGGAAGACCTTCTGCAGCACCAGGATGTCCACCCAGCTCTGGTGGTTGCTGCTCACCAGGTACCAGCCCTTCCGGCGCAGGCCCTCCAGGCCCGTCACCTCCCAGCGGATGCGCTGCACCAGGGCCATCCAGGCCCCGTTCATGGCAATCCAGCCCTCGACCAGCCCGTTGAGCAGCCGATCCGCCCCCCGGCGCACGGCGCCGAAGGGCAGCGTCAGCTTCACCAGCGCCAGGGGGATCATGCCCGCGAAGATGGCCATCGTATTGGCCGCCAGCATGGAGCTGGCGAAGCTGCCCTTGAGGGCTGTCCCTAGTCGTTTGAGCATCCGGAGGACCCCGATCGGGCCCAGCGGCCCGATCCATCAGGATAGCGGCCCGGGGCCCGGGCGCCCCCGAATTCCCGCGGGCCCTTCCGCTATGCTTTGGGGGTGGATCCCGGGAGGAAGGCCAGATGCGATACAGGGGATGGATGTCCTTGACGATGCTGCTGCTGGCTCCGGCCGCCCTGCGGGCCGTGGAGGCCGAGCGGACCGAGTGGAAGCTCTCCAGCCTGACCTGGGTGAAACGCGTGCCCGCAGAGGCCGGGGCGCCCGCCAACGCCCACCCCGCCACGCTCCCGGAGGGCGCCATCCAGGCCCTGCTCGGCCCCGTCCAGGTCAAGGACGACGGGAAGGACATCCCCCTCTTCGGCAAGGAGGACCTGAAGGGCCTTGCCAAGGCCCTGAGCGAGGCCTTCGCCCTGGCCCGACCCGGCGAGGACCTGGTCCTGTTCAGCACCAGCAAGCACGGCGGCGGGTTCTTCGAGCGGACCACGGGACTCACCGCCCGGCTCTTCGTGCGCGAGGGGGCCTTGAACCTCATCGTCCACGACGCCCGGCTGGATTTCATGGACCGCTACCTGGTGGACGCCATGCAACCCACCCTCACCTACGGCTCCAGGCAGAAGGCCTCCGAGGAGCGCCTCCAGGCCCCCCAGGCCACGCGCCTGCGCGGCGACTGGCTGGCCCTCCCCCTGGTGGCGGAGGCCCCGGCGCCCGCCCCCGTAGTCGCGGCGGCCCCCGTCCCGGTCCCCGTTCCCGCCCCCGTGAAGCCGAGCCCCGTCCCGGCCCCCGCGGCCCCGGACCCGGCCTTCTTTGAAGCCCAGACCCAGCGCCTGAAGGCCCTCAAGCGGCTCCGCGACGAGAACCTCATCAGCGAAGCCGAGTACCAGGAGAAGCGCGAGGCCATCCTGAAGACGCTGTAGGCCTTCAGTCTTCAGCCCCAGCCCAGCTCCTCGAGGCGTTCCTCGCCGATGCCGAAGTGGTGGGCGACCTCGTGGAGGACGGTGGTGGCGATCTCCCGGCGCAGGTCCGCCTCGTCCTCGCAGTCCGACTGGAGCGGCCCCCGGTAGATCGTGATGCGGGGCGGCAGCTCGCCGGACCCCGGGGGCCCCTCGGTCAGCGCGGGCCCCGAGTAGAGGCCGTAGAGCGTTTCGTCCTCGGGCACGCCCAGAGCATCCAGGAGGTCGCCCGGGGGCCAGTCCTCGAGGATCACCGGCACCCCGTCCAGGTAGGGCTGGAACTC
>JARLGO010000307.1 GCA_031292655.1 Geothrix sp.
AATTCAATGGTCGGCCCGGCCCACGTTGTCTTCGGGCCCCTGCACTTTTCTAGAGAAGGGACCATGAGCCGCTACTGGAGCCCCGTCGTCCACGGCCTCACCCCCTATGTCCCGGGCGAGCAGCCCAAGCTGGACCAGCTCGTCAAGCTCAACACGAACGAAAACCCCTATGGCCCCTCGCCGCGGGCGCTGGAAGCGATCCGGGCGGCCACGGGGGGTTCCCTGCGCCTGTATCCCGACCCGAACGCCGAGGCCCTGAAGGCGGCCCTGGCCTCCCACCTGGACCTGCGCGCGGAACAGGTCTTTGTGGGCAACGGCTCCGACGAAGTCCTGGCCCACGCATTCATGGCCCTGCTCAAGCAAGACCGGCCCCTGTGGTTCCCCGACATCACCTACAGCTTCTACCCCGTGTACTGCGGGCTGTACGGGATCCAGTTCCAGCTGGTGCCCCTGCGGGAGGACTTCTCGATTTCCGCCGAGGACTACCTGCCCCGCGCCGGGACCCGCGCGGGCGCGATCATCTTCCCCAATCCCAATGCCCCCACGGGCCGCCTGCTGTCCCTGGACGCCGTCGAGCGCATCCTGGCCGGGAATCCCGACGGGGTCGTGGTGGTCGACGAGGCCTACGTGGATTTCGGGGGCATCAGCGCGATCCCCCTGGTGGACCGCTATCCGAACCTGCTGGTGGTGCAGACCTTCTCGAAAAGCCGGTCCCTGGCCGGCCTGCGGGTGGGTTTCGCGGTCGGCCACCCGGCCCTCATCGAGGCCCTGGAGCGGGTCAAGAACAGCTTCAACTCCTATCCCCTCGACCGGCTGGCGATCGCGGGCGCGGTGGCTTCCGTGCAGGACGAAGCCTATTTCCAGGAGACCTGCCGGAAGGTGGTCGCCACGCGCGAGGCCCTGGTGGCGCGGATGAACCAGCTCGGCTTCGACGTCCTGCCTTCCGCCGCCAATTTCATCTTCGCCCGCCATCCGGCCCGGGACGCCGCCGCGCTGGCCGCCGCGCTGCGCGAGCGGGCCATCATCGTCCGCCACTTCCGCCTGCCCCGCATCGACCAGTACTTGAGGATCACGGTCGGGACCGAGGAGCAGTGCCGGATCCTCACGGACGCGCTGGCGGACCTCCTCGGCCGCTGAGGGACCCGGCGCCGGGGGGCCCTGGTCCGGGAACCCCTTGTCACCGGCGTGGCCGCGCCCCCGCCGAGAGGGTCTTCCGCAGCACGGCCAGGAAGGCGCCCACCAGGGGGGAGGCCTCCCCGCTCCGGTGGGCGGCGGCGATCTCGATGAGCACCTGGGGCGGGGCGAGGGGAACGTAGGCGACGCCGCTGTGGCTGAGCCGGTGCACGGTTGCCGGGAGCAGGGAGACGCCGAAACCCGCCGCCACGAACCCCACGACCGTCTGGATCTCCTTGGCCTCCTGTTCGATCCGGGGCGTGAATCCCGCCTTCAGGCAGGCCCCCATCACCAGGTCCAGGATCCCCAGGCCGTGGCTGGGGGGGATCAGGATGAAGGCGTCCCGGGCCAGGGCCCCGATGGGGATGCGCCGACGGCCGGCCAGGGGGTGCTCCGCGGGAAGCACCGCCACCAGGGGCTCCCGGAGGACGGTGAGGGTGGTGATCCCGGGTTCCCGGATGGGCGGACGGAGGAATCCGACCTGGATCCGGCCCTCCCGGAGCGCCGCCAGCTGCTCGCCGCTGCTCATCTCCTGCAGCGTGATGCTCACGGCGGGGTAGCACTCCCGGTAGGCCCGGAGGGCCCTGGGGAGGATGTCCTCGTAGGAAGCCGAACTGACGAGGCCGATGGTGATGTGACCGACTTCCCCGCGGGCCGCCCGCTGGACCTGCAGGACGGCCCGATCCACCTGGGCCAGGATCTCCCGGGCGGAGGCCAGGAACTGGCGGCCGGGCTCCGTCAGTTCCACGTGGCGCTTGGTCCGAGCCAGCAGCTGCACCCCCAGTTCCCCTTCCAGGCGCCGGATCTGCTGGCTCAGGGGGGGCTGGGCGATGTGGAGGCGGGCGGCCGCCCGGCTGAAGTGGAGCTCTTCCGCGACCACCGTGAAATAGCGGAGCAGCCGGAGTTCCATTGATATCTCCTGAATATTAGACATCGCTTAACCAGATATTATTCATCTGAGTCCGGAGAAAGAACAATGAAGGCATGCGCGAAGGCGAGCCTTCCCCAACCTCTCATCCAGACCGGGACCTCCGGGTGGCGGACGACCGCCGCTCCCTGGCCGTGACCTTCGCGGGGTTCTGCGCCTTCCTGGGGCTCTACGCCACCCAGCCGATCCTGCCGATGCTGGAGCACCTCTTCCATGCCAGCAAGGCCACCGTGAGCCTGACCCTCACCGCCTCGACCCTGGGCGTGGCCATGGCCGCCCCCCTGGTGGGATCCATGGCGGACCGGCTGGGGCGGAAGCGGGTCATCGTCGTCTCTGCCAGCCTGCTGGCCCTGGCCACCCTGCTGAACGCCACGGCCACAGGGCTTCCGGCCCTGATCTTCTGGCGGTTCCTCCAGGGGGTCTTCACGCCCGGCGTCTTTGCCGTGACCGTGGCCTACGTCCAGGAGGAGTGGGCCGACGGGGGCGCGGGACGGGCCATGGCGATGTATGTCACCGGCTCCGTCATCGGCGGCTTCACCGGGCGCATGACCACGGGGCTGATGGTCTCGCATTGGAACTGGCACGGGTCCTTCGTGGTGATCGGCCTCATGGGCGGGGCGTCGGCCTTGCTGCTCCAGGCCTGGCTGCCCGAAGAACGGAAATTCCGGAGCCGGGTCGAGGGGGAATCCCCCTTCTCGGGGGTGGCCTCGCATCTCCGCAACCCCCGGCTCCGGGCGGCCTTTGCCGTGGGCTTCGGGGTGCTGTTCTCCATGGTCGCCTGTTTCACCTATGTGACCTTCCACCTGGCGGGAGCGCCCTTCCACCTGAGTCCCCTGGCCCTGGGCGCCCTGTTCTTCACCTACCTCTTTGGCGCGGTCGTCACCCCCTCCGCCGGCCGCATCATCGATCACTACGGCCACAGGACCGCCACGGTGCTGGCCATGGGCACGGGCGTCGCGGGCATGCTGCTCACCCTGATGCCCAGCCTCTGGCTGGTGGTGGCCGGCCTGGCCCTCTGCTGCACCGGCGTGTTCGTGGCGCAGGCGGCCACCGCCAGCTACCTGGGCGTGGCGGCCCGCCACAACAAGGCTCTGGCGGTGGGCCTCTACGTCACCTTCTACTATCTCGGAGGGTGCCTTGGCGGGGAACTGCCGGGCTACCTCTGGCGCTTCGGCGGCTGGCCCGCCTGCGTGGCCCTGGTGATCCTCGTCCAGCTGCTGACCATCGCCACCACCCTGTTCGGCTGCACCGATCCCGCCCAGGACGGGCGCCCCTTCTCGGAAAGGGAGCCCGTCCTGGAGGCCGCGGGCTTCGAGTAGCCCCTAGCGATGCCTGGGGCCCTCCTCGGGACGGCCCTCCCGGGGGGCATTCCTGCTGTGCTCGGCCTGAGCAGCGTAGTGCTCGCGCACCACCGGTTCCCGGGGCTGGTGGGGGTAGTTCTGGGCGTGGATCATCGGCTGGCGGTCGAGGCTCGGATACTGCCGGCCCTGGAAGCCCCGCTGGTAGCTGGGCAGCGGCGCCGCCGGCGGCACGGCACGGCGGTCCCACTGATCCCAGCCGGCGCGGCGCCGGGACCAGTCATCACCCCAGTGCTCCCCCCACCGCGGCGGCCCCTCGGGCCGCCAGCCCCGGAAATAGGCCGGGGGCCGGCGGTAGTAGGCCACCGGGATCCGAAGGAGGAACATCGGCACGGCCTCCGGATGGACCGGCGACCAGGGGCCGTTGTACCAGGTGCTCGCGTACCAGTTGTCGTCCTGGAAGACCCAGTACATGCCGTCGTAAAAGAAGAAGTTCGCATCCATCCCCGGGGCATAGTAGGCCGGGGAATCGGGCACCGGGACCAGCTCCGGCATGGTCGGCACGTTGATGCCGATGCTCATGTGGGGCAGGCCGATGCCGATGCTCACCTGGGCCGGGGCCGAGAGGGCGGACCCCAGCAGCAGCAAGGGCAAGAAGGGACGTGGGCGCATGTTTCAGCCTCCGGTTCAAAGGGAAGAGAGCGGGAAATGATACGGCAGGTTGAGGCCAGCGGCAGGGTCCGGAACCGGCACTCCAATCACCGGCCCAGGCCCACCAGATCCTCGACCGCCGCCTCGGAACCCGGCAGGGCCGCGTTCGCGGGCCGCCCCTCGGCCTGGAGGTCCCGGACGCGGTAGCCCCCCTCCAGGCCATGCTTGGTCATGACGACCTGCCACAACTGGATGCTCCGGGCCCGGAAGGCCCCCGCGCAGGACAACAGGTAGTAGCTCCAGATGCGAAAGAAGCGCTCGTCGAAGCGGGCCTTCAGGCGCGGCCAGTGCTCGGTGAAGTTTCCGTACCAGGCCATGAGGGTCCGGTCGTAGTCGGCGCCGAAATTGTGCCAGTCCTCCAGGACGAACCGGCCCTCCATCGCATGGCTGATCTGGGCCTGGGAAGGCAGCTCGCCATTGGGGAAGATGTATTTGGCGATCCAGGGATCCACCCCGGCCTTGGATGAATTCCCGCCGATGGAATGCAGGAGGAAGATCCCGTCCTCCGTGAGGTGCTTTCTCACGAGGTCCATGAACGCCTTGAAATTCTTGTGTCCCACATGCTCGAACATGCCGATGGAGGCCACCCGGTCGAAGGCCTGGTCTGGAAGTTCCCGGTAATCCCGCACCTGGAACGTGACCGGAAGGCCCCGGCAGGCCTCCTCCGCGAAGACCTTCTGCGGCAGGGACAGGGTGACGCCCAGGACCTTGGCGCCGTAGTGCTCGGCGGCGTGTTTCGCCAGGGCCCCCCAGCCGCACCCGATGTCCAGGAGCCGCATGCCGGGCTTCAGCATCAGCTTCTGGCACACCAGCTCCAGCTTGTGGACCTGCGCCTCCTCCAGGGACCGGGCGCCCTTCCAGTAGCCACAGCTGTAGTTCATCCTCGAATCCAGCATGGCCCGGAACAGGTCGTTCCCCAGGTCGTAGTGCTTCTCGATCACTTCCCTGGACCGGCCCCTGGTCTGGAAGTTGAAGAGCCGGTGCGCCAGGGCCCGCAGCACCAGGCTGGGGGTCGGGCGCAGGCCCTCTTCGACGCCGGAACGCAGCAGGCGGGCGAAGAACTCATCCAGCTGCCGGCAGTCCCACCCGCCTTCCACATAGCATTCCCCCAGCCCGAGATTCCGGTCGGACCAGACCCGCTGGTAGAACGCCGGGTCGTGGATCTGGATATCCCAGGGGCGGGTTCCGCCGGGCTCGATCCCGGCCGAGGCGAACCGCTGTTCCACCCATTCTCGCATCGGAAAACTCCTCGGAAATGAAACCTCTCATCGCCGGACCCAATTGCGAACTTCGCCCCCAGCATAGGCCCTCTCTTTGAGCAGCGCCCCGGTCATTCTGTAGAATTCAGCCTTCCGGAAGGGCCCGGGCGAAGACGGGAGGAGGCCGCATGGACTATGTCAATCTCGGCAAGACCGGGCTCAAGGTATCTCGCATCTGCCTTGGGTGCATGACTTATGGTGAACCTGTCGCGGGCGAGGCCAAGGGGGGCCGGCACGCCTGGGCCCTGGATGAACAGGAGAGCCAGCCCTTCCTCCGCCAGGCCCTCGACCTGGGCATCAATTTCTTCGACACCGCCAATGTGTACTCCAGCGGAGCCAGCGAGGCCGTCCTGGGCCGGTTCCTGAAGGCCCATACCCT
>JARLGO010000308.1 GCA_031292655.1 Geothrix sp.
CCAACCAGAAGGACCTTGAAGAGATCGACCCCGAACTGCGCAAGCAGCTGCGCTTCCACCCGGTGAAGCACGTGGAGGAGGTCTTCGAGCATGCGCTGGTGGGCTGGAAGCGGCCCGAGGCCCCAAGGCCAGCCCCCAGGGTCAAGGCCAAATCCAGGCGCTGAGGGCCGAAAGCCCCACCATTCTTCCCTCCGTTGTTTGTGTCGATTAAATCCAAGTCACCCCCTGGAGGGTGGCCCCTGGGGGCCGGCCGCTCCTGCGCATCTGCGTCGTAGCCGGAGGGGGGAGGGCCCCGGGTTCCACGTGGAACAGCCCCGCCAGCGGGTTCCCCAGAGCCACGACCCTCCCGCCGGGTCGGTCGGATTCCAGGCTCGGGGAACGGCCATCCCTTCGGTAGACTGGACCTTCGCGAGGTGTCCGTGGGTCTGCTCGGTGGCCTGTTCAACCAGTTCAAGAAAGGGCTGAAGCGCACGCAGGAGCTGGTGCTGGCGCCCATGGGCCGTTTGCTGGGGCTGCGGCGCCTCGACGAGGCCCAGCTGGAGGAACTGGAGGACCTGCTCCTCCAGGCGGACCTGGGCGTGAAGGCCGTGGACCAGCTCATGGCGAGGCTCCGGGCCGAGCTGAGGGGCGGCGCCGACATCGACCCCAAGCGCGTGCTCAAGGAGGAACTCCTGCGGCTTCTGCGCCAGAGCCCCGCGCGGCCCTTCGAGGCGGCGGGCACCCAGGTCGTGCTGCTGGTGGGCGTCAACGGCGTGGGCAAGACCACCACCCTGGGCAAGCTGGCGGCCCACCTCAAGGGGCGGGGCGAGGGTGCACTGGTGGTGGCGGGCGACACGTTCCGGGCCGCCGCCATCGATCAGCTGGAGCTGTGGGCCGAGCGGGCCGGGGTCCCGATCATCCGAAACCACATGGGGGGGGATCCGGCGGCCATCGCCTTCGACGGCGCCACCAGCGCCCAGGCCAAGGGCATCCCCTGGGTGCTCATCGACACCGCGGGACGGCTGCACACCAAGGACCACCTGATGAAGGAGCTGGACAAGATCCGGCGCAGCCTCCAGAAGGTGCTCCCCGCGGCCCCCCATCGGGTGCTGCTGGTGCTGGACGCCACCACCGGACAGAACGGGCTGGCGCAGGCCGAGGCCTTCGTGCGGGCGGCGGGGGTCACGGACCTGATCCTCACCAAGCTCGATGGCAGCGCCAAGGGGGGCGTGGTGGTGCCGATCCTGGACCGGCTGAAACTCCCCATCGCCTTCGTGGGCGTGGGCGAGGGCGTGGAGGACCTCATCCCCTTCGAGGCCGAGGCCTTCGTGGACGGGCTGCTGGATGTCTGACCTGGAACTCAGCCCCGAGGTGGCCTGGGCCCTCGCCACGGGGGGACCCTGGCCGGATCCGGCGGACTTGGAAGGCGATGCGCATTTCATGGCCCTGGCCCTCCAGGAGGGCCTGAAGGGGGTGGGCCTGGCCAGCCCCAATCCCCCCGTGGGCTGCGTCCTGGTCAGGGGGGGCCGGGTCATCGGCAGCGGCGTCCACACCCGGGCCGGAGACCCCCACGGGGAAGTCATGGCTTTGCGCGACGCCGAGGCCCGGGGCGAGGACCCGAGGGGTTCCACGGCCTTTGTCACCCTCGAACCCTGCTGCCACCACGGCCGGACGGGCCCCTGCACCCTGGCCCTCGGCCAGGCAGGGATCGCCCGGGTGGTGGTGGGGGTCCGCGATCCCAACCCCCGGGTCGATGGCGGCGGTCTGGCCATCCTCCGATCCCAGGGGGCGGCCGTGGAGGAGGGTGTGCTCGGCGAGGCCTGTACCCGATTTCACGCCCCCTTTTTCAAGCACATCCGCACGGGGCTGCCCTGGGTGACCCTCAAGCTGGCCTTGGGGTCCGACGGGTCCCTCGGCCCCGCCGGCCAGACCACCCAGGTCACGCCGCCGGAGGTGCAGCGGCTGGCCCATGCCCTGCGGCGGGCCTCGGAGGCCCTGGTGGTGGGACGGCACACCATCGAGGTGGACGACCCCCAGCTGACGGACCGGTGGCCCGCGCCCACGGCCCCCCACCGCAGCTTTGCGCGGGTGGTCCTGGACGAGACCGGACGGATTCCCCCCACCGCTCGCGTTTGGGCACCCGTGGCCGGCCAGCCCGTCTTCCGGGCCGTCACCAGCGAGCCGGTCCCACTCCGGGGCGTGGAGGACCTTCATCTGCCTCCCGAGGGCCGGGGCTGCAGCTTGCGCCACCTGCTCTATGAACTGGCCGCCTTGGGGGTGGGGCGGGTCCTCGTGGAGGGGGGTGGCACCCTCGCCGGCGCATTTCTATCCCAGGGCCTGGTGGACGAGTTCCACCGATTTCAAAGTGACCTCCCCGCCCTCGGGCCAGCCCTGGTCCTGCCGCTTCCGGCCACGTGGCGCCTCGGGGCTTCCGCCCGCTGGTCCACGGGGCGCTGGGAAGTCTGGCGCTAGGGGGGCTCAGCCCCCCCCCACCAGCCGCACCACCTCCAGCCGATCCGCCTCCTTCAGGGGCGTGGCCGGGTGGTCGGCGCGGCGGATGACCTCGCCGTTCAGCTCGATGGCGCTTCCAAACCCGGGCAGGTCCAGCCAAGCGGCCAGGTCGGCCACGGTGGCCACCTGCTCCGGCGCCTCGCGGATTTCACCGTTGATGCGAAGTCTCACCGGGCCTCCGCGGCGGCCTGGAAGCCCCGCTCCAGATCGGCGATGAGGTCGGGCTCATCCTCGATGCCCACCGAGAAGCGCAGCAGACCGTCGGTGATGCCCAGCCGGGCCTTCACATCGGGGGGGGTCTTCAGGTGGCTCATGCTGGCGGGATGCTGGATGAGGCTCTCCACCCCTCCAAGGCTCACGCCCCGGGTGACCACCTCCAGGGCCTCGCAGAAGCGCTGCCCCGCCAGGAGCCCCGCCCTCAGCTCGAAGCCGATCATGGCCCCAAAGCCCTTTTCCATCTGCCGCGCGGCCACCTCGTGGCCCGGATGGCTGGGGAGGCCCGGGTAGTCCACCCTCGCCACGTGGGGCTGCCAAAGCAGCCACTGGGCCAGGGCCTGGGCGTTGTCCGAGGCCCGGCGCATGCGCAGGGCCAGGGTCTTCAGGCCCCGATGCAGCAGCCAGGCCCCCATGGGATCCAGGGTCGGGCCCAGGAGTTTCGAGAGCTGCCAGCAGGCCACCACATCCGCTTCCCGGCCCGCCAGGACCCCGGCCACCACGTCGGAGTGGCCCGCCAGGTACTTGGTGGCGGAGGCCACGCTGAGATCCATGCCGAAGGCCAGGGGTTTGGTGTGGATGGGGCTGGCGAAGGTGTTGTCGGCCACGGTGCGGATGCCGTGCCGCTTCGCGAGGGCCGCCACCCCCGCCAGGTCCGTCAGGGCCAGGGTGGGGTTGGAGGGGGTTTCCAGCCAGATCATGCGGGTCTCGGGCCGGATCGCCGCTTCCCACTCGCCCAGATCCAGGGTGTCCTGCACCCAGGTGACCCCCAATCCCCGCTCGGCCTCCCAACGGCGGATGAGCTGTTCGGTGCCCAGGTAGATGGCGGCAGGGGCCACCAGGTGGTCCCCGGCCTTCAGAAAGGCCTCGAAGACGAGGGCGAAGGCCGCCATCCCGGAGCCTGTCACCAGGGCCCGTTCGGCGCCTTCGAGTTCCGCCAGCACGGCTTCAACCTCGCTGGCGTTGGGATTGCCCCAGCGGGTGTAGAAAGCGGGGGGTTCGATGCTGGCCGCGAATTCGGCCCCCTCGCGGTTCTCCAGGAGCTGGAACACGGAGGTCTGGAAGATGGGCGTGGTCACGGCCCGGGTGGGATTGAAGTGCTTCCCGGCGTGGATGGCGGTGGTGGTGGGTCCCCAGGGTTTGGGCATAGAAGAACTCCTAGCGAAGCCCCACTCGGCGGCTCCAGCCCCTCAGAATAAGGCCGTCGGGCCTAGCGCTTCCAGAACACGATGGAGAGGGCCACGACGGCAAAGAGGATGACCACGATGAGCCGCCACACCGTGGGCCGCCCATCCGGGACGTCATAGGTCCCCCGATCCTCCATGGCCGCCCGGGTCAGCTCATCTTCGGGCGCCGGCACCAAGCCCCGGCAGTTCACGCAGCGGAAGGGCTCGCCAGGGGTGAGGACCGCATCCACCACCGAACATCCGCACTCGCTGCAGATGTGGACCACGCCAGGGTGGTAGGCCTCGAGGGCGGAGGGGATCTCGTTCGTCATGAGCCCAGGATGGGCTCATGTCCTGTCTTTGGCCAGCGCTTCGGACAGCACCTCGTTCACGCGCTTCGCATCCAGCTTGCCCTGGCCGGCCTTGAGGACCTGCCCCACCAGGAAGCCCTTGAGGCTCTCCTTGCCGGCCCGGATCTGGGCCACCGGCCCGGGGTTCGCAGCCAAGACCTGGGCCACCGCGGCTTCGATGACATTTTGGTCGCTTACCTGGGCCAGTCCCTTTTGGACCAGGATGGATTCGGCGCTTCCCTCCCCCGCCAGCATGGCCGGGAAAACCTGGTCCTTGGCCGCGCCAAATCCCAGGACCCGCGTCTCCACCAAGCGCACGAGCTCGGCCAGGGCCTCGGGGGCCAGGGGGAAGGCCTCGATGCCCAGGCCCCGGTCATTCAAGGTGCGGCTGACCTCGCCGAGCATCCAGGCGGCCGCGCCCCGGCCCGAGCCGCTCTTTTCGGCCACGGTCTCGAAGTAGGCCGCGAAGGCCGGGCTCTGGGCCAGGGTCTGGGCCTCCTCCAAACCCAATGCGTAGGCCTCACGCCAGCGCTGGACCCGCCGTTCAGGCAGTTCCGGGAGCGCCCTCCGGGCCCACTCGATTTCAGCAGGATCGATGCGCAGGGGGAGCAGGTCCGGCTCGGGGAAATAGCGGTAGTCCATGGCCGCCTCTTTGGTGCGCTGGCCCCGCGTTTCCCCCAGGGAGGCATCCCAGCCCCGGGTCTCCATCTGGACCGCCTGGCCCCGTTCCAGGAGGGCCCCATGCCTGGCGATTTCGTGGTCCAGGGCCTGCCGCACGAAGCGGAAGGAGTTCAAGTTTTTCACCTCGACCCGCGTGCCGTAGGCCGCCTCCCCCACCCTCCGGAGGCTCACATTGGCATCGCAGCGGAAGCTCCCCTCCTCCATGTTTCCGTCGCAGATGCCGAGGGCCACCACCAGCCGATGGAGCGCTTTCAGGTAATCGGAGGCCTCCTGCGCGCTGCGGAGATCCGGGGCCCCGACGATCTCCAGGAGGGGCACGCCGGCCCGGTTCAGGTCCACATGGCTGGACCGCCCATCCATATCGTGATGGCTCTTTCCGGCATCCTCCTCGAGGTGGGCCCTCTCCACCCGGATTCTCACCCCACCCTCTTTTCCCCGCACCCGGGCATCTCCGGGGATGTCCAGGAAGCCGTCCTCGACGAGGGCCACGGGACCCTGGGTGATCTGATAGCCCTTGGGTAGATCCGGATAGAAGTACTGCTTCCGGTAGAAGGTGCTCTCGGGCTGGATCTGGGCCTCTATGGCGACCCCCAGGGCCAGGGCCATGCGCACGGCCTCGGCGTTCAGCACGGGCAAGGCCCCGGGCAGCCCCAGGCAGACCGGGCAGGTGTGGCTGTTGGGGGCGGAGCCCGTGGCGTTCCGGCAGGCGCAAAACATCTTGGACCGGGTCTGAAGCTGGACATGCACCTCGAGACCGATTACCGCTTCATAGCCCGGGACCATGGTCGCTCCTGCATCCATTCTACTGGGCCCCGGACTACTTCCCGAGACAGAAGCCGCTGAAGAGGGCGTCCAGGGCGCTGTCGGCCCGGTCCTCACCCGTGAGCCTGGAAAGCAGACCCCAGGCCCCCTGAAGCATGGAGGCGGGCAGTTCCGGGGGGCAGTCCCCGCGGAGGCCGAGGAGGAGGTCCATTTGCTCTGCCAACTCCCCGAGCAGCTCGACCTGGCGATCCGTGGCCAGGGCGCCCAGGCAGGCATCCGGGGCCAGGCCGCCCAGCAGGCGCTCCCGCAGGGCCCCCTCCAGGGCATCCAGGTCCCCGAGATTGGCCGCCACGGCCACCCCCGGGACCGCCGCCCGGTCGGAGAACGTCCGCACCTCCAGCACCTTGCCCTGAAAGGGAAGGAGGGTGGCCTGGATCAACCCAGAGGCCTCTTCCCCGGA
>JARLGO010000309.1 GCA_031292655.1 Geothrix sp.
AACGGATGGCCGGCTGCCAGCCCTGGAGGCTGTCTGCCGTCGGCAGGTTGAGGGCGAGGGGCAGCTCCGAGTCCTGGCCCCGCAAGGCCGCGGGCAGCAGGGACAGGAGCAGGGCGCAGGCGATCGGGCGGAAGGGCATGGATCCCGTTCCTGGATTCAGGTGAGCCGCGTGGTGGCGGAAACGGGCTTGGCCGGATCGATCACGAGCACTCCGCCCGGCGTGGATTCGCTGACTTCGTAGTGCTGGAGGGTGGATCCCACGGGGGCAGGACCCACCGTCACGGTGCCGTTGAGGTCGTACTGGCTGCCATGGCAGGGACAGCCGAAGCCCGTCTGGGTGGGACTGATGCGCCCGCCCAGGTGCAGGCAGCTGGCGTTGAAGGCGTAGATGCCGGAGAGGTCGCGGACCAGGTAGTAGCCCTGGGCGGCCCCCAGGACCAGGGGGCAGGTGCCGGAGGCCGTGGTGGTGTAGTCCCGCACGGTTCCAGAGGGCTGACTGAGCATGCTGGTCTTCGTCTCCGTGGTGGTGACCGGGCTGGACGGAGGTGGGGGCGGGGGTGGCGGCGGTGCCACGCTGGAAGTCCCGCCCCCGCCACTGCAGGCGGTGACCGCGGCCGCGGCCGCCAGGGCAAAGGCGCAGGCGCAGAATTCCCGGCGGCCGAGGCCGCTGGGGGTTTCGATGGGTGCAGACCCTTCGGGTTGAGACATGGGGACTCCTTGGGCGGGCTGCCGGCACAAGATGGCCCTAGGCCTCTGGGGAAGGCCGATCAAGCAGGCAGGCATGGCTTATGGCAGGAAAGGTAAGGCCGGGCGCCCCCGGGCCCCAGATCCGGATGGCAGAAACCCACCCATCCGGTCTGGCCTTCCCTTCGGTGGCGGGCGCATCCTAACGGGCAGGTCCGGTACCACCCTTCCGAGGAGCCCCAGCGTGCCCCCCTTCAATCACCTCCACCCCGCCATCGTTCACTTTCCCATCGCCCTGCTGACCGTGGCCCCCCTGCTGGTGCTGCTGGGCCTGCTGTGGCCCGCCCAGCGGCGGGGGATCCACGCTTCGGCCCTCCTCCTGCTGGTGCTGGGTTTCGGCGGGCTGGTCCTCGCCCTCGAGACCGGCGATGCCGTGGAGCGATACGCCCGCGCCACGCCGGCCCTGCTGGCGGGGGTGCGGGAGCATGAGCTGGCGGCCCAGTGGGCCACGCTGATCTTCGGCCTGCTGGGAGCGACCTTCGCCGTGCTATGGGTCCTCCCCCTGCTGCAAAAGCGGGCGCTGTCCCGCAAGCTTGAGACGGGCCTGCTGGTGCTCTGGCTGCTGCTGAGCGCCGCCGGCGTCCTGGCGGTGGGCCGCACGGGCCACCTCGGGGGGCACCTGGTCCACGACCTGCACACTCACGCCTACCCGGAACCCCCGTCGAACTGATTCATCCCCAGGGGCACACGGCGAGGTCGCTCCCGTTACCATCTCCCATGCCCCGCCGCCACCTTCTGGTCCTCATCCTGCTCGGGTTCGCCTCGGGGCTGCCGCTGTTCCTCACCGGCTCGACCCTGAAGGCGTGGATGACGGACGAGAAGCTGAGCCTGGCCACCATCGGCCTCTTCAGCTACGTGACCTTGCCCTACACCCTCAAAATTTTCTGGGCGCCCCTGCTGGACCGGTACGCCTTGCCGTTTTTCGGGCGACGGAGGGGCTGGATGCTTCTGATGCAGGCGGGGATGGCGGCGGCCCTCTGGCAGTTGGCCCGGCGGGATCCCCACCTGGGCCTTTGGCCGGTGGCCGGGCTGGCCCTGGCGGTGGCCTTCACGTCCGCCACCTTCGATATCGCCGTGGACGCCTGGAGGGCTGAGGCCCTGGACCAGGTTCACCTGGGCCTTGGGAACAGCATCCACATCACGGGCTACCGCGTGGCCATGCTCATCAGCGGCGGCCTCGCCCTCATCCTCGCCCAGGCCACGGACTGGCGCTTCACCTACCTCATGATGGCTTGCCTCACCCTCCTTGGAATGCTCGCTACGCTCCTGGCTCCCAACACCGATGCTCGGGCCAAGGCGCCGCGAACCCTTGGAGAGGCGGTCGTGGAACCCCTGCGGGACCTGCTCCGGCGACCAGGCATTGGCCTGCTGCTGTCATTCACCGTCTTCTACAAGCTGGGGGACTGGCTGGCGGAATCCATGACCATGCCCTTCCTGATGCGGGGCATGGGCTTTTCGAAGATGCAGATCGGCACGGTGCAAAAGACCACGGCCATGGTGGCCATCCTCCTGGGCGGGCTCATCGGCGGCTGGATGCTCATGCGCATGAGCCTGCGCAGGGCGCTCTGGATCTGCGGCTTCGTGCAGGCCGGCAGCATCCTGGGCTTCTGGGCCATTTCGCTCCTGGGTCGCCACCTGCCCCTGCTGGTGGCTGCCAACTCCCTGGAGAACCTGGCCTACGGCATGGGGGGCAGCGCCTTCGCGGCCCTGCTCATGGGCAGTTGCAACCTCAAGTACACGGGCACCCAATATGCCCTCTTCAGCGCGCTCATGGCCCTGCCGCGCACCTTCTTTGCCGGCTTCACCGGCTTCCTGGCCGAGCGGGTGGGTTGGGTTCTCTACTTTCCCATCTGCGCCCTGGCGGCCATTCCGGGCCTGCTGCTGCTGCTGCTCTGGGACCGCTGGGGTCTCGCTGACAACGGCCTCGCCTGAAGCTCCGGCGCGATCGGACCGTTGACCCGCCTCAGAACTCCGGCAGGCCCAGGGCGGCCGCCAGGGCCCGGAAGGGGTCTGGAATGGGGGCCTCCGCGTCGATGCGCAGCCCGGTCACGGGATGATCCACGGAGAGCTTCCAGGCGTGGAGGGCCGGGTGGGGGATCAGCAGGGCCTGGCCGTCCACGTCCTTCCAGCGGCCGGGCCCGCCGTAGAGAGGATCGCCCATGAGCGGCGCCCGGAGGTGGGCGAGGTGCACCCGGATCTGGTGGGTGCGCCCCGTGAGCAGCTCGCATTCCACCAGGGCCATGCTCGTGGTGCGGGCCAGCACGCGGATGCGGGTTTGCGCGGGGCGTCCGCCGGCGGCCACCACCATGCGCAGGCGGTCCCGCTTGTGGCGGGCGATGGGTTCGTCGATGAGCAGGCTGCCCAGCTGGGGCAGCTTGGGGGAGTGGCGCACCAGGGCCAGGTACCGCTTCTCCACGGTGCGGGCCTTGAATTGCTCCTGGATGGCGCGCTGCGCCTCGGCCGTCTTCGCGAGGCAAAGGCAACCGGTGGTGTAGCGGTCGAGGCGGTGCACGAGGCCGGGCCAGCCCAGTGCCACCTCTTCGGCCGGTTCCTCCACGTCTTCGGATTCCTCAGGCGCGAGGGGCGCCGCCACGGGGGTCTGGATGCGGTGCAGCAGGGCGTTCACGATGGTGCCCCCGGAGTGGCCGGGACCAGGATGCACGACCATGCCGGCGGGCTTGTCCACGATCCACAGCTGGCTGTCTTCATACAGGGTGGGCAGTTCGATGGCCTCGGCCTCCAGGTGCGCGGCCGGCACGGCGATCAGGGGAAGCTCCGTTTCCACCAGATCCCCGGGCCGCAGCCTCACGCCCCCCTTGGTCACGGCCTGGCCGTTCACCTTGATCTCGCCCGTGCGGACGTGGACGTCCCAGCGGGCGCGGGGGATCTCGGGGAAGCGGTCGGCCAGGAAGCGGTCCAGCCGGGGGGCGCCGTCTTCGGCGCGCAGGCTGATCATGCGGGGCTCCCGGCCCGGGTGGCTTGGCGCCGGCTCCAGAACAGCCAGAGGCCCAGGCCCAGCAGCATGAAGGCCAGGCCCGTGACCCGCCCGGTGCTGAGCCAGGTCCAGCCCAGCCAGCCCGTGCCGCGATCCACGTCGCCGCGCCAGGTCTCGGTGATGACGCGCCCCAGACCCTCCACCAGGAAGTAGAGGGCGAAGATCTGACCCTGGAAGGTCCGCTTCGGCCGGGCCAGCAGGAGGACGGCCATCACGGTCAGGTTGGCGAGGGTGTTGTAGAGCTGAACCGGGTGGAGGGGGATGTCGAGGGGGGTGCCGCTGAAGGCGTGGGCGATGGGATCCGTGAAGGTGGCGGCCCAGGGCAGGTGGGTCTCCGTGCCGTAGCAGCAGCCCGCGGAGAAGCAGCCGAGACGCCCGATGGCCTGTCCCAGCGCCACGCCGGGCACCAGGGCATCGCCGGTGATCCGCAGGGGCAGGCCCTGGCCCTTTCTAAGCTTCCAGAAGAACACCGCCGCGGCCGCGATGACGCCCCCGTGGATGGCGCCGCCGGCCCGCAGGGTCCCGAGGGAGAAGACCTCTCGGAAGGGTGCGCCACCGATCAGATCCACCACGATCATCAGGAGCTTCGACCCCACGATGCCCGAAATGAGCATGGCGATGGCCAGGTCCGTGATGGCCGCGGGGGCCAGGCCGTCCAGCTTCGCCTGGCGCTTGGCCAGGGCCGCGCCCGCGAAGAAGGCGATGGCCAGCAGCAGCCCGTAGGTGCCCAGGGGGAACGAACCGATTTCAAAAAGGACAGGATGCATGCTGGAATCCGAAGGGATGACTGGAAACTGAAGGCTGAAGACTGAAGACTGAAGACTGAAGACTGAAGAGGAGGCCCCATGTCCCGGACCGTGACGATCCTGACCGCGCAGGATCTCGCCGAACGTCTGAGCGGGTCCCTGGAGCATTGTCCCCCGGATCGCCCGATTTCCGAAGTGAAGCCGCTGGAGGAGGCGGTTGCGGGCTCCGTGAGTTTCCTGGCCAATCCCAAATATGCCGCAAAGGCGAAAGAGAGCCAGGCGGGTCTGATCTTCGCGGATGCCGCCGTGGACCTGGGGGACCGCCCCGTCTTGAGGGTGAAGCATCCCTACTGGGCCTTCGCCCAGGCCATCGGCTGGCTGCACCCCGAGCCGCTTCCCGAGTGGAGCGAGGCGCCGGTCCATCCCACGGCGGTGATCGGAGCCGGTTCCCGCATCGGGCCTGGCGTCACGGTGGGCGCGCGCTCCGTCCTCGGAACGGGCTGTGTGCTGCATCCGGGCGTCCACATCGGCGAGGACTGCGTGCTGGGCGAAGGCTGCGAGCTGTTCTCCGGCGTGGTGCTCTACCGGCGGACGCGCCTGGGGAACCGGGTGGCCATCCACGCGAATTCCGTGGTGGGCAGCGACGGCTATGGCTACGTGCTGGTGGAGGGGCGCCACGCCAAGATCCCCCAGGTGGGTTGGGTGGAGACGGGCGATGACGTGGAGATCGGCGCCTGCGTCTGCATCGACCGGGGCGTGCTGGGGCCCACGCGCATCGGCACGGGCACGAAGATCGACAACCAGGTACAGGTGGGCCACAACGTGCAGGTGGGGAACCACTGCCTGCTGGTGAGCCAGACGGGCATCAGCGGTTCCACGAAGCTCGGCGACTACGTGACCCTGGCGGGGAAGGTGGGCGTGGTGGGCCACATTGAGATCGGCAGCCGCAGCGTCGTGGGCGGCAACAGCGTGGTGGCCAAGAGCCTGCCCGAGGGCAGCTTCGTCACGGGCTTCCCGGCCCGTCCCCACCGGGAATGGACGGAGGCCCAGGCGGCCCTGAACCGGTTGCCGAGGCTCATGCGGCAGCTGCGGAAGAGCTGATAGAAGATCCCGATGATCTACCACACCCAGCCATGAAAGCGTTTAACCGCAGATGTCGCAGATGACGCAGAAAAGGGCTTGGGTCCACAGATTCCACCGATTCACACAGATTGAAACACGCGAGTTGGTGGCTATTTCCAGGCACCCCACTTCGAGCATGGGCTTCAGCGGGGGCGCCGGGGCACGAGCCCTCCAGAAGGCGCGACCCCGGTGCCCCCACTGACCTCCGGCAGGGCCGGAGGCCGCCTTCGGCGGGCCCATGCGCGTTGGGTCGGCGCCCATCTGTGCCATCTGTGTAATCTGTGGTTTCAGCTTTTGATCTTAAAAGATCTCAAGCTGAGCCTTGCCTTTGACCAGGCAGAAGATTCATCCGATCAGCCCATGGCCTGCAGGGGGCTGGCTCCGGCCATGGCCCGGAGATCAGGGGTTCCCGGGGGCAGGGCGAAGACCTTCAGGTCCACGGGGCGCCCGAGCGAAGCCAGTTCCGCTTCGAGTTCCTGGCGGATGGAGGCCACCTGCTGGGGATCCTGGACCCACAGGCGCACCCGCAATCCCGCGCTGCGCTGTTCCAGCCCCAGCCGGACCTCGCCCAGGGTGCTGAAGGGAACGCTCAGGAACACCCGGTGCACCCGGTCGGACGGCCCCTGCGAAGGATCCCGATCCTCTTCGATCCAGAGCCTCATGGGCTCGGCGCCGGGGGCCCAGGGCAGCGGCAGTTCGAACCAGCCGGTCCCCTCCTTGGCCTGGAGCCGGTGGAAGGCCGATTCGTCCGGGGAGGCGGCGGGATCGGCCAGGTTCTTGATGGCCTCCTTCATCCAGGTCGACCAGCTTTCGGGGTGTTCCGCGATGGCCTGGCCCCCCTGGAGGAGGTGGCGCAGCAGATCCGCCAGGGGCATCAGGGCCTCCCCCGACTGGACCCGCTCCATCAGCCCAGCGGCCTCGCCGAACACCAGGGGGGCCAGCAGGGCGGGTCTTGGCGGAGGGCTCGCGCGGAGCACCTGCAGGCGCACCCCCGCGCCCTCGGGCAGGGGGACCGCCGCCAGGGTGAGGGCGCTCCCCGGGGGGAAGGGCAGCGTGCCCTGGGCCTGGAGCTGCGTCCCGTCCGGAAGGCGGAGCAACAGGCCGTCGGGGAGGACGGCTTCGAGGGTGGCCTCCAGGGTCTGGCCCGGGAGGGGGTAGCCGAGGCTCGGGGCGGAGGGGGCCGCGGAGGCCGGAATCTGCAGGGATCCCAGGATCGCGGGGATGTCCACCGGAGGTGTCCCTAGATCCCGAAGTGCCGGCGGAGGTGGCCTGGAATGTCGGCCAGCGGGGCGATCACGTCGACACAGCCCCGCTCCACGGCGGCGCGGGGCATGCCGTAGACCGCGCAGCTCTCCTCCGCTTCCGCGAGGGTGTAGGCGCCCTTCTGCTTCAGCTGTTCCATGCCCTTGGTGCCATCCGAGCCCATGCCCGTGAGGATCCCCGCGAGCACCTGGCCCCGGAACAGCTCCGCCACGCTCAAGAAGAGCACGTCCACGCTGGGCCGGTGGAGGGAGGACACGGGCTCGGGGCTCAGCTCGATGTGGCCCTTGGTCCCCCGGGCCCCGTAGGTCATGTGGATGCCGCCCGGCGCGATGTAGACGGTGCCGGCCTTCAGGGGTTCGTCCTGCTCGGCCTCCTTCACATGGACCTGGCAGAGGCCATTCAATCGATCGGCGAAGGGCCTGGTGAAGGTGCTCGGCATGTGCTGCACGATGAGACAGGGGACCGGCAGGCTGGCGGGCAGGGCGGGAAGGATGTCCTGCAGGGCCTTGGGGCCGCCGGTGGAGGTGCCGATCACCAGCAGCTCGGCCTGGGGGGAGGAGCCCAGCCTGGAATCCGAGGTGGGCGGGGGCGCGGGTGCCTTGGCCGGGGTCGCGGGCCGAGCGAGGGGCGCCGCAGGGGCCTGGGAGGGCCTGGCCGGGGCCGGGGCCGCCTTGTGGAAGCGGGGACTGGCGGCCAGGCGCCGCACCTTTTCCTGCAGGTCATGCTGGATCTGCAGGATGCTCAAGCTGGCGAAACCGCTTTCCTTGGGGATGAAGTCGAGGGCCCCCAGGGCGAGCGCGTCCAGGGTGGCCTGGGCGCCTTCCTGGGTGAGGCTCGAGACCATCAGGACCGGCATGGGATGCTCGGCCATGATCCGTTTCAGGCAGGTGAGGCCGTCCATCCGGGGCATCTCGATGTCGAGGGTGACGAGGTCGGGCTTGTGCTCCTCGATTTTTTCGAGGGCATCCACCCCGTCGCGGGCCGTGGCCACGACGCGGAGATCCGGTGCCTCCTCCAGCATCTTCTGCAGGGATTTCCGCATGAAGGGGCTGTCATCCACCACCAGAATTCGAATCGTCATAAATCCAACCCCTATGCCTGGAATGCTACCTCGACGAAGGCCAGGGCGTGGTCCACTTCATCGTCGATGGAGAAGGTCATGCGCTCCACGTCCAGATCCTTGTGGAGGGCCCCGGCCAGAACCGCCTTGAAGGCCGGCAGATCATCGAAGGAGATCATCAGGTGCTCGTCCGCGGGCCCCATGGGGATGCGGGTGCGCACCAGCAGGTCGGACATGTGGATGAGATTGGGCAGGAAGTCCTGGGGTCCGGGCTCGTGGTGGGCCCGGATCACTTCGACGATGGCCGGCGGGAAGGACCAGGTCGCGGCGAGCAGTGCGCCGGCCTCCGCGTGGTCCATGCCCAGGGCTTCACGCTCGGCATCCACAAAGAAGGCGCCATCGGCGACCTTCTGGAGCACGACGGTGTAATCCTCCGGGAAACAGGTGTCGAGGGCGATCTTGCCGATGTCGTGGAGCAGGCCCGTGAGGAACGCGGTCTCGGCCTGGCCGTGCCGCTTGGCCAGGATGCAGATGCCCTTGGCCGTGAGACCCACGGCCACGCTGTGCTGCCAGAGCTTGACCGCATCGAGGTGGGTTCCGCCCCTCAGGTTCTTGATGACTGCGGCCCCGGTGCTCAGGTTGGCCATGGCGTCGAAACCCAGCCGCAGCACCGCCGAGCGCAGGTCCATGACGGAGCCCTCGCCAGCGTAGAGCGCCGAGTTGGCCAGGCGCAGCAGGGTGGCGGACAGGGAGGGGTCCTTCGACAGGATGCCGAGGATGCGGTCCACGGTGCAGCGCTCGTCCTGAACGGCTTCGCCCAGGGCCACCACGGTCAGGGGGAGGCTGGGCAGGTTCTTGGCCTTCATGCGCGAGGTGAACTGCTCCGGAGTGATGGTCATTCAGAACTCCGCGATCATCGTCTTGTCCTGCTCGATGGCGCTCTTGACCCCCTCCTTGAGGCCGACCAGGGCTTCTGGGCTGAGCTTGAGGATCTCCATGGCCTGCCTGGAGGCCCCTTCAAGGTGGCGCGGATCGCCGATACCCACCTTCTCCTCCAGGGCCAGGTGGTTGGCCAGGGCCACGATGGCGGCCAGCTGCAGGTGATCGTCCTGGGCATGGATGGGATCGTGGTGCCAGCGCACGGCCGCCTGCAGGCTGGGGGCCAGGTTCCACTTGCTGACCAGGGCCTCGCCCACCATGGCGTGGTCGAAGCCGAAGGTGTCCAGCTCGAGGTCGAGGCAGACGCCGCCCTCGTTGTAGACGGTCCGGAGCAGGGTGCCGTAGCGCTCGGGGAATTTCACGCCCAGGACCGACTTCCCGATGTCGTGCAGCAGGCCGCCGATGAAGGCCTCCTCCATGCGGGGGAACCGGAGGCTCTTCGCGAAGGCGCGGCTGGCGATGGCCGACACCAGGGCATGCTCCCAGATCAGCCGCTCCTGGAGGCCCACCGCGCCGCGATGGTAGAGGTTCTTGGCCGAGCTGGCGATGACCACGCTCTTGATGGTGGAGAAGCCGAGGGTCATGATCGCCTGGGTCAGGGTCGTGACCTCGCGGACCATGCCGAACATGGCCGAATTGGAGATCTTCAGGATCTGGCTGGTGAGGGCCTGATCCATGGCGATGACCTTGCGCAGGTCCTCGGCATTGGCGTCGGGATCCGCCGACACCCGCAGGACCTGGGAGGCCACCTGCGGAAGGGGCGGCAGGTCCCCGAGGTTCGCGATGAGTTCTTGAGGGGTGATGGGCATGGCTCAACTCCTGGCCGATCAGGCCCGCTTCCGGTATCCCATGGCTTTGCTGAAATGCAGCAGTTCAAAACCGGTGTTGAAAGCATGGATGCTTTCGCTGTGTCCCACCAGCAGATAAGCCTTGGGGTGGAGCTGGCCGTGGAATCCCTTGAGCACCTGGGCCTTGGCGGCCTCGTCGAAGTAGATGAGGACGTTCCGGCAGAAGATGACGTCAAAGGTGCCCAGCTGGCGGTAGGCCGGGTAGTCCACCAGGTTGCAGTGCCGGAGGCTGGTGAGGCGCCGGACCTCGGGCTTCACCTGGAAGAGGTCCTTGCCCAGGGGGGTGAAATGGCGCTGCAGCTGGTCGGGCGTCAGGTTCCGAAGCGTGTAGCTGTTGTAGACGGCATCCTGGGCCTGGGCCAGCACCTTCTCACTGATGTCCGTGCCCAGGATCTCCACGGTGAGTCCCCGCAGCACCGTGTCCTTCAGGTCCTGGCAGATCATGGCCAGGGTGTAGGGCTCCTCGCCGCTGGAGCAGGCCGCCGACCAGAGGCGGAGGCGGCTCTGGCCCCGCTCCCGGGCCTGCTTGGCCGCGTCCGGGAGCACGATGTTCTGGAAGGCCTCGATCTGGGGCGGGTTCCGCCAGAAGCTGGTCTCGTTGGTGGTGATCTCCACGAAGAGCTGCTTCAGCTCCACGGCCCCCGGGCCGCCCTGGCTGCCCTGGAGGAGGGACAGGTAGTCCCCGTAGCTCCGCAGCTTCAGCTCGGCGACCCGCTTGCTCAGCCGGTTCTCCAGGAAGTACTGCTTCGATTCGCTGAAAAAGATGCCGGACTTGGCGTAAATGAAGTCCCGGAGGCTCCGGAACTCGGCGAGGGTCATCTGTTGCTTGGCCTGGAGGGGATCCATCGAGTCGTCCTCTCTCCGGGATCGGCGGCGGGGGCCAAGGCTTGAGTTTCTGTCGCTTCAGCCTTCCAAAATGACCACCGCCTGGGCCAGGTTCCCATCATGGCTGACACTCCCATGCAGGGTACGGATGTCCCGGGATGCCAGGAGGTTGGCCAGGCCCCCCACCGCCCAGAGGCGGCCGTTCACGTAGCGGAGTTCCTTCCAGGACCAGCCTTCCAGGCCCGTACCGAGGGCCTTGCCAAAGGCCTCCCGGAGGGCCCAGCGTCCGGCCAGGCGCTCCGGCAGGCGCGACCGGTGGCCCTCCAGCAGGTAGGCCGCCTCCTCCGGATGGAGGATCCGCGCCGCGCACTTCTCGGCCCCGAACCGGTCGATGAGGTGCCGCCAGCGGGACGGGGGGCAGAGGTCGGTTCCCAGGCCCACGATCATTTCAGCTCCAAGGCGAACCAGCGGTCGCAGCCGCAGCGCCCGGTCCGGGGCAGGGGCGAACAGAGGGGCCGGAAGCC
>JARLGO010000310.1 GCA_031292655.1 Geothrix sp.
CCTGGACAGGCTCCTAGAATGAGCCTCCCGGAGAGATGGCCGAGTGGTTGATGGCACCGCACTCGAAATGCGGAGACGGGGAAACCTGTTCGGGGGTTCGAATCCCTCTCTCTCCGCCAAAAAGGGGTCCCGCACGGGACCCCTTTTTGGCGGAGTAAAAAAGGCGGGATTCGAAGTCACAGAAATGCTGGCAGGCTGACTCGGGCCTCCGGCCCTCGCCCCTTCGGGGCCGCCATCGCCTTCGGCGATGCGGTCTTATCCTCCAGGTATCGCACGCTGCGCGTGCTCCCACTCGCAAGCTCGTGGACCTGGAGCCTCCCCTACGCTCCGCTGCGGTCGGATGATCGTGCGGCCGGAGGGGACGCCGCGCAGCGGTGGCCCCGGAGGGAATCCCGTCCACGGAGTTCAAGGCCTCGACCCTGAGCGAAGCCCTCGGGCCGAGGCAGGGTGACCTTGGAAACCCGGGCAGCATCAAAACAAGTTGTAGATAATAATTTTTACACTGATAAATAATTATTGCACCATAATCGCGCTGTCCATACATTCTCCATCGGGGGATGAGCCGACGCGGCCGCCCCTGCCGGAGCCGGTCTCCCTGCGTTCCCCTTCCCGCCGCCCCCTGAAAGGTACCTTCCGTGAACAAGCCCGCCCTCGCCGACAACGTTCAAGCCTTCCAGGCGCTGAAGACCGACCTCTACCAGAAGGATTTCCTGCTGACCTGGGAGCACCCGGAGGAGGAGATCAAGGCCATCCTGGCGCTGGCGGAGACGCTGAAGCTGCTGCACCAGGGGGGGAAGTCCTTCCGGGCCTTCGACACGGGGCTGGCCATTTCCATCTTCCGGGACAATTCCACGCGCACCCGGTTCTCCTTCGCGTCGGCGGCCAGCGCCATGGGCTTCACGCTCTCGGAGCTGGATGAGCAGAAGAGCCAGGTGGCCCACGGGGAGACCGTGCGGGAGACGGCCAACATGATCAGCTTCCTGGCGGAGGTGATCGGCATCCGGGACGACATGTTCCTGGGGGCGGGCCACACCTACATGCAGGAGGTGGGGGAGGCGCTGAGCGACGGCGCGAGGCAGGGCGTGCTGCACCGCCGGCCCAGCCTCATCAACCTGCAGTGCGACGTGGACCACCCGACCCAGTCCCTGGCGGACCTGGCCTGGCTGCGCAAGCACTTCGGGGGGCTGGACCAGCTGAAGGGCAAGAAGATCGCCATGACCTGGGCCTACAGCCCCAGCTACGGGAAGCCCCTGTC
>JARLGO010000051.1 GCA_031292655.1 Geothrix sp.
AGGAAGAGCTGGAAGCTGCCCCGGCCCCGGGTGAGCACGATGCGCTGATAGGCGCTGTCCTTGGCGTAGACGATGTCGTCGGCGAAGATCTCCTCCTCGACGGCCAGGGTGAACTTTCCGGCGAAGGCCAGGCCCACGGCCAGCAGGACCATGACGGCCGCGCAGCGCAGCCGGAGCATCAAGGTGGGGCCGAGCTGGGAGCGCAGCAGGTGGGTGGACCAGAGGCCCACGGCGGCGTTCAGCAGGCCGAAGAGCAGGCTGGTGCGCACCAGGCCCAGCTTGGGCATGAGCAGCAGGGGGAAGAGCAGGGAGGCGAAGAGGGCCCCGATGTAGTCGAGGGTGAGCACGCCCGCCACCAGGTCCTTGAAGCGCACCTGGTCCTTGAGGATGCGCATGAGGATGGGGATCTCCAGCCCCACCAGGGTGCCCACCGCCAGCACCACGCCGTAGAGCACGACCCGGAAGGCGTGGGTGTGGGCGAAGGCCTGGAAGAGGATGGGCGCCGAGAAGCCGCCCACCAGCGCCACCGCCAGCTCCAGGTCCACGAAGCGCCGCGCCAGCCCCCGGTGCAGGAATTTCGAGAGCCAGGAACCCAGGCCCATGGCGCTGAGGTAGACCCCGATCACCGTGGAGAACTGGGTGACCGAATCCCCCAGCAGGTAGCTCGACAGCGTCCCCGCCACCAGCTCGTAGATCAGCCCGCAGCTGGCGATGAGCAGCACACTGATGAAAAGAAGGGGAGCTTTCAGCGTGGGCTGCTGTGGCAAATCACCCATGGATCGCGGCGGCGATGATGATGCTGATGCCGAGGATGAGGCAGCCGAGGACGATGCCCAGGGCGGTGTTCTGGTCGTCCTCGAACTCCTTGCGGAGGGAGAAGGGCAGCACCCGCATGAGCACGAGCCAGACCAGGCCGAGGATGACGAGGCCCAGGGCGCAGAACACGGCGGCCATGAGGAGCTGGTGGAGCAGCTGAGTCGTGAACATCACTTGCCTCCGTGAAAGCCGTTGTTGTGAAGGAAGGTGCGATAGGCGCCGGGGGTCTGGCGGATGCTGGGCGGCAGGTCGACGCGGCGGCGCTGGCCGAAGAACTCGCGGCCGAAGAAGCCGTTGGCCACCAGCAGGCTGAAGCCGGCGCTGAGGAAGAGCAGGTAGAGGATCCGCATCAGTCGCCTCCGCTCTTGGGTGCGTACATGCTCTCCTGCCAGCGCCGTCCTTCGAAGGCGGCCATGGGGAAGATCATGATCAGGGGCACCAGCAGGATGGCCAGCAGGGCCAGGCCGGGATAGAGCCAGCGCAGGACGCCCTGGCGCAGCTGCACGTCGATGGCCCGGACGGGCGGAACCTTCCCGTTCCACTGGGGGGCCAGGCGCAGCACGTAGCTGCCGGGGGGCAGGGCGCTGAGGAACACGGTCTCGGTCTGGCCGCCCTCGGTCCAGGATTCGCCCCCATCCACGCCGTGGTAGTAGCTACTCTCCAGGAGGAAGAGCTCGGCCACGCCCGTGGTTTCGCTCACCAGGGCGCCCTCCACCTCGATCCAGTTGTTGTTCACGGGGGCGCTGAGGGTGACCGCCAGGTTCTGGTGCCCATCCTTGATTTGGATGGGATCCGAGAAGAAGACCGGATCCTGGGACTCTTCGGCTGGGGCACCGGCAGCGGCGGGCACCCCGGGCCGGCCTGCGGGAATCCCCTTGCGAACGTCACCGGCCGCCAAGGGCCGGAGTCCTGGGGTGAGCTCGAAGAGATCGATCTGCCGATGGAACAGCTCCTCGTTGCGATGGGTCACGGATTCCGCCATGACGAGAACGAGCAGCAGCCCCAGGGCCCCCACGATCCACAGGGCCGATTGGGCCAGCGCCCGCCTGTGCGGATTGGGCTGGAAGGAGCCGATGCCCTGGGGTGCCGGGGGCGCGCCGTCGAGCTTGAACGCCGACCAGACCTCGCCTGGTTCCAGGTAGGTGGACAGGCTCCAGTTCACCTCTTCGCCGCCGCCGGGATGGGACTGCCGCTCTCGCGTGAGGCTGCAGGGCGGAGCCACGAACTCCGACACCAGCACCCGCTCGCCCTGCTCCACGGTCCAGTAGAACTCGCCCCAGACACCCGTGACCACGGCCTCCACATCCTGGAAACGGCGCCAGTCCCGGCCCTGGGCCCGCAGGTTCTTCTGGCCCTCGCGAGCCTCGGGGATGTCACCGGGGGCCACGGCCCTAGCCAGGCTCCAGTGGCCTTCACTTTCCACCAGCCACTGGAAGCCGTGCTGGCTGTCCAGGAGCAAGTACTCGGTCCAGGGGTAGGGCAGGCCGTCGATGGTGCAGCTGCGGCGCAGCTGGCCGATGCAGGTGACCTTTTCCCCCTTCAACAGGCCCTCGGCGCCGAGGGGGAGGATCACCTCCTGGTGGGGCTGCTTCAGGCTCTTCAGGAAGGCCAGCTTGCCGTTTTCCGCCGACAGCAGGCTGCCGCAGCTGGGGCAGCCCACCCGCTGGGTCTGGTCCGGCGCATGGAGGGCCAGGGCGCCGCCGCACTTGGGGCAGTTGAGGCTCTGGGTGCCCACCTTCAGCGGTTTGCGGGCGCCGCCCTGAATGTGCAGGTCCGCCAGGGGTACCTCGCGGCCCAGGAAGAGGAGGGGCGGGTTCTCGCCGTAGTCCAGGGTGGCGAAGGCGCCGTCCTTGCCCGAGAGGTCCGCGTAGCGGTAGGTGGCGCCCGGTTCCACGGCCCAGGGGATCTCGCCCTCGGCGCTGTGGAAGGTGGCGGTGCTGACCTCGCCCACGGTCCAGAGGCCCTCCGGGCCCAGGTCCACGGGGCCGCCCGCCCGGAGGCCCTCCGCCGGGGGCAGGGCGCCGTGCGGCGTCCGGGTGAAGGTCAGATAGAAGCGGCCCTGGGCCTCCGCCAGCCAGCCCCAGCGGCCATCGTCGAGGGCCAGGTACCATTCGTCCCAGACGCCGCCGAGGGGATGCTTGAGCTGCACCCGGCCGGCCAGCGTGAAGGCCCGGCCCGCATAGGTGCCCGAGCCGCCCAGGCCCAGGGGCGAGCCCGTGTCCACGAGATCCGCCACCTGGCCGATCAGCTCGGGGTCCCGGTCCCGCCGGGCGGCCAGGGCCTTGCAGTAGGCGCAGACAGCCACCATGGTCCCGGGCCGGAAGCTCAGGGCGGCACCGCAGCTGGGGCAGGAGGCGAGGGTACTCATGGGTTCCGGTGATGATACCCGCCCCTGAGGGGGTCCCGCCCGGACAGCCTCATCCCAGCTTGAACCGGGCACCCAGGTCCCGGAGGTGGTTGGCGCTCTGGGCCAGGTCCTCCACCGTGCGGGCCGTCTCATCCAGGCTCGAGGCCAGCTCGGTGGTGGCCGAGGCGCTGCGTTCCGTCAGCTGGGTGGTGGTGCCGACGGCTCCGGCCACCTCCTCCGTGGACTGGGCCTGGGCCTCCGTGGCCCGGATGATGGCCTCGATCCGCTCGGCGTTGTCGCGGATGGAGGCTTCCAGGGCCGCCAGGGCCCGGCTGACGGACCCCACGGCCGAAGAGCCCGCGGCCACCCGTTCATTGCTTTCCTGGATGAGGGCGCTGATTTCCTTGGCGGCCTGGCCCGAGCGCTCCGCCAGCTTGCGGATCTCCTCGGCGACCACAGCAAAACCCTTGCCCATGGCGCCGGCCTTGGCGGCCTCGATGGCGGCGTTCAGCGAAAGCAGATTCGTCTGGCGGGCGATGTCGGCGATGACCGTGGTGATGCGGCCCACCTTGGCGGAGCTCTCCTCGATGGCCCCCATGGCCCGCTGGGATTCCTCGGCTTCGGCCAGGCCCCGGGCGCTGATGCCGAGCGCCTGCTCCGAGGCTCCCCCGGCCTCCCGGGCCTGCGCGCGCACCTCGCCCACGGCGCGGCCCATGTCCGAAAGGGCGACCGACGACTGCTGCATGGCGTCCCGCTGCGAGGCCGCGCTGTGGCTGATCTCCCGGGTGTTCTGGTTCAGCAGGTCGGTCGTGGCGGCCAGTTCCGTGGCGCCCGACGCCGTGCGCGCGCTGATGCCGGCGATGGCGTGCAGATCCTGATGGAGCTTCTGGATGACCCCGCGCAGGCCCTTGGCGATATCGCCCAGCTCATCCTTGGCTTCCACCTGGGGGGGGCTCGTGAGATCCCCCTCCACCAGGCTCTGCATCGACGCATCGATGGCCTTAGCCGTGCGGGTGATGTGGTTGCCGACGGTGCGGCTGATCCAGGTGCCGAGGCTCAGGGCGACCGCCACGAAGATGCCCATGGCGACCTTCAGGCTCAGCATGAGCTGGGCGGTCGGATCCGCGAGCGGATGCCCGCTGGCCTGGGCCAGCTCCGCCTCGAACCGGCCCAGGGCCCAGAAGCCCATGGCACCCATGAGCAGCAGTGGCGTGACCTGCACCCCGAGGAGCAGGCGGAACTTGGTGCGGAACGGCAGATCACGGAGCCAGAGGCTGAGGGACATGGGGGGACTCCGAGGAGGGCCATCGTTCTCGATTCCTCGGTCTCCCGGCCTCCCTGGCTGAGTTTCTACACCCCGGTGAGCAGGGCTTCCAGTCCCTCCCGGAACGTCGTCGGCGGGGTCAGCAGGCTCAGCACCAAGTGGCCATCTCCATGGAGGTCGAAGAACGAACCCGGATGCGCCAGGATGCCCTTTTGCTTCAGCAGCCGCAGGGCGCAGGCCTCGTCTCCGTCCACGGCCGGGCGCCGCAGCAGCACGGACCAGCCGCCCTCCACGGGCAGGCGGGACAGGCGGGGATGGGCCGCCAGCCCCGCGTCGAGGGCGGCCAGGTTGGCGCGGAGGCGGCCCAGTATCTGCTCCCGGATCCCCGGCGCCAGGGCCAGCAGGGCCGGCGCCGCGGCCTGCACCGGGGCCGAGACGGACAAGTACTGATCCGCCAGGAAGGCCAGGGCCGCCCGGTGCTCCGCCGCGCCAGGGCCCCGCAGGGCGATCCAGCCCAGCTTGAGCTGGGGCAGGCCCGCCACCTTGCTGAGGCCCGACAGGAGGAAGACCGGGCAGGGCGGATCGGGGTCGAGGAGGGCCGTGGCCAGGCGGTCGGGAGGCGGTTCCAGGGCGTAGTCCGCGAAGACCTCATCGACCAGGAGGGCGAGGCCGTGCCGGGCGCACAGGGCCGTGAGCCCCGCCCATTCGGTTTGCGACAGGAAGTGTCCCGTGGGGTTGTTGGGGTTCACCACCACCACGGCCCGGGTGCGGGGCGAGACGGCCACTTCCAGGGCCCCCAGGTCCAGGTGCCAGCGCTCGTGGAAGTAGGAGGGCACGGAGCAGGCCCGGAGGCCCTCGAGCCGGGCCAGCCATTCGAACAGGGGGTAGCTGGGGCTGGGCACCAGCACCTCGTCGCCGGGGTCCCCCAGCAGCTTGAAGAGCAGGCCGTAGCCCTCGCTGGTGGAGGCCGTGAGCAGCAGGTCCCCGGCGCCCAGGCCATGGCCGTGGTGGGCGGCGATGGCCGCGCGGGCCAGGGGCGATCCGCATGGGTCTGGATCGTAGGCCAGCACCCCAGGTTGGGAAAGGGCCGCGCGGATCGCCGCTTCCGGATAGGTGAACCCGCAGCGGGTGGGATTGGAGCCCGTGAAGTCCAGGATGGCCCGGCCCTCGGACCGCAGCTTCGCCAGGGCGGCCGACAGGGCGTTCGGCTCGAAACCAGGCGGCAGGCGGGAGGAGAGGCGCATGGGTCCAGGGTAATCGAACCTCCGTTGACGCTTGCCATTCGATGGATAATGGGCCCATTCCTCAGGAGGCTCCCATGGCGAAGACGCTCAAGGTGGCGGTGCTGCTGGCCGGCTGCGGCCACCTGGACGGCGCGGAGGTGCGCGAGGCGGTGCTCACCCTGCTGGCCCTGGACCAGCACGGCGTGGACTTCCAGTGCATCGCCCCCAACGCCGAGCAGCACCATGTGGTCAACCACGTCACCGGGCAGCCCGTCCCGGGGGCGGTCCGCAACATCCTGGAGGAGTCCAGCCGCATCGCGCGGGTGGGCCAGTGCCTGGATCTGGCGAAGGCCCGGGTCGGGGACTATGACGCCCTGGTGATGCCGGGCGGTTACGGGGTGGCCAAGAACCACTGCTCCTTCGCCTTCCAGGGCGCCCAGGCCGAGGTGCGGCCGGACGTGGCCGCCTTCGTGCGCGGCTTCTTCGACGCTGGAAAGCCCGTGGGCGCCATCTGCATCGCCCCGGCCCTGGTGGCCCTGGCGCTGTCGGGCCGCAACGCCGCGCGGCTCACCCTGGGCACCGACCCCGGCTGCGCCGACGCCATGCACCACCTCGGGCACCTGCACCAGGACACCCCATCGGCCCGGGAGATCGTCATCGACGAGGCCCTCAAGCTCGTGACCACGCCGGCCTACATGTTCGACGA
>JARLGO010000311.1 GCA_031292655.1 Geothrix sp.
AGCTTGAAATGGAAATGCAGCCCCATCTCGTCCGAAAGGCGCTTGGACTTGAAGATGCACCGCACCGTGAGCCGCACGGTGAGGGGGAAGATCTCGCTCTGGAGGGAGATGACATCCCCGATCTTCCAGCCGAACTTGTCGGCCAGGGCCCTGCCCACGATGCATCCGTTCCGGTCCCGCAGGAAATCCCGGTACTGGGCGTCCGAGTAGTCCACGATCTCCTCCCTGAAGATCGCGGTCACGTATTCCGCCTCGCTGGCGAAGTTAGGGAAGAAGTTCCGGCGGTCGATGTAGACCCCCTGGAACCACTGGAGGCCCATCACCGCTTCGACCTCGGGCTGCTGGCGGATCCAGTCCTCGTACCGCATGGGGAGCATGTTGGTGATGGACACCTTGTGCCGCACCACGATCCGGTTGGAGGCGTCGGGGTTGTTCGCGAAGCCGTCCAGGGTCGCCAGGACGCTCTGGAGAATGGCGACCAGCGCCACGGAGACGGTGATGGAGAGGATCGTGAGCACCGTCCTCCGTTTCGAGCGGAAGAAGGACCGCAGGATCAGGTGGAGGAAGCGCATGGTCTCACCGGTTCACCTCGATGGTCCGATCGAGGACGCCCTTCTCAAGGTGGATCTGGTGCCGCGCGTGATGCGCCGCCTTCGGATCGTGGGTGACCATGACGATGGTCTTGCCGAGGTCCCGGTTCAATCCCTCCAGCAGGGCCATGATCTCCTCGGCGTTCTTCGAGTCCAGGGCCCCCGTGGGCTCGTCGGCGACCAGCAGTTCGGGGTTGGTCACGATGGCCCGGGCCACGGCCACCCGTTGTTCCTGGCCCCCGGAGAGCTGGCGCGGGTAGTTCTCCATGCGGTCCGCCAGGTTCACCCGCGCCATGGCCTCCTCGACCTTCTCCCGCCGCTCCCAGCGCCCCAGGGGCGTCAGCAGCAGGGGCAGTTCCACGTTCTCGAAGGCGGTGAGGACGGGAACCAGATTGTAGTTCTGGAAGATGAAGCCCACGTAGGCCGACCGCCAGCCCGCCAGTTCGTCGTCGTCGAGGCCGTTCAGCGCGAACCCGCAGACCTCCAGGTCGCCGCCCGTGGGTCGGTCGATCCCGGCGATGAGGTTGAGGAGCGTGGTCTTGCCGCTGCCGCTGGGGCCCATGAGGGCGTAGTACCCGCCGGCCGGGATGTCCAGGTCGATGCCCTGCAGCACCGGGATCTCCAGCGTCTCGCGGTAGTAGCTCTTCGCCACGCCCCGCAGGCGGATGATGGGTCCGCCGTTCATCGGTCCTTCACCTTCACCTTGGCGCCCGGCTCGAGCTTGGTGTCGGAGAGCAGCACCAGCAGGCTGGCCCCCGGATCGAGGCCGGTCACCTCGTAGCCGATGGGATTTTCCGCCACGATCGCGATGGGCCTGAGCGCCGCCCGCCCCTGCTCCAGCACCCACACGAAGGGCTGGCCCTTCCTGCGCACGACCTGTTCCCGGCCCAGGATCAGCACATCCTTGGGATAGGGCTCGCCGAGGAAGGTCACCTTGGCGCCCATGTCGGGGACCAGGTAGGGGTTCTTCTCCTTGAAGGCCACCCGGACCAGGACCACGGCCTTCTGGCGGTTGGAGGTGGGATAGATCTCCCGGAGCTCCCCGCGCAGAGGCTTGGCGCCGGAATCCGCCTCCAGGGCATCCACCCGGATCTCCGCCGGCATCCCCTTGCGGAGCTTGGTGATGCCGTTCTCGCTCACCTCCACCTCCACCTCGAGGGAGTCGAAGTCCGCCAGCACGGCCACGGCATTGATGGCGTTGGCGCCCCCGGCCGTCCCCGGGCTCACGGTCTCCCCCACTTCGGAGAGCTTCTGGGTGACCGTGCCCGTGAAGGGGGCGCGAAGCACCATGTTCTCCAGGGTGGCGTCCATGAACCGCAGCTGCGCCGCCAGCGAGGCCTTGCTGGTCCTCAGGTGCTCCAGGCTGGCGCGGTCGAGGATGCCCTCCCGGCAGAGCGTCTCCCCCCGCACCAGATCCGCCTCGGCCTGCTCCAGGTTCACGGCGGTCTGCTCCCGGTTCGCCTCCAGGTCCGGGGCCTCGAGCCTGGCGATGATCTGTCCCTTCTGGACCCGGCTGCCCTCCTCCACGCCCAGCCAGTCCAGGCGGCCCGGGACCTTGGCGGACAGCGTGGCGCGGTGACGGGCGACCAGGTACCCCGAGGCGCTCACCAGGGGATTGCGTTCCCCGGCCTTGAA
>JARLGO010000312.1 GCA_031292655.1 Geothrix sp.
GCCCATCCCGACATCCTGGCCGCCGTGAACGAGGCCATGCACGAGGGGCTCACCTTCGGCGCGCCCAGCCGCCGCGAGCTGTCCCTGGCCCGCAAGATCAAGGAGATGGTGCCCTTCATCGAGAAGATGCGGTTCGTGTCCTCGGGCACGGAAGCCGTCATGTCCGCCCTGCGGGCCGCCCGCGGCTTCACGGGCCGGGAGCGCATCCTGAAGTTCGAGGGCTGCTACCACGGCCACAGCGACGGGTTGCTGGTGAAGGCCGGGTCGGGGCTCGTCACCTTCGGCGCCCCCACCAGCGCCGGCGTGCCCAAGGCCATCGCCGAGCTCACCTCCGTGGTGACCCTGGATGACCTGGAGACCCTGGAGCGCACCTTTGCCGAGATCGGCGGCGAACTGGCCGCGGCCATCATCGAGCCCATCCCCGCCAACAACGGCCTGCTGCTCCAGCGCCCCGAGTTCCTCCAGCGCCTCCGCGAGCTCTGCACCAAGCACGGCGTGGTCCTCATCTTCGACGAGGTCATCAGCGGCTTCCGGGTGGCCCCGGGCGGCGCGGCGGAGCGCCTGGGCATCACGCCGGACCTGGGCACCTACGGCAAGATCATCGGCGGCGGCATGCCTGTGGGCCTCTACGGCGGCCGCCGGGACATCATGGGCGTGGTGGCTCCCGACGGCCCCGTCTACCAGGCGGGCACGCTGTCGGGCAACCCCGTGGCCATGGCCGCGGGCCTGGCCACCATGGAGAAGCTCACGCCGGCCTTCTACGCGGCCCTGGAGACCAATGCCGCGGCGTGGGCGGCGGCCTTCGAGGCCATCCCCGGCCTCCACTGCCCCCGCTACGGCAGCCTGCTCTGGCCCCTGTTCCAGGACGGCGTCCGCCGCAGCGACGCCGTGAAGGGCGAGGCCATCGGCACCTTCAACCGCCTGCACAAGGCCCTCCTGGGCCAGGGCGTCTACCTCCCCCCCAGCGGCTACGAAGTGGCCTTCCTGGGCGCCGCCCACGGCGAGCCCGAGCTGGCCCACTTCAAGAAAGCCGTGGCCGCCGTGGCCAAGGA
>JARLGO010000313.1 GCA_031292655.1 Geothrix sp.
CCGCGCCCGCCAAACCCAAGGCCGTGAAGAAGGAAAAGAGCGTCCACGTGATCGAGGACGATTTCGCCGCCGAGCCCGAGGCCGAGAACCTGGAGGAGACCTTCAGCGAAAGCGGCGTGGCCATCGAACGGGGCCGGGGCGAAGGGTTCGATCCCGGCGATCTGCGCATGGACGACTACGACGAGTAGGCGAACCCCGCCGGATCACGAGACAGGCTGCAGAGGCAGCCTGGCGAGTGAGGATCCGGCGAGGGTGAGCATAATGTCCAGGTTGGCCCGGCCCAGGCGCGTGACCGAGGCCAGCTGCACGCCGCGAGTGAGGCTCCGGCGAGGGTGAGCATAACGTTCAGGTTGGCCCGGGCCCACGGGCGTGACCGAGCCCGCAGCCTGGCGAGTGATCCGGCGAGGGTGAGCATAATGTCCGAGTGAGCCACAACGCCCCATTCCCCCTCATCGATCGGCACACCCATCTCGAGGGCGCTCTCGATCCAACCTGGGTTCGCCACGAAGCGGACCGCCGGGGACTGGGCCTGCCGGCCAGCCTCGAGGCGCTGTGGTCCGGGCAGGCGGTCCCCTTCGAGGGGTTCATCGAGGCCTTCCTCTATGGCGCGTCCCTCCTGGACAGCCGCGAGGCCGTGCGGGAAGCCCTCCTGGCCGTGGCGCGGCGGACCCGGGCGGCGGGCGGAACGGGCTTCGACCTCTGGGCCTCGCCCCACTTCCTCGTGGTCCATCGCAAGCAGATCCAGCTCGAGGCACTCTGGCGGGGCCTGGAGGAGGGCCTTGCCGAGGCCCGGGCCTGGGGCCTGCGGGGCTGCGTGGTGCTGGATGCCGTCAACCACTTCGGTCCGAAGCACGGCCAGGCGGTCCTCGACCTGGTCCTGCCGGCCCTGCCGGCCTTCGTGAAAGGCTTCTCCACGGGCGGCCTGGAGAAAAGCCCCTTTCGGGACTGGGCGCCCGTCTTCGACCGGGCCCGGGCCGCGGGCCTCCGCATCGCTGCCCACGCCGGGGAAAACGGGCCCGGCTCGAACGTCCGGGAGGCGGTGCTCGAAGGGGGCGTATCCCGCATCGTCCACGGTATCCGGGCCGATGACGCCACCCTCGCCCTCCTGGCGGAGCGCCGCATCCCGGTGGATGTCTGCCCCACCTCCAACCGCGCCCTCGCTTCGGACGTCGTTCCCCATCCCCTGCCGCGGATGCTTTCCGCCGGGGTGCGCTGCGCCCTCGGCACCGACGACCCCGGCGTGGCCCCCTGTGACCTGGAGACCGAGATCGCGGCTGCTAGAGGCATGGGGCTGGATGACCTGGCGCTGGCCCGGCTCCGGCAGAACGGGGCCGAAGATGCCTGGTGCCTGGCGGATGGACCCCCTTGATCGATCGGGTCCCAGCCAAACCAGGGGTCGGAGCGGATGGTCATTCCAGGTAGACTGTGGGATTCGGTGCGCGCCCGGCTCCGGCCTCCGCGAGCGATGCGAGCGGGAGGACGCGCCCAGCGGCGCGTCCGATAGGCCATGGGCGAAGCTGGATAGAGCCTTCAGCATTCGGCGTTCTATCCAGCCAATCCAGGGCTCGAAGCGATCGGGTGTTCCAGGTAGACTGTGGGATTCGGTGCGCGCCCATAGCTCAGCTGGATAGAGCATCAGGCTTCGAACCTGAGGGTCGGGCGTTCGAGTCGCTCTGGGCGCACCACCGGTTTGACAATTCGGCTTTGCGAGCGTGGCGGAACTGGTAGACGCACTGGATTTAGGTTCCAGCGGTTCACACCGTGTCGGTTCGAGTCCGACCGTTCGCACCATTTGCCAGGACTGGCAAATAGGACGGAATCGCCGCCAGGCGATTGCCGCCCGCAGGGCGAGGGCACAGGAAGTGCCCGAGTCACCACGGGAGAAAAAGCTGAATGATTCCAAGGCATTTATCACGCAACACGGAGCATCCATGTCCGCCACCCTCCATCACCAGTCCCCCACCCGCAAGGCCGTCGAAGTGACGGTGCCCGCCTCCGAGGTGAGCGCCGCCTTCAGCGAGGTGGTGGCGAAGATCACGCCGCAGGTCCGCATTCCCGGCTTCCGCCCCGGCAAGGCCCCCCGCCCGGTCCTCATGCAGAAGTACGCCCGGGAGATCCAGTCGGACGTGGCCCAGCAGCTGGTGGAAAAGCACTTCTGGAAGGCCGCCCAGGAGGCCGGCGCCCAGCCCATCTCCCATCCCTCGATCGAGAAGCTGGACCTGAAGGAGGGGGCCGACGCCGTCTTCCGCGCCCAGTTCGACGTGGCGCCTGAGGTGGCCCTGCCGGACTACAAGGGCATGGTCCTGACCAAGAAGAAGCGGGCTCTCGACGAAGCCACGCTCCTCGAGCACCTCGAGGGCCTGCGCCAGCGGGCCGTCAAGCACCTCCCCGTGGAGGATGGCGTCGTGGCCGCGGGCCTCATCGCCACCTGCGACATCCGGGTGAAGCCCCAGGGCCTCAAGGCCAGGACCTACCAGGACCAGGTGCTGGAGATCGACGCCACCCGGCCCTTCGATGCCGAGCTGGTGGGTCTCAAGGTCGACGAGAAGAAGGCCTTCACCCTCACCCATCCGGCCGATGACGCCAACAGCGTCCTGGCCGGTAAGACGCTGGCCTACGAAGTCCTGGTCAAGGACCTGCGGCGGAAGGAAGTGCCGGTCCTGGGGGACGAGTTCGCCAAGGACATGGGCGCCTTCGAGAACCTCGAGGCCCTGAAGGAGGCCGTGAGGAAGGATCTCGAAGAGGCCTCTGAGCGGGACGCCGTGGCCCGCCTCCACACCACCATGCTCGACACGCTGCTGGACGCGGCCCCCTTCGAGGTGCCCCGCTCCATGGTGGGGTTGCAGCTGGATGACTACTGCCAGGAGTTCGCCCAGCACGTGGCCCGCCAGGGCATGGATCCCAAGAAGGTGAACTGGCAGGCCTACCGCCAGTACCGCCTGAACGATGCCGAGCGGGCGGTCCGCAGCGGCTACCTGCTGCAGGCCATCGGCAACGCGGAAGCCATCGAGGTCCCCGAGGCGGACATCGACGCCGAGATCCGCCGGTTCATGGCCGAGAACCAGGTCCAACAGCCCTTCGAGGCCTTCAAGGCCGAAATGGAGCGCCGCGGCAACGCCACCGAGATCAAGGGCCGCCTGCGGACCGATCGCATCTTCGAGCGCCTGCTCGCCTCCGCCCAGGTCACCGAAGAGCTGCTGGACAAGGCCGCCTTCGAGGCCCTGGTCGAGCTGGAGCGCAAGCGCGAAGCCGGCATTCCCGTGAACCGCTTCGACGCGGGCGGACTTGAGGGCGGCGACCTGGAGGGCCAGGAGGGCGGAGAACCGGCCGCCGTGGCCTCCGCCGAACACGTCCACGGCCCCGATTGTGACCATGACCATGACCACGCGGCCGAGGAGCCCAAGGCCAAGAAGAAGACCGCTAAGAAGGCTGAAGAGGCCGAGGAAAAGCCCAAGGAAGAGAAGCCCAAGAAGGCCGCCAAGGCTGAACCGAAGGCCGAGGCCGAAGAGAAGCCCAAGGCGAAGAAGAGCGCCACCGCGAAGAAGTAGTCTGCATACGATTCGATGGAGAAGGCGCCGCGAGGCGCCTTCTTGCTATCCTGATCCATCAGCCGGAGGGCCCATGCCCAGCAGCTACTATCCCCCCATCGTCATCGAGCAAACCCCCCGTGGCGAGCGCAGCTATGACATCTACTCGCGGTTGCTGAAGGACAACATCATCTTCCTGGGCACCGCCATCGACGACAGCGTGGCCAATGCCATCGTCGCCCAGATGCTCTTCCTCGAAAGCGAAGACCCCGACAAGGACATCCAGATCTACATCAACAGCCCCGGCGGCAGCGTCACCGCGGGCCTGGCCATCTACGACACCATGCAGTTCGTGAAGAACGACATCGTCACCTACTGCATCGGCCAGTGCGCCTCCATGGGCGCCCACCTGCTGTCGGCCGGCACCAAGGGGAAGCGGTTCGCCCTGCCGAACGCGCGCATCATGATCCACCAGCCCAGCGGTGGCGCCCAGGGCCAGGCCACGGAAATCGAGATCACCTTCAAGGAGATCCAGCGCCTGAAGGACAATCTGGCCGCCACCTTCGCCAAGCATACGGGCCAGCCCCTGAAGAAGGTCGTGAAGGACATGGACCGCGACTTCTTCATGAGCGCCGAGGAGGCCCTGGAATACGGCATCGTGGACAAGGTCCTCTCCGAGCGGCCGGCCTGATGAACGCGAGCCTTTCCGCCGTCCCGGCCTTCGAGCACCTGTCCCGCATTCCGCTCTACGTGCCCGGCAAGCCGATCCAGGAGGTCCAGCGGGAACTTGGGCTCGCCCGCATCGTCAAGCTGGCCTCCAACGAGAATCCCTGGGGCCCCACGGAGGCCGTGAAGGCCCGAGTGGCCGCGGTGATCTCGGGTTCGGAGTACGAGGGCCTGGGCCTGTACCCGGTCAGCGACGGCTACTACCTCCGCCAGCGCATCGCCGAGCGGAAGGGCCTCTCGGTGGACCGGGTGATGCTCGGCAACGGCAGCAGCGAGATCCTGGAGATGGTCGCGAAGGCCGCCTTCCTGGAGGGCGGCAGCGCCGTCATCCCCAAGCACAGCTTCGCCATCTACGGCATCGCCACCCAGACCGCCGGCGGCCGCGTCATCGAGTCCAGGGCCTCCGCCACCGAACTCGATGCCGATGACATCCTCCGGTGCGTGGACGGGGACACCCGCCTCGTCTACCTCGGGCACCCCAGCAACCCCACGGGCCTGCGCCTGGAGCGCGCCGCCCTCGAGCGCCTGGTGCGGAACCTCCGGGAGGACATCGTCCTGGTGGTGGATCAGGCCTACGCCGAGTACGAGGATCCCGCCACCTACCCGGACACCGCCGCCTACCTGGACCAGCGCCCGAACCTGCTGGTGCTCCACACCTTCTCCAAGATCCACGCCTTGGCGGGCCTGCGGATCGGCTATGGCCTGGGATCGAAGGAATTGCTGGGCCTCCTGGAGCGGGTCCGCAGCCCCTTCAACACCAATCATCTGGCCCAGGCCGCCGCGGAAGTGGCGGTGCAGGACCTGGCCTTCGAGGCCTTCTCCCGGCAGAAGAACACCGAGGCCCGCGCCGCCTTCACGCTCGAGGCGGCCAAGCACCGCTGTCAGCTGACCGGCACCGGCGGCAACTTCGTGCTGATGGAGACGGCCTACCCCGCCGCGGACTTGTTCCAGGAGCTGCTCCAGCGGGGCGTGATCGTGCGACCCATGCAGGGCTACGGGCTGCCCAACCACATCCGCATCACCTTCGGGAAGCCGGAGGAGATGCAGGCCTTCTGGAAGGCCGCCGGACCGCTCCTCGACGGCGGCTGCTGATTGCCGCCGGTTCCAGAGGAGATTGAGCGGCTGCGCGCCCTGCTGGCGCAGGGTGCGAGGGCGGCCTGCCGCGAGGGCCTGGAGCGGCTGCGCGCCCGATACAAGACGGGACCGGGCGCCTTCGATCCCGACGCCATCGCAGCCCTTCGGGCGCTGGCCTCGGACCTGGAGGCCCTCCCGGACCTGGAAGCGGCGCTCAAGGCCACCTTCGGCTATGGCGCCTTCCGCCCGGGCCAGCGGGCCATCATCGAGGCCGTCCTGTCCGGCCGGGACGTGGTGGGCATCATGCCGACCGGGGCGGGGAAATCCCTCACCTTCCAGCTGCCCGCGCGGCTCCTGGGCGGCGTCACGCTGGTGGTCTCCCCCCTCATCGCCCTCATGAAGGACCAGGTCGACGCCCTCACCGAGGCCGGCCTGCGGGCCGCCTTCCTGAATTCCAGCCTGGACGCGGAGACCCGGCGGGAGCGCATCCGCGCCCTCAAGAACGGCGAGCTGGAACTGGTCTACGCCGCGCCGGAGGGGCTCGAGCTCTACTTGGCGGACCTGCTGCGGGACGTGGACCTCCGGCTCATCGCCGTGGACGAGGCCCACTGCATCAGCCACTGGGGCCATGATTTCCGCCCGGCCTACCGGACCCTCGCCGGGCTCAAGCAGCGGTTCCCCACGGTGCCCGTGCTCGCCCTCACGGCCACGGCCACGCCGGAGGTGCGCCGCGACATCGCCGCCCAGCTGGAGATGCGCCAGCCGGTGGAGGTGCAGGGCTCCTTCTACCGGTCCAACCTCCACATCAGCGCCTACCGCAAGGGCGCCGAGGGCCAGCCGCCGGTCCGGGAGGCCATCCTGCGCCTCGTCCTGGCCCGACGCGGGGACAGCGGCATCATCTACTGCCTGTCCCGGAAGTCCGTGGAGGCCACGGCGGCCTTCCTCAACGGCGAGGGCCTGCGGGCCGCGGCCTACCACGCGGGCATGGACACCGGCGCCCGATCCGCCGCCCAGGAGGCCTTCCAGCGGGACGATGTGGATGTCATCGTGGCCACGGTGGCCTTCGGCATGGGCATCGACAAGAGCAACATCCGCTACGTCATCCACCGCGACATGCCCAAGAGCGTGGAGGGCTGGTACCAGGAGATCGGCCGCGCGGGCCGCGACGGGGCCGACGCGGATTGCGTGATGTTCTACGGCTGGGGCGATGTCCTCAGCTACGACCGCTTCACCGATGGCCTGGACGCCGCCCTGGCCCAGGCCCAGCAGCGGCAGACCCGGGACCTCTTCCGCCTGGCCGAGTCCCTGCGCTGCCGGCACCAGGCCCTGTTGGCCCACTTCGGGGAACGGATGGAGGCCTGCGGCGCGTCGTGCGACATCTGCTCCGGGGCCGATCCGCTCCAGACCGCACCCCAACCCGGCAAGGCCAAGCGCGGGTCGCCCCGCGGGTCCCGCCCCCCGGCGCCGGAAGGCCCCATGGATGGCGAGGAGGCCCTCTACCGCGCCTTGAAGGCCCTGCGAAAACAGCTGGCCGATGCCAAGGGCGTGCCCGCCTACGTGATCTTCAGCGACGCCACCCTCCAGCAGATGGCGCGGTTCCAACCCGCCACCGAGGCGGAATTCCTGGCCCTCAGCGGGGTCGGTCCAAAGAAACTCCTGCAGTACGGCGAAAGCTTCCTCCGCCTGCTCCGCCAGCCGACCCCGGGACAAGATTCATAGACATCTGTCACAACCTGGAATATCGCCCATTGATTCCAGTGTATTTGCGGTGGCGTCCAGCGGAGTCAAGGCTTGCAGATGGGCTGGGAAGAAATTAGGGTAATTGAAGGCATTTCACACTCCAGTGTCCTTTGTCGACTCCTTCAATAGTCTTGAGGTGGATTCATGAGTTTCGGTTTACGCGTGAGGGACGGGATCCGGCTGGCCTTCCAGCTGGGCAACAACTGGATCAGCCTCACCGGCGCGGCCCTGACGACCAGCTCGGCCTTCGTGCTCATCTGGTTCTGGTTCATGGAGATCACCGGCCGCCCGGAGCAGGTCAACCCCTACATGGGCATCCTGCTCTTCGTCGCCCTGCCGGCCCTCTTCGTGGCCGGCCTGGCGCTGATTCCCCTGGGCATCCTCCGGGTGCGGCGCAAGAACAGGCTGGCCGGCGAGACGCCCCTGCCGCTGAAGGCGGTGGACTTCAAGAACCCCGGCGTCCGCCACCTCCTGACCATGGTGGGCATCCTCACTTTCATCAACGTGTCCATCCTGGGCACCGCGGGCATGAAGGGCGTGGAGTACATGGACTCCAACCAGTTCTGCGGCCTCACCTGCCACACCGTGATGAGCCCCGAATACACCGCCTTCCTGGATTCGCCCCACTCCCGCGTGGGCTGCGCCCAGTGTCACATCGGACACGGCGCCCCGGCCCTGGTGAGGGCCAAGATCTCCGGCGCCCGGCAGCTGTTCGCGGTGGCCTTCGGCACCTACTCCCGCCCCATCCCGAGCCCGGTCGAGCACCTGCGCCCGGCCCGGGAGACCTGCGAGCAGTGCCACTGGCCCCAGAAATTCACCGATGACAAGCTGATCATCCGCACCAAGTACGCCGAGGATGAGGCGAACACCCCCTCCTCCACGGTCCTGCTGCTGAAGATCGGCGGGCACAGCGCCAACGGCACCACCGGGATCCACGGCCGCCACCTCGACGCCATGGCGCGCATCAGCTATGTCACCACCGACACCCGCCGCCAGGAGATCCCCAAGGTCATCTACCGGGACGACCAGGGCAAGCTCGTGGAATTCGTCTCCGACGAGTACAAGAACCTCCCGAAGGAGAAGCTGGACAAGGCCACCACCCGCCAGATGGACTGTGTGGACTGCCACAACCGCCCCACCCACGCCTTCCAGCTGCCCGATCGCGCCATCGACAAGGCCCTCGCCAACGGCCGCATGAGCGCCGGACTGCCCTTCCTCAAGAAGAAGGCCCTGGAGCTGCTGAAGGTCGACTACCCCGACCAGAAGACGGCCGCCGCGAAGATCCCCGTGGAGCTGGCGGAGTACTACCGCACGACCTACCCCGAGATCTTCAAGCAGAAGCGGGGTCAGGTGGACACCGCCGGTGAGGTGGTCAAATCCATCTACCTGCACAATGTCTTCCCCGAGATGAAGCTGACCTGGGGCACCCACCCGAACAACATCGGCCACGAGGATTCCGTGGGCTGCTTCCGGTGCCACGACGGCAGCCACACCTCCGCCGACGGCCGCACCATCAAGGGCGACTGCGACACCTGCCACATCCTCCTGGCCCAGGATGAGAAGGATCCCAAGATCCTCAAGGAACTCGGCATGAAGTGATGGAACCGCGGAACCGTGCGCCCCAGAATGTCAGGATGACCGGTTCCGCCTTTCCTCTGATTGCCATTGACGGCCCGTCGGGTGTGGGGAAATCCACCACTGCCCGGCGGGTCGCCGAGCGTCTGGGCTGGCAGTACCTCGATACCGGCGCCATGTACCGGGCCGCCGCCCTGGCCCTCCTCCGGGCCGGGATCGCCCTGGACGACCGCCCCTCCCTGGAGCGCCTGCTGGCCGGTCTGGACCTCAGCCAGGAAGGCGGACGGATGTACCTGGGGGGCGAGGACGTCAGCGAGGCCATCCGCAGCCAGGAGGTCACCCGCCTGGTCTCGCCCGTGAGCGCGGACGCCCGGGTGCGCGAGGTGCTGGTCGAGCAGCAGCGCCACATCGGCGCCAGCGGTCGCTGGGTGGTGGATGGCCGCGACATCGGCACCGTGGTGTTCACGCAGGCCTGCTGCAAAGTCTTCCTCACCGCCAGCCCCGAAGCCCGGGCCCGGCGGCGCTTCCTGGAACTCCTGGCCAAGGGCCAGTCGCCGGTCCTAGAAGACGTGCTCGCCGACCTCCAGCGCCGCGACCAGGCCGACAGCACCCGCGCCGTGGCGCCCCTTCGGAAGGCCGAAGACGCCGTCGAACTCGACTCCAGCGACCTGGACCTGGACCAGGTGGTGGACTGGATCGTCGCCAGGCACTCCGCCCATTCCTGAGGGCCGCCCCTTCGGCCCATGACCCGGCATCCGACGCCTTTATGGCATGGTGGGGAGGTGGATGGCCATCCACCTCCGTCGGATCCTCCGTGAACCCAACGCCCATCCCTCCCCGACCCGAGAGCATCGCGGCGCCCTTCTCGGCGCTCGTCGTCGCCGCCGTGGCCATGGGCCTCTCGCCCATTTTCGTGCGCCTGGCCGATGTCGGTCCCTTCACCAGCGCCTTCTGGCGCGTCGCCCTCGCCCTGCCCGTGCTTTACGCATGGATGCGGGTGAGCGAACGGGGAGGGGTGAAACCCGCCAGGCGTTTCCCGAAGGCGACCATCTGGGTGGGGGTCGCCTTCACCGCGGATCTGTTCTTCTGGCACCTGTCCATCGTCACCACGACCGTCGCCGACGCGACCTTCTTCGCGACCACCGCCCCGATCTGGGTGGTGGTGTTCGGCTGGCTCATCTTCCGCCGGCGCGTCTCCGGGGCGATCCTGGCCGGCCTCGGCCTCTGCATCCTGGGGGGCACGGCGCTCCTCGCCCAGAGCATCCAGATGAAGGTGGGCACGGCCCTGGGGGACCTCTACGGCCTCATCACGGGCGTCTTCTTCGGCCTCTACTTCCTCGCGGTGCAGGCGGCGCGCGAGGGCCATTCCGCCGCACGCGTCACCTTCGAGGCCACCACGGTCACCGCCGCCCTGCTGCTCCTGGCCGCGCTGGGGCTGGAGCACCAGCTGTTGCCGCGCAGCCTGCACGGCCTCGCGGCCCTGGTCGCCCTGGCCTGGATCAGCCATGCCGGCGGCCAGGGGCTTCTCACGGTGGCGCTGGGCCGCCTGCCGGCGGCCTTCTCGTCGCTGGTGATCTTCCTGGAGGCCATTGCCGCCGCCCTCCTGGCCTGGGCCATTCTCGGCGAGCCGGTCACGGTCATCCAGGCCGGGGGTGGACTGGCCATCCTGGCGGGCATCTACGTCGCGCGACCTAGATAGAGCCTCGCATGGCAGAATTTCCAGCCCTGATGGCTTTTCCTACCTCAGGAAACGGGCGCCTCTCGGCGCCCGTTCCCTGAGCCCCGGCGAGTGGCCGTCAGTAGCCCTCTCCTTCCGAGGCCGCCTTCACCTTCCCGCGGTGGACCCGGAACAGGTAGGTGTAGTAGCCCAGGACGATGACAAAGGCCAGGAACCACCACCCGGTGGCGGCGTTCAGGCCCGTGCGACCCGCCAGCGAATTGAAGGCCGTGAGGTTGTAGCTCGGGTTGAGGGTGGACTTGAGCATCACGGGATAGACACAGGCGGCCGTGGCCGCGAGGATCCCGAGGATGAAGGCGCCGGAGCCCAGAAAGGCCAGCAGGTACTTCTTCTGGTTCACGCCCAGGAACACCACCACCAGGCCGGCGAGGAAGATCGCCATGGCCAGCCAGGCCAGGGGAGCCTTCGGAAGGTTCCCGAAGAGGGCCGGGGTCACCACGAAGCTGGCCACGGTCGCCACGAGCCACACCACCACCACGGCCGTCCAGAGTTTCAGGGACAGGGCGACGGATCTCTCATGGACGGGGCCCTCGGTCTTCCAGGCCAGGAAGAGGGAGCCATGGGCCGCCACAGTCACCAGGGCGAAGACCCCGATGAGGACCGTGTACCAATCCAGGACCCCCGGCCAGAGGCCCACCCGGAAACTCGTCCAGAGCGGCAGCTCGAAATAGCCGCTCGCGTCCAGGGGGACACCCCTCAGCACATTGCCCAGGGCGGCGCCGAAGAGGATGGGGAGCACGATGCTGGAGACGGCGAAACCCGTGTCCCACAGGTGGCGCCAGAGGCCATCGTTCACATGGGAGCGGAATTCGATGGAGAGGGCCCGGAGGAGGATGAACCAGAGGACCAGGAACAGGGGCAGGTAGAACCCGGAGAACCCGGCGCCGAGCACCCTCGGGAAGGCCAGGAACATGGTGCCGCCCCCGGCCAGGAGCCAGACCTCGTTGCCGTCCCACAGGGGCCCGACCGCCCCGAGGACCTCGCGGCGCTCCTCGTTGGTCTGGGCCACGAAGAGGTGCAGGATGCCAGCGCCGAAATCGAAGCCGTCCATCACGACATAGATGGCCACCAGGACGGATGTGAGCCAGAACCAGAGCATTTCCATGGCGGCCTCCTAGACCTTCTGCGTGTGGGACTCGGGTCCGTGGGCGATCTCACGGCCGATGAGGTAGACGAACAGGAAGGACAGCACGACGAAGATGCCCGCAAATCCAAGGCTCGTGAACACCGTCTCGCCAGCGTGGACCATGGGGCTCGGGCCCTGGGTGGTGCGGAGCAGGCCATAGATCAGCCAGGGCTGCCGTCCGAATTCCGCCACGGCCCATCCGGCGCTGGTGGCGATGTAGGGAAAGGGGAAGGCCAGCATCAGCACCCAGAGCATGGCGCGCGAGGTCACCAGGCGGTCCTTCCAGTTGAGCAGGACGCCGATCCCCGTGATCAGGATCAGGATGGTGCCCAGGCCCACCATGATGTGGTAGGCGTAGTAGAGCAGTTCGATGTTGGTGGGCCACTGGTCCCGGGGGAAATCGTTGAGGCCCCTCACATTCGCCGAGAAGCTCCCGTAGGCCAGGAAGCTGAGCACCGACGGCAGCTGGATGGGATTGTCGATCCTCCCCTTGGCCACATTGGGCTGGCCCACCATCACCAGCTCCGCATGGGTGCCGCTCTCGAAGCGGCCCTCCATGGCCGCCAGGGAGACGGGCTGGTGCTTGGCCACCATCTTTCCGGAGATGTCGCCGGCGGGGAAGGCGAGCAGCAGGCTGAACACGAAGCCGAAGATGACGCCCGTCTTCAGGTTCAGGCGGGCCTGGACGGGATAGAGGCCCTTGAGGGCCCAGAAGGCCCCCACGGCCGCCACCACGAAGGAGGCCGTCACCACCGTGGCCAGCATGTTGTGGACGTACTGGGCCACGGCCCATGGATTCAAGATGAAGGCCCAGAAGTCCGAGAGCTGGAAGATCCCCCCGGGGGTCAGGGTGTAGCCCACCGGGTGCTGCATGAAGGCATTGGTCACGATGATGAAGTAGCCGGACAGCCAGCTCCCGACCCACAGGGCCACCGCGGCGCCGAAGTGGGCCTTGGGGCTCAGTTTCTTTTCCCCCCACACCAGCAGCCCCAGGAAGCTGCTCTCGAGGAAGAAGGCGAACATCCCCTCCATGGCCAGGGACTGGCCGATGACGCCGCCGCTGAGGCGGGAGAACTCGGCCCAGTTGGTTCCGAACTGGAACTCCATGGGGATGCCCGTCACCACGCCCACGGCGAAGTTGATGCCGAAGATTCGGATCCAGAACCGGGCCGCATCAGAGTATCGGGCCTCCCCGGTCTTCAGGCCGAGCGCCTTGAAGACCACGATGATGAAGGCCAGGCCCATGGTGAGCTGCGGGAACAGGTAGTGGTAGGTGACCGTGAATCCGAACTGCAGCCGGTGCCAAAAGAGTGGGTCGCCCATGGTTCCTCCCGTAGTGGTGGCCAATTCAAGATGAGTATGTCACGAACAAAATTTCCACCCGTCGTTGTCGCTTGAGTGGGTTGCAAGAACCGCCACGGGACTGCTGACCTGAAAATTTCAAATTCTCAAAAAAGCATGTTGAATCGCATGCTTATTTGATTATATTGGATTGAGCCAACCAAGGGCCCGCCAGACAGGGGCCGTGGTTCAGGGGCAGGGGAGGCGGGTCCGGGGTGGGCCCGCCTTTTTCTTTCACCTCGACGCTGGATGGAACCAAGCCGTCCTCCTGGTGGCGCACGCCCGCGTGGACTTCGTCTGGGGCGGCCCCGCGGCGGGCCAAAAAAATATTAATTGCTATTTAACCAAATAGACATACATTCTAGCAACCAATTTTCCAACCTCTGCCCGGAGGCTTCATGTCCCGACCTCGTGTAGTCATCCTAGGCGCCGGCGTGGCCGGCCACACCAGTGCCGCGTTCCTGAAAAAGTGGTTGGGCGACGAGGCGGAGGTCATCGTCATCTCCCCCCGTCCCGACTACAACTGGATCCCCTCCAACATCTGGGTGGGAGTCGGCCTGCTGAAGCCCGATCAGGTCATGTTCCCCCTCCAGCCCATCTATCAACGCAAGGACATCACCTTCCACCAGGCCAAGGCCACGGTCCTTCATCCCGAGGGCCTTGGGGAAGACCCCACGCCCTTCGTCGAGGCCGAATCCACCCTGGAGGGCCGGCTGGGGGAATCGCTCCGGATCCCCTACGACTTCCTGATCAATGCCACGGGGCCGAAGCTGGCCTTCGAAGCCACGCCGGGGCTGGGGCCCAAGGGACACAGCCTGTCGGTGTGCACGGCCCCCCATGCCCTGGAAGCCTCCCTCACCCTGGACGAGGCGGTGGCCCGAATGAAGAAGGGGGAACGGCAGCGGTTCCTGGTGGGAACGGGACACGGCACCTGCACCTGCCAGGGCGCGGCCTTCGAGTATCTCGTGAACCTGGAGTTCGAACTGCGGGCGAGGGGCGTCCGGGACAGGGCCGACATCACCTACCTGACCAACGAATTCGAGCTGGGCGACTTCGGCATGGGGGGCATCCACATCCGCCGGGGCGGCTACGTGACCCCCAGCAACATCTTCACGGAGTCCCTGCTCGCGGAACGGGGGCTCCGGTGGGTGACTCAGGCGCACGTCAAGGGGCTCGAACCGGGATGTGCCTCGCTCGAGTTCCTGGACGGCGGAGACGGCGAGGAGCGCTTCGACCTGGCCATGCTGCTGCCCCCCTTCAAGGGCGTCGGGCTGAAGGCGCTGGACCGCCAGGGGGCGGATATCACCGAGCGCCTCTTCGCTCCCTCGGGATTCATGCGGGTGGATGCGGACTACCAGGCCAAGCCCTTCGAGGCGTGGCGCGCCTCGGATTGGCCCCGCACCTACCAGTCCCCGGCCTTCCCGAACCTCTTCGCCGCGGGCATCGCCTTTGCCCCGCCCCACCCGGTTTCCCGGCCTCGGCAGAGCCCCAAGGGCACGGTCATCACCCCCGCCCCGCCCCGGACGGGCATGCCCAGCGCCATGATCGGCAAGGCCGTGGCCCGCAGCATCTACAGCATGATCTGGGGCGCGAAGGAGCCCACCAACACGGCCTCGATGGCCGAGATGGGGGCCGCCTGCGTGGCCTCGGCAGGATCCAACCCCCTCCGCGGAACTGCCGCCTCCATCACGGTCTTTCCCATCGTCCCGGACTTCGAACGCTACCCGGAATTCGGCCGCGATCTGAACCACACCTTTGGCGAGATCGGCCTGGCGGGGCACTGGATCAAGATCCTGCTCCACCACCTGTTCATCTACAAGGCCAAGATGCGGCCCTTCTGGTCCTTCATCCCGGAGTGAACCATGACCCCCGAGTACACCCCTTTCGACCAGGGCCGCCGGGCCCAGGGTTCCTTTGCGACCAAGCCGACGGACTTCACCAAGGCCCTTCGAACCAACCTCCCTTGGCAGCTGGTCCGCTTCGTCGTGATCAACCTCAAGATGATCCGGGTCATCTGGAAGAGCCATCACTGACGGCCGGCTGGATTCAGCTCGGCGTGCCCTGGTGACGCTGGTATCAGGAGAGGAAGGACTGGATCCGGTGCCAGGAGCCCAGGTTGTGGACCTCCTTGAACCCCTTCCGTTTCAGGATGGACACGGCCAGGCCGCTCCGGCTTCCCGAGGCGCAACAGATCAGGACGGGCCTGGAGGAATCCAGCTTCTGGGAGCCCTTCTCCAGGTCGTTCAAGGGGATGTTGATGGACTTGGGATGGGCCGCGGCCTTGAACTCCGCCTTGGTGCGGACATCCACGATCTGGGCGCCCTTCGCCAGCAGCGCCTTGATGTCCGAGCTGGAGGCGGACCTGCGGCTCCAAAAGAAGTAGGCCACCGCCGCCAGGGGGATCAGGTAGATCCAGTGCTCGGCCATCAGGCGCCCGCCTTTTGCAGCGCGGCCGCCAGCGTCTGCGCCGGCTGAAGGCCCACCATCCGCTGCTGGACCTGGCCGCCCTTGAGGACGACGAGGGTGGGGATGCTCTGGACGCCGAACTGCGCGGCGAGGCGCGGCTCATCGTCCACGTTGACCTTGGCCACGATGGCCCGGTCGCCCGCGCCCTTCGCCACTTCTTCGAGGATGGGGCCCTGCATGCGGCAGGGGCCGCACCAGGGGGCCCAGAAATCGATGAGGACCGGCGCGCCCTGGGCGGCCACCTTTTCGAAGGCGGCGGTGGTCAGATGGATGACTTCGGACATGGTTCCTCCAGGGTCAGGACAGGTCGGGATGGAAGTGCCAGGGGCCCAGATTGTGGGCATCGAGTCCCATGCGCCGCAGATGCAGCACGGCCATCTGGCTCCGGGCGCCGCTGGCACAGCACAACAGGAGGGGACGATCCTTGGGAAGCCGCTCGGCCGCCAGGTGGGGCACGAGGTGCAGGGGCAGATGGATGCTGTCAGGGACATGCCCGAGTTCATATTCCTCGAGGGAACGGACATCCACGACGGCGCCGCCCCGGTCCAGCAGCGACCTGGCCTCCTCGCGGGAAAGCAATCCGGTCATCGCCTACCTCCCCAGGGCCCAGATGAGGCCGATGAAAGCCCCATAGCTGATGCCCCGCAGGGGCGTGGCCGTCAGCGGGCAGGAGCCCGTGCTGCAGCCCACCAGGCGGTGCCAGCCGTAGCCCAGCGCGCCACCGGCGAGGAGGCCCATGGCGAGGCGGATGGCCGTGGCCTTCACCGCGAGCACCCGGCCGCGGCCCCTTCGGGCACGCCGAGCTTGCGCAGGATGGAAGACATCAGGCACCAGTTGGTGAGGCCGCTCTGGAGGAGGTTCGCCCCCACGAAGGCCGTGAACCAGTACCAGTTCGGGCTGTGGACGTGAGCCAGCCAGAGGCTCAGCAGGATGAAGGTACCTGCGACGGTGTGGACGATGCGATCGACGTTCATGGATGGCTCCTACTTGTCAGCGGCAGCTTTGGAAGCCTCGCGCTGGAGCTCCGCGGCACGGCCGCGGCGCGCGACGAGGTAGTAGAGGACGGGAATGGAAGGCACGGACAGCAACGTGGCCGCCACGGACCCCGCCATGAGGCTGATGGCCAGGCCCTGGAAGATGGGATCCGCCAGCATCACCAGGGAGCCCACGATCACGGCGGCGGCGGTGAGCAGGATGGGGCGGAAGCGCACCACACCCGCTTCTTCCACGGCCAGGGCCAGGGGCATGCCCTCGCGCAGCTTCAGCTCGATGAAGTCCACGAGGATGATGCTGTTGCGGACGATGATGCCCGCCCCCGCGATGAAGCCGATCATGCTGGTTGCCGTGAAGAAGGCGCCCAGGAGGCCGTGGGCGGGGATGATGCCGATGAGGGAGAGCGGGATCGGCACCAGGATGACCCAGGGGATCTCGAAGCTTTCGAACCAGCCCACCACCAGCACGAAGATCAGCACCAGCACCGCCGCGAAGGCCATGCCGAGGTCCCGGAAGACTTCGAGTGTGATGTGCCACTCGCCGTCCCACTTCATGATCAGGTTCTCGGTGTTCTCGGGGTGGGCGAGGCCCAGGCGAACCACTTCGGCGCCGCCGGTGCCCTTCATGGCGTCGATCTTCTTGTTCAGCGCGGCCAGGGCGTAGACGGGGCTTTCGATGGTTCCGGCCAGGTCGGAAAACACATAGTCCACGGGCATCAGGTTCTTGTGCATGATGACCGCGTCTTCGCGTCCGTCTTTCACCGTGACCATCTGGCTGACGGGAATCATGCCGCGGGCCCCGGGTACGGTCAGCTGGAGGATCTGCTCCAGCCGCTGGCGTTTCTCCGGGGCGAGCTGGATCACCACGGGCACCTGGCTGGAGCCGCGGAGCACATGGAAGGTGCCTGCCGTGTGGCCGTAGCCGGCCATGTAGAGGGTCTGGATCACGTGGGCCGGCGCCACTCCGAAGAGGGCGGCCTTCTCCCGGTCCAGCACGAGGCTGATCTTCGGGTTGGCGGGATTGAGGGTGGAATCCACGTCGACGATGCCGTCCACGCTCTTGAAGGCCTGGAGGACCTCACCCGCGAGGCGGGTCCGTTCGGCCTCGGAGGGACCGTACACTTCCGCCACGATGGTGTCCATGACTGGCGGACCGGGGGGGATCTCCACGAGCTTCATGCGCGCCCCGAGGGGGTTCGTGATCTTCTCCAGCTCGGGCCGGAGCCGGACCACGATCTCGTGGCTCTGCTCCTTGCGGTCGTGCTTGGAGACGAGGTTCACCTGGATGTCCACCATCTCCGCCTCCTGGCGGAGGAAGCTGTGGCGGACCATGCCCACGAAGGTGAAGGGCGCCGCCTCGCCGGCGTAGACCTGCACATTCTTGACCGTGGGTTCCTTCAGCAGACGGCGGGCGATGTCCTGGCCCGCGGCGAGGGCATCCTCCTTCGGGGTGCCGGCCGGAAGGTCCAGCTGGACCATGAACTCCGACTTGTTGTCGAAGGGCAGCATCTTGACCTTCACCACGCCGAAGCCCACGAGGGCCATGGCGCCCATGAGCAGCACCAGCACCCCGCCGAAGAAGCCCCAGCGGACCATGGGCTGGAACAGGAGGGCCCGGATGACCTTGCGGTAGATGGCGGCGAACTTCGTGTCCGGTGCCACCTCGGGATTCTTGTCCTGCCAATCGTGCAGGGGCTCGGGAGAGGCGGTTTCGGGCGTCGCGGGGTGCAGGCCGGATTCGTCCGTGTCCGGGAGGTGGGCCTCCTTCTTGAAGACGTTCAGGCTGGCCCACGGGCTGATGACGAAGGCGATGAGCAGGCTGAAGATCATGGCCACGCTGGCGCCCACGGGGATGGGCCGCATGTAGGGGCCCATCAGGCCGCGCACGAAGGCCATGGGCAGGATGGCCGCGATCACCGCGAAGGTGGCCAGGATGGTGGGATTGCCCACCTCGTCCACGGCCTCCACCACCACCGTGGCAAAGCTCTTCCGGGGGCCCGGCAGGTGCATGTGCCGGTGGATGTTCTCCACCACCACGATGGCGTCGTCCACCAGGATGCCGATGGAGAAGATGAGGGCGAACAGCGTGACGCGGTTCAACGTGTAGCCGAACAGGTAGGTGATGAGCAGGGTGAGGGCCAGGGTGACCGGCACGGCCACGCCCACCACCACGGCGCTGCGCCAGCCCATGGTCAGCAGGATCAGGGCGATGACGCTGAGGGTGGCGATGAGGAGGTGCTCGATCAGTTCGTTGGACTTGTCGCCCGCGGTCTCCCCGTAGTTGCGGGTGACGGTGACCTGGTAGTCGCGGGGGATGACGCTGCCCCGGAGGGCCTCCACCTTGGCGAGGACCTGTTCCGCCAGCGCCGTGGCGTTGGTGCCGGCGCGCTTGGATAGGGTGATGCTCACGGCGGGCTCGAAGCCGGGCCGGGAGGCGTCGGCGAAGAGGACCGCGGGCGGCTCAAGTTCCGGCGCGTCCACCACGCGGGCCACATCCGCGAGATAGATCGGCTTCTGGTTCCGGATACCCACCACGAGACGGCGCAGTTCAGCGGCCTGGAGCACGAAGCCGGTGGCCTCGAGTTCCGTGCGCTTCCCGCGATCCACCAGGGCCCCCGCGGGCAGCTGGGCCTCGGCAGCCTGGAGAGCGGGCTGGAGCTCACCGATGGACATGTTGATGGCCCGGAGGCGGTCCGGATCCGGCTCGATGCGGACCATGCGGCGGGCCCCGCCGATGACCTTCACCTGGGCCGTGCTGGGCACGTCGGCCAGCTCCCGGGCCAGGACGTCCCCGACCTTGCGGAGCTGGCCCGGCGTCTGGGTGGCGGCCGCCCCGTCGCCGTGGAGGGTCAGCACGAGGAAGGGCACGTCATCGATGGTCTGCAGCTTGATGATGGGCTTCATGGCCCCGGGCGGCAGCAGCTGGGGATTGGCCGCCAGCTCCTGGTAGATCTTCACCAGGCTCGGCTCCTGGGGCTCGTTCACCTTGAAGCGCACGGTGATGAGCGCCATGCCCGGGCGGCTCATGCTGTAGAGGTACTCGACCCCGGGGATGCCCCAGAGGCGGCGTTCCATGGGCGTGGTGACCTGGCTTTCGATCTCCTTGGGGCTCGCGCCGGGATAGGGAATGTAGAGGTCCACCATGGGCACGATGATCTGGGGTTCCTCCTCGCGGGGCGTGAGCACCACCGCAAGGACCCCGAGCATCAGCGAAGCGAGGACGATGAGGGGGGTCAGCTTGCTCCGGAGGAAGGTCTTGGCCAGCCTGCCGGCCAGGCCAAGATGGGATTCACTTGCCATGGTTCACCCCGTTCGATACCTCGATGGGCTGGCCGTCCTGGAGGGCGCCGGGGTGGTCGATGACCTTTTCGCCGTCCTTCAGGCCCGAGCGGACCGACAGGTAGGCCCCGTCGCCCTCCCCCAGGGAGATCCAGCGCAGCTCGGCGTGGTCGTTCTTCGCGATGAACACGCCCGTGAGCTCCCCCCGCTGCACGAGGGCGCTGCGGGGCACCGACAGGCCCTGGGCGGCCGGCCGGCCGGGGACCAGGATGCGGGCGAAGGAGCCCTGGCGCAGGCCCTTGGGCTTGAGCACCTTGGCGCGGAGGGTGCCCTTGTGGCTGTAGGGGTCGCCGCCGGGGGCGAGCCCCGTGACCTGGGCCTGGCCTTCGACGCCTTCGGACTCGAAGGCCACCTTGCTACCCGCCTTCAGCCCCTTGGCCTCGTCTTCGGACAGGGTGGCCACCAGCTCCTGCTCGCCGTCGCCCACCAGCTCCAGGAGGGGCATGCCGGGCCCCACGAAATCGCCCTCATTCACCTTGCGGGATTGCACCACGCCGGAAAAGGGCGCCCGGATCTGGGTGTAGGCGATGTTGGCCTTCAGGGCCGTGACGCCCGCCTGGGCCTGGGCCACCTGGGCCTCCACCTGTTCGAGTTCGACCGGGGTGCTGGCCTTCTGGGCCTGGAGG
>JARLGO010000314.1 GCA_031292655.1 Geothrix sp.
AGGAGCTTCGACTCCTGAACCGGAGACCGCCATGTCCGAACCCCTCTACGGCCACGACCTGTTGAGTCTCCTGCTGGAGAAGGGCGGGGCCTGCCGTCTGGAGGACCTGCGCGCCGCGTCCCTGGCCGCCCATGGGGCCGATGCGGTCTACTGCAACTGCGGCGGGGACACCTTCGATTTCGATGGCGTCATCGCCTTCCTGGGCAGCAAGGGCAAGGTCTCCCTGGCCGATGGCACCGTGGCCCTGGGCCTGGCGCCCGCCTGCCAGCACTGAGGGCACGGCTATAGGCGGTGGGCTGCAGGCTGTAGAAAGGGCACTTTGGGCGGCCCGGCGGGGCGCACCAATATTTGACCTTGGGCCGTTCAGATGGATCGGCGCCGAACATAAGAACAGCCGCGCCGCTTGCGGCGCATCAGGGATCCTTTCCCACAGCCCACAGCCCACAGCCCACAGCCAATGCCTTAAACTGATCCCATGAAACTCCTCCGCATCAACCACCTGGGCATCGCGACGCCGGGCCTGGACGAGGCCATGGCCCGCATGGCGCGGCTCTTCGACATGGGCGCCGACCACACGGAGGAGGTGGCCGAGCAGAAGGTGAAGACGGCCTTCTTCCCCGTGGGCCCGAGCACCCTGGAGTACCTGGAGAGCACGGATCCCGAGGGCCCCATCGGCAAGTTCCTGGCGAAGCGCGGGCCCGGCATCCATCACGTCTGCTTCGAGGTGGATGACATCGAGGGGACCGTGGCGGCCCTGCTGGCCAAGGGCGTGCGCATGATCGACCAGGCCCCGCGCCAGGGCGCCCACGGCTGCCGCGTGGCCTTCATTCATCCCGCGGAGACCGGCGGCGTGCTGATGGAGCTGAGCCAGGGGGGCTGAGGGCTCTAGGCTGTGGGCTGTGGGGCAAGGGGAGCGGCCCGGCAGGCCGTGCGGCCTTTTCCCTTTGGTGCGTTCGAGTGGGTCGGCGCCGGCTAGAAAAACGATCGCGCCGCCTGCGGCGCATCAGGAATCCTTTCCCACAGCCCACAGCCCACAGCCCACAGCCTATCCCACCCAACCCAGATACCCCAGCCATAGCGCCCGCCCGAAGAACACGACGATGGGCGTGGCCAGGGCCAGGAAGCAGCCGAAAGGCAGCATGGTCTGGCCCGAGACACCCTGCTTCGGGTCGCGGCGCAGGAACATGAGGGGGATGCCCACGGCGGCGCCCAGGCCCGCCCCCAGGAAGAGGATCCCCAGCATGGGGGCCCAGCCCCAGAAGGCGCCCAGCCAGGCCAGCATCTTGAAGTCGCCCATGCCCAGGCCGTCGGTCTTGCGGATCCATTTGTAGATCTGGTTCATGAGGGCCGGGGCGCCGTAGCCCACGCCAAGGCCGATGAGGCTGGCCTGCCAGGTGACGGCGGGTTCGAAGCCGTGGTACCAGGGCGCCGGCTGCAGGCCGTTGTGGAAGGTCAGGGCCTGGAGAATCTCGCTGGGGCCGGTCCAGATCTTCATCAGGGCTTCCGGCCGGAGGACCTGGGGCAGGGTCAGCAGGAGGCCCAGGGCCATCAGGGGGAACTGGAGGGCGTCGGGCAGCATCATCTCGGTGAAGTCCGTGAAGAACAGGACGATCAGCGCGAATCCACAGACCAGGCCCTTGAACCAGATGAGCGTGCCGACGGGGAAGACCCAGGGCGAGAGGGCGAACAGGCTTCCCGTGAGCAGCTCCACCAGCGGATAGCGGACCGGGATCCGCCAGCCGCAATGGGCGCACCTGCCGCGCAGCCAGAGCCATCCGAGCAGGGGCACGTTGTGCCAGGGCTTGATCTTCGCCTTGCAGCCGGGGCAGTGGCTGGCCTTGGAGATGACGTTCCGCTCGGCCGGATCCTCCTGGGGCAGGCGGTGGATCAGCACGTTCCCGAAGGACCCCAGCACCAGCCCGAAGGGGGCCAGCAGCAGGGAGATCATCCAGGGGGGCAGGTCGACCGGGGGCATGCCTCCACGATAACGGGAGCTTCTTGCCGAATCGCGGCAGAATGAAGTAGGCCTTCCTGGAGCCCCCGTGATCCGCGCCCTCGTCTGTTCCCTCGCCCTGCTGCTCCCGCTGGCCGCGCAGACTCCGCCCGCCCCGGCGGCCGCGGCGCCCACGCTCGCACCCACACCTGCGCCCATGGCCAAGCCCCGGGTGCAGATCCTCACCAGCTACGGTCCCGTGGTGGTGGAGCTGGAGCCGGAACTGGCCCCGAAGACCGTGGCGAACTTCCTGCAATACGTGCAGGACGGGCACTACAAGGGCACCATCTTCCACCGCGTGATCGAGGGCTTCATGATCCAGGGCGGCGGCCTGCTGGAGAACCTGGAAGAGAAGCCCACCCGGGCGCCGATCCTCAACGAGGCGCCCCAGTCCGCCCGGGGTGGCCTGAAGAACACCCGGGGCACCATCGCCATGGCCCGCACCAGCGCCCCCCACAGCTCCATGGCCCAGTTCTACATCAACGTGATGGACAATCCCCGCCTGGACAACCGGGACCTGACCGATGAGGGGTACGGCTACTGCGTCTTCGGCCGGGTGATCTCCGGCATGGATGCCGTGGACAAGATCGCGAAGGTCAAGACTGAATGGCGCCGCGGCATGGGCGATGTCCCTCAGTTTGCCGTGCGCATCAAGGACGCGGTGCTGCTGCCCCCCCAGCCCTAAGAGCTCATAACAAAACCCCACGGCATTGTCGGGTTTTGTTATGAGCTCTGAGGCGGACTCGCGGTCAGGGGTTCACGACCTTGATGGTCGGCGGCGGCCCCTGGGGACGCTGGCGGTCCTTGGGGATGAAGATCCCGTTGAGGATGGAGGCGATGAGGCTCGAGACGAGGGCCCCGAAAAACCCGGCCCAG
>JARLGO010000315.1 GCA_031292655.1 Geothrix sp.
CGGACGCGGGCGAAGGTGCTTTCGTCGGCGCGGTGGCGGAGGGTCAGGTCGAAGAACCGGGCGATGTGGTCCATCTCCTCCTCCTTCATGCCGCGGGTGGTGAGGGCCGGGCTGCCCAGGCGCACGCCGGAGGGCTTGAGGGGGGGGTTGGGATCGAAGGGGATGCCGTTCTTGTTGGTGGTCATGCCGGCGCGATGGAGGCAGGATTCGGCCTCATGGCCCAGCAGGCCGTGGTCCCGCAGGTCCACGAGGAAGAGGTGGTTGTCCGTGCCGCCGCTGACGATGCGCCAGCCCCGCTCCTGGAGGCCCCGGGCCAGGGCGTGGGCGTTGCGGATCACCTGGCCGCTGTAGGCCTTGAACTCCGGCTGCATGATCTCGTGGAGGGCCACGGCCTTGGCGGCGATGACGTGCATCAGGGGGCCGCCCTGGACCCCAGGGAAGACCGCCCGATCGAGGTCCTTGGCGTACTGGGCCTTGCACAGGATCATGCCGCCCCGGGGTCCCCGCAGGGTCTTGTGGGTCGTGGTGGTGACATAATCGGAGTGGGGCACGGGGCTCGGGTGGTGCCCGGTGGCCACGAGGCCCGCGATGTGGGCCATGTCCACCATCAGCAGGGCACCCACTTCGTCGCAGATTTCCCGGAAGCGGGGGAAGTCCCAGGTGCGGCTGTAGGCGGAGGCGCCCACGACGATCATCTTGGGGCGGTGCTGGAGGGCCAGGGTCCGAACCTCGTCCATGTCGACCCGCTCGTCCTCCTGGCGCACGTGATAAGGCACGAAATGGTAGAGGATGCCCGAGCTGTTGAGGGGGTGGCCGTGGGTCAGGTGGCCGCCGTGGGCCAGGTCCAGGCCCATGACGGTGTCCCCGGGCTTCAGGGCGGCGAGGTAGACGGCCATGTTGGCCTGGGCGCCGCTGTGGGGCTGGACATTGGCGTGCTCGGCACCGAAGATCTGCTTGGCGCGGTCCCGGGCGAGGTTCTCGACGATGTCCACCTGGCTGCAGCCGCCGTAGTAGCGCTTGCCCGGGTAGCCCTCGGCGTACTTGTTGGTGAAGTGGGAGCCCATGGCCTGCATGACGGCGCGGGAGGCGTAGTTCTCCGAGGCGATGAGCTCCAGATGCTGCCGCTGGCGCTGGACCTCCAGCTCCAGGGCCTGGAACACAGCGGGATCAGAGGTTCGGATCACTTCATACATGACGGGGACTCCCGGGTGATGCCCCTATCCTAGCCGCGGAGCGCCGCCGCCATGGAGCCCTCTTCGTGAGCGGGGTCACAGGTCGGGGCCTGTGAGACACTGGAGGGCCGGAGTTCTCATGCCCTTCCTCCCGCCCCACGACAGTCCCGAACTGGAGCGATTCGAGCATCCCCTGGCCAGCCGCTACGCCAGCAAGGCCATGGTGCGCCTGCTGTCGCCGCTCTACCGCCAGCGGGTCTGGCGGCGGCTCTGGATCGCCCTGGCCGAGGCCGAGTCGGAACTGGGCCTTCCCGTGACCGCGGCCCAGCTGGCCGAGCTGAGGGCCACCCAAGACGCGGTGGATCTCGAGGCCATCGCGCGGCACGAATCCGCCCTGCGCCACGACGTGATGGCGGCCATCCACGCCTGGGGGGAGCAGGCGCCCGGCGCCCGCCCCATCATCCACCTGGGCGCCACCAGCTGTTTCGTCACGGACAACGGGGACCTGCTCATCGCCCAGGAGGCCCTGGCCCTGCTGCGCCGCCGCCTCCAGGACGTGATCGCGGCCCTGTCGGCCTTTGCCGCCCAGTGGCAGGACCAGCCCACGCTGGGCTTCACCCACTTCCAGCCCGCCCAGCCCACCACCGTGGGCAAGCGGGCCACCCTCTGGCTCCAGGACCTGCTCCTGGACCTGGAGGACCTGGACCACCTCATCCGCACCACGCCCGTGCGGGGCGTGAAGGGCACCACGGGCACCCAGGCCAGCTTCCTCGAACTGTTCGAAGGGGACGGCGCCCAGGTCGAGGCCCTGGAACAGCGGTTCTGCGCCAAGGTGGGCTTTGCCGCCATCCCCGTGTCGGGCCAGACGGCCACGCGCAAGCTGGAGGACCGGATCGGCCAGGTGCTCTGCGGC
>JARLGO010000316.1 GCA_031292655.1 Geothrix sp.
CCCCCTGCTGGACCGCCTCTCCAGCCGCTGGGCTCCGGATGGCCTGGGCTGCTACCGGCGGGAACCGGACGGGGGACTGTCCCTGGCGGTGGCCCGGGGGCCCCTGCCACTCCCGGAGCGGCTGGATCGCCCCCACCCCGGACCCCTGAAGGCCCCGGGCCTGGGGTATCCGGAAGAGCACTTCCTGCCCCTGGGGACCGCCGGCTGGCTGTACCTGGGTTTCACGAATCGCTCGGCCTTCCTGGAAGCCGATCCATCCTTCCTCCTGCTCTCCCGCCATCTCGAACTCGTCCTCCGGATAAGGTGAGGGGATGAGCCACGCCCATCAGCTCCTGTGGACAGGCTTCCGTGGTCTCGACGCCGCGGAGGTGGACCTGCCCTTCGAGCCTGGGGGGATCATCCTCTTCGCCCGCAACCTCGATTCGGACCCGGAGGCGGGCCCCGCCCGCTGTCGGGGACTCATCGATGGCCTCCAGGGCCGGTTCGGGGGCGAGCTGCCCCTGGCCGTGGCCTTGGACCAGGAGGGCGGAGCCGTGAGCCGCCTGCGCCCCTGGACCGGTCCCACGCCACCCCTGCGCCGGCTCTGGACCCGGGGCGGGGCCAGGGCCTGCTCGGCCTGGGGGGCCCTGTGGGGCGAGGGCCTCCGGATGCTGGGATTTAACGTGGACTTCGCCCCCGTGCTTGACCTCTGGGATGGCCATCCGGAGGCCGGCATCGGGGACCGCGCCGCCAGCGAGGCGCCCATCGAGGCCGCCGCCGCCGCCGGGGCCTTCCTGCACGGCCTGGAGTCCGCCGGGGTGCGGGGTTGCCTCAAGCATTTCCCGGGGCTGGGCGGCACCACCCTGGACAGCCACCAGGGCCTGCCCGCCCTGGCCGACCCCGCGAAGGTGGATCGCAATGCCCGGGCCTTCCTCCCCCTGGCCCACGCCGACCGTCTCGTGATGGTGGCGCACCTGCGCACCCCCGCCAGCGGCCCCCTCCCGGCGAGCCTGCACCGGGGTTCCGTGCGGGACAATCCGTGGGGCCTCCGGGGACGCTTCCTGCCGGACGATCTGGAAATGGGCGGCTGTGCGGACTGGAGCTGGGAGGACCGGGTGCGGCTTTCCCTGGAGGCCGGGCACCAGTGGCTGCTGGTCTGCCAGACGCCCGCAGGCTGGACCGCCTGCGCCGAGGCGGCGGGGGGCCTGCCGACGGCGCTTTGCGCCCAGGCTCTCGAGGGCACCCGCTCCATGCGCCGCCACCTGCCTCCGGCGCCGCCCTTCGACCCCCAGGCCTGGCAGGCCTGGCTGACGCGGCTCCAAAGCGCCGCCAAGGAGGACTGATGGCGGGCCGGATCCTCATCGTGGATGACAACGCGATGATCCGCAGCGAGATCAAGGCCGTCCTCATGAAGGATGGCGACTTCTCCCACTTCATGGAGGCCTCGGACGGCCTGACGGCCTTCAAGACCATCATGGAGCATCCCCCGGACCTGGTCCTCTGCGACCTGGTCATGCCGGGCTTCGACGGGCTCAAGTTCCTGGGTCTCAAGGCCAGCCGCAAGGAGCTGGAGCAGATCCCCGTCATCATCCTCACCGCCGAGGATGACCTGAACCGCAAGGCCGAGATCCTCGAGCGCGGGGCCTCCGATTACGTCACCAAGCCCTTCCACGAGAAGGAGCTCCTGGCCCGGGTGCGCATCCACACCAAGCTGAAGATCCTGCAGGATGAGCTGCTGGAGAAGAACGCCCAGCTCGAGGCCCTGTCAATCACCGATCCGCTCACGGGCCTGGCCAACCGCCGGCGGCTCATGACGCGGCTGGAGGAGGAGGTCTCCCGGGCCCGGCGCTACAAGACGCCCCTCTCCGTGGTGATGATTGACATCGATCACTTCAAGCAGGTGAACGACACCCATGGGCACGCCATGGGCGATGAGGTGCTCCGGAACATCGGCGCCATGCTCAAGGCCAGCGTGCGCACCACCGACCTCGCCGCTCGCTACGGGGGCGAGGAGTTCACCCTGGTGCTGCCCCACACCGACATCCCCGCCGCGCTCCAGGTGGCCGAGAACCTGCGCCTGAGGTTCTCCGAGATCGAACACCGGCTCGACGGCGTCATCCTGAAGAAGACCGCCAGCATGGGAATCGCCGCCCGGGATGGCCAGGGCGAGATCCCCCAGGCGGAGGACCTTCTCAAGCACGCCGACGAGGCCCTCTACCATGCCAAGCAGAGCGGCCGGAACAAGGTCGAAGTGGCGGGATAGGCCGGAGGCTGCCTACTTCGCGGCCTTGCGGAGCACGTCCACTTTGTCCGTCTTCTCCCAGCGGAACTCGGGCCGGCCGAAATGGCCGTAGGCCGACGTGGCGCGGTAGATGGGCTTGCGCAGGTCCAGGGCCTCGATCATGGCCTTGGGCGTGCAGCTGAAGACCTCGCGCACGGCGCGCACGATGGCCTCGTCCGACACCTGGCCGGTGCCGAAGGTGTCC
>JARLGO010000317.1 GCA_031292655.1 Geothrix sp.
ACCTTGCCCACGCCCACGTGCTTCAGCACCAGCCCCTGCCCCTTCATGTAGGCCGGCGGCAGGTTGTTGATCACCAGCCGGCCCTGCCGGTCGTAGTAGGTGTAGAGGTAGGTGACCCCGGGCTTCACGGGATCCTTCGCCGCCTTCGGCATGCCAGCCACGAGGGCCAGCGCCGTGAGGGGAAGCATCAGCAGGGGACGCAGCATCTGATCCATGATACGGCCTGGCACCCACCCAGCCCAGGAGGGGTGGAATGCCTGGCCCGCCAAAGGCCTTCTCCATGGGATGGACCGACGCCCCGCCGGCGGCTGCCACAGGCTGGCGCTAGGCAAAAAAACAGGTTCATCCATCGGGACCCTTTGGAATTCTCAGGACCTGAGCTCCTCGCGGGTCCCGGCTCCGCAGGCTGCCCCGCCAAGGCTTGCTTCATCACCCAACGGCCATGGCATGAGCTCCTCGCCGGGTCCCGGCTCGGAACCGCACTGGGGAGATTGAGGCCAACCTGGTTGCGATGCTCAGCCCGACGGGTGCCGGCTCGGAACGCGGCACTGCCGCGTCCCTCGCCACCCGTCTGGGCTTCGCCCCCACGGTCCCGTGGCATAGCCTCCTCGTGGGGGCCCGACTTCGCGGAGGACATCAAGTCCTCCGCTCCGTCACCCCACGGTCGGCTACATATTCCGTCGGTACTGCCCGCCGACTTCGTAGAGGGCCTGGCTGATCTGGCCGAGGCTGCAGACCTTGGCGGCCTCGAGGAGGGCCTCGAAGAGGTTGCCGTTGGCCCGGGCGACCTCCTTGAGCCGGTCCAGGGCCGCGGGCGCCCGATCGGCGTTGCGGGCCAGGAAGGCCTCCAGGTTCCGGATCTGCTGCTGCTTTTCCGCCTCGGTGCTGCGGATCAGCTCGGGCGTGCCGGGCTCGGCGGCCTGGGGGTTCAGGAACGTGTTCACGCCGATGATGGGCAGCTCCCCGCTGTGTTTCAGGTGCTCGTAGTGCATGGACTCTTCCTGGATCTTGCCCCGCTGGTACATGGTCTCCATGGCCCCCAGCACGCCCCCGCGGTCGGAGATGCGGCGGAATTCCATCAGCACGGCCTCCTCCACCAGGTCCGTCATCTGCTCGATGAAGAAGGAGCCCTGAAGGGGATTCTCGTTGTTCGCCTGGCCCAGCTCGCGGTTGATGATGAGCTGCACGGCGATGGCGCGGCGCACGCTTTCTTCGGTGGGCGTCGTGATGGCCTCGTCGTAGGCGTTGGTGTGCAGGCTGTTGCAGTTGTCGTAGATGGCGTAGAGGGCCTGGAGCGTCGTGCGGATGTCGTTGAAGTCGATTTCCTGGGCATGCAGCGAGCGGCCGCTGGTCTGGATGTGGTACTTGAGCTTCTGGCTGCGGTCGTTGGCGCCGTACTTCTCCTTCATGGCCAGGGCCCAGATGCGCCGGGCCACCCGGCCGATGACGCTGTACTCGGGATCCAGACCGTTGCTGAAGAAGAAACTGAGGTTCGGCGCGAAGTCGTCGATGTGCATGCCGCGGGACAGGTAGTACTCGACGAAGGTGAAGCCGTTGGCCAGGGTGAAAGCCAGCTGGCTGATGGGGTTCGCGCCGGCCTCGGCGATGTGGTAGCCGCTGATGCTCACCGAGTAGAAGTTGCGGACCTTCTCTTCGATGAACGAGGCCTGGATGTCGCCCATGACCTTGAGGCTGAACTCCGTGCTGAAGATGCAGGTGTTCTGGGCCTGGTCCTCCTTGAGGATGTCGGCCTGGACCGTGCCGCGCACGGTCTGGAGGGCCTCGGCCCGCAGCTTGGCGTAGACGTCGGGCGGCAGGATCTCGTCCGACGTCACCCCCAGCAGGGCGAGACCGAGACCATCGCTCCCCTCGGGCAGGGCGCCCTCGTAGCGGGGGCGGGCCAGGCCCTTGGCCGCATACAGCGCGTCGATCTTCGCCTGGGCGGTCTTGAGCTGCCCGTGCTCCTTCAGCCAGTGCTCGGCCCGCTGGTCGATGGCGGCGTTGAGGAAGAAGGCCAGCATGGTGGGTGCCGGGCCATTGATGGTCATGCTCACGCTGGTGGTGGGGCAGAGCAGGTCGAAGCCCGAGTAGAGCTTCTTCGCGTCGTCCACGGTGCATACCGACACGCCGCTGTTGCCCACCTTGCCGTAGATGTCGGGGCGGACATGCGGGTCCTCGCCGTAGAGGGTCACGCTGTCGAAGGCGGTGCTCAGGCGCACGGCCGGCTGGCCCCGGCTCACGTAGTGGAAGCGCTTGTTGGTGCGCTCGGGGGTGCCCTCGCCCGCGAACATGCGGGTGGGATCCTCCCCCACGCGCTTGTATTCGAAGACGCCAGCCGTGAAGGGGAAGCGGCCCGGCAGGTTCTCCAGCAGCTGCCAGCGCAGCAGCTCGCCCCAGCCGGAATAGGAGGGAAGGGCGACTTTCGGCACCAGGGAGCCGCTGAGGGAGGCCGTGTAGTTGGCCGTGCGGATCTCCCGGCCCCGGACCACATAGACGTTCTCGGGCTCGGTGTAGCTGCGCTTCTGCTCGGACCAGTCATGGAGGAGGCGGCGGCTTTCAGCGTGCAGCTCCCCCAGGTGCTCCTGGTAGCGCTGCCGGAGGACCAGGATGGCCGTGCCCTGGTCGCCCTCGCCGGGCTCGGTGAGGTGGACGGCATCGTAAAAGGCACCCGCGGCCGGGACCTTGTCGCCCAGGGCCCGCAGGCTCACCCAGAGGGCATGGGCCAGTTCCGCCGTCTCGGCCTGGTGGCGCGCCCAGGCCTTGTAGCCCTGCACGGCATCGGCGATTTCGGCGAGGTAGCGGACCCGCTCCGGGGGAATGATGGCGGCCCGGCGGGGATGGCCCGCCTCGGCCGCTAGCCTGGGCGCCCAGTCCAGCCCGGATTTCGACGCGATGGCCCTCACCAGGTTCACGAAGAGCCAGTTGGTGGCCGGATCATTGAACTGGCTGGCGCAGGTAGCGTAGACCGGCATCTCCTCCACCGGATCGCTGAAGCGCTTGTGGGCCCGCTGGTACTGCTTGCGCACGTCCCGCAGGGCGTCCTCGGCGCCGCGCTTGTCGGCCTTGTTCAGCACGACGATATCGGCGAAGTCCAGCATGTCGATCTTCTCGAGCTGGCTGGCGGCGCCGTATTCCGGCGTCATCACGTACATGGACAGGTCCACCAGGTCCGCGATTTCGCTGTCGCTCTGGCCGATGCCGGCGGTCTCCACGATCACCAGGTCGAAGCCCTCGGCCTTGGTGGCGGCGATGCTGGCGCCCAGGGCCTCGCTGGTGGCCCGGTGGGCGGCGCTGCGGGTGGCCAGGCTGCGCATGAAGACCCGGTCCCGCAGCTCGGGATGGTAGAGGGTGTTCATGCGGATGCGGTCGCCCAGCAGGGCGCCGCCGGTCTTGCGCTTGGTGGGGTCCACACTCAGCACGGCCACCCGCTTGTCCGGGAAATCCACCAGGAAGCGCCGCAGGAGCTCGTCGATGAGGGAGGACTTGCCTGCCCCCCCGGTGCCGGTGATGCCGAGGACGGCCGTGGGCGATGGGCGATGGACCGTGGGAAGCGCCTCCACCTCGCCCAGCTCGATGCGGGTGATGCGGCGGGCCAGGGGGTGGAACTCAGGCGTGGCGCGGGGATCGATATCGCAACGCTCAACCATGTCGTCGATCATGCCCTGCAGGCCCAGGTGGCGGCCGTCCTCGGGGCTGTAGAGCCGAGCCACGCCGTAGGCCTCCAGTTCCCGGATCTCCTCCGGCGAGATGACGCCGCCGCCGCCACCGAAGATCTGGATGTGGCCGGCGCCCCGCTCCCGGAGCAGGTCCACCATGTACTTGAAGTACTCGACGTGGCCGCCCTGGTAGCTGGAGACGGCGATGCCCTGGGCGTCCTCCTGGATGGCGGTCTCGACGATGTCCTGCACGGCGCGGTTGTGGCCCAGGTGGATGACCTCGCAGCCCGTGGCCTGGAGGATGCGGCGCATGATGTTGATGCTCGCGTCGTGGCCGTCGAAGAGGCTGGCGGCGGTGACGAACCGGACCTTGTGCCGGGGCTGGTAGCCTTCGGTGGCGGGGCTGGCGGTTTCAGGTGCTGTGAGTGTGGACATGGGACCCCCGTTTAGGCGGAGTCCCAGTCTACCGATGATCCCGGATCCTGACGCGGATGGCCCGGCCATGGCCCCATAATCTCCCTGGGAGCCCCCCATGATCCGCCTCGTCCTGATCACCCTGACCGCCCTGGCCCTGGTCGCCCAGAGTCCTGCCAAGCCTCCGGCTTCCGTCGAGGACGCCGCCATCCAGCGCTTCCGTGCTCATGCGAGGCCCCGCCCGGTGGCCCCGGCGGCGCCCCTGAGCGCCGAAGAGAAAAACATCATCCGGCGCTTCAAGGAGGTCAAGCCCAGCGTGGTGTTCGTGTCGGCCCTCCTCAAGAACCGGGACCCGAAGACCCATGACATCACGAAGATATCCACCGGGAGCGGCACGGGGTTCGTGTGGGACGAATGGGGCCACATCGTCACCAACCACCACGTCATCAGCGTGGAACAGGGGGGCAAGCTCCTCACCGATGTGGATGAGGTCGAAGTCACTTTCTCCAACGGGAAGACCTACAAGGGACGGGTCATCGGCACCAGCTACGCCTACGACATCGCCGTGATCCAGGCCTTCGCCCCGGCGGAAATCATGCATCCCATCCCCATCGGCCGGAGCTTGACCTTGCAGGTGGGCCAGTCGGTCCTGGCCATCGGCAACCCCTACGGCCTGGACCACTCCCTCACCACGGGGGTCATCTCCGCCCTGGGGCGGGAGATCGCCACGGGCTACAGCACGTGGATCCTCAACTCCATCCAGACGGACGCGGCCATCAACCCCGGGAATTCGGGGGGGCCCCTGCTGGACAGCGGGGGCCGCCTCATCGGCATGAACACGGCCATCGTCGCCACCCGGGGAGAGGGTTCCGTGGGGGTCGGCTTCGCCTTGCCCGTCGACACCTTGAATCAAGTCGTGCCCAAGCTCATCGCCAAGGGCCGGATCGAGCCCCCCCGCATGGGCTTCCAGGTTCTAAGCGCCTATGACGCCCAGCAGATTGGCTACGCCCGGGGCCTGGTGGTGTCCGAGGTGGAGGCCAATTCACCCGCTCAGCGGGCCGGCCTGAGGCCGCTGACACGAGATGCCTCCGGACGCTACGTCCTGGGGGACATCCTCCTGAGCTACCAGGGCGAGCCCCTCGAAAGCGCCGGTCAGTTCATGGCCATGCTGGAGTACCTGGCCGTGGTGGGACTGTCCAAGGACGAAGTCGTCTTCGATGTCCTCCGGGACGGCAAGATCATCCAAGTGACCCTGGAGCTGAAAAAGCCTAGAGCCCCCGAGGAGAAGCGGCTCCCGGCCTCCAGCATCTGATCACCGCCTGGCCGGCACCTGGATCATGGGGGTCGCCCCGCCCATGGGCGTGATGATGAGGTTGCCCTTGGCGCCGATCTCGCGCAGGGCCTGGATGCGGTTGTTCTCGATGATCTGGGGGGTGAGGCTCTGGCTCACGATCTGCTGGGCCCGGGCCTGGCCCTCGGCCTCGATGCGCTTGCGTTCGGCCTCCTGCTTCTCCTTCTGGAGCACGAAGGCCATCTTTTGCGCGTCCTGGTCGGCGGCGATCTTGTCGTTGATGGCCTTGGTGATCTGGTCCGGCAGGAGCACGTTGCGCAGCAGCACCTGCTCCATGACGATGCCGCGTTCCTTGAAGGCCGCCGTCAGCGTCTTCGTCACGGTCTCCACGAAGCCCATCCGGTGGGTGGTGTAGAGCTCGGTGGCGGTCAGGCCGGCAGCGGCGTCCCGCAGCGAGGTGCGGATCTGGCTGCGGAGGATCTGCCCCTCCACATCGGTGCCGATCTTCTCGTAGATCTTGGCGCAGAATTCCTGGTCCAGGTGGTAGAAGACCGTGGAATCCAGCTTCACCGTAAGGCCATCGGAGGTGATGACGGGAATGGAGTCATCCCCCTTCTTCTGCCCCTCGTCGCCGACGCCCGACATGGTGTAGTTCCGCGTGCGGACCTCCATCTCCACCACCTGGGAGAAGGGATTGATGAAATGGAGTCCCGCCGGAAGCACCTGGCTCTGCACATGGCCGAACAGGACCACCACGCCCGCCTGGCCCGGCTGCACGATCACGGCCATGGAGCCCAGGAAGACCACCGCCCCCAGGCCGAGCCCCAACCACTGGACCATGACCAGCCGGGCGGACAGGGGGAAGCCGACCTTGGTCTTCCATTTCCAGGCCAGGGCACCAATCAACAGCAGCAGGACGGCAACGAGGACCATAAAGCACCTCCAGGGGCGCGTCAGCTTAACAGGCTATCGGGGGCGGCCCGATTGCCGGTTGTGCTTCCGCTCCCGGTTGCCGCATGATCGGGGCATGAACACCATCACCCGCGACCTGACCTCCCTTTCAAAGCGCGACGTCTACCGCATCCTTTCCAGCCTGGTGATCCCCCGGCCCATCGCCTGGATCACGACCGTGGATGGCGCGGGACAAGTCAACCTGGCACCCTTCAGCAGCTTCATGGGGATCTTCGGGCCCCCCATGCTGGCGGTCACCTTGGGCCGACGCCGGGACGGCTCCCTGAAGGATACGCACCGCAACCTGAAGGAGCGCGGCGAGGCGGTGGTCCACATCGCGGACCTGCCACTGCTGGAGGCCCTGCATGCCAGCGGCGCCGAAGTCGGACCCGAGATCAGCGAGGTCGAGCGGTTGGGCCTGGCCACGGAAGCGTCCCTCCAGGTGGCCCCGCCCCGCTTGAAGGCGGCCCCGGTGGCCCTGGAGTGCCGCCTGAACCGCGAGGTGGAGCTGGGCCCCGTCAGC
>JARLGO010000052.1 GCA_031292655.1 Geothrix sp.
CTTGTTGACGTAGATGTAGAGGAACCGTGTCAGGGGATAGGCGGCTTTTTGAATGTTCTCCAGGGTGGGCTCCACGAAGTGATCGCTCTTGAAGCCCGCCAGGGGCACGCCCTTCACCAGCTTGTTGGCGTACTGGAGGGGCCCGTAGCTGATGCCCCCGCCGTCCACGGCCGGCGCCTCCACCACCGCAAACTGGTCCATGTAGGCCTTGAGCGTGGGCTTGAAGTCGCCCTTCTTCATCACGTGCTCCTTGAACCAGGCGCGGGTCCCGGAGTTCTCGTCCCGGCCGTAGGTCTGGATCTCCCGCTGCTTCCAGTCGCCGCCCAGCCCAAGGTCGCCCCAGGTCAGGATGTCGGTCTTGGCCCCGCCCTTGCGCGTGGTCGAGAAGATCGCATCGACCTCTTCCAGGTGCAGCTGCTTGACCGGGTTGTTCGCGTTGACGTAGACCACCAGGGCATCCATCGCCACGGCGATCCGGGTGGGCGCGTAGCCGTACTTGGATTGGAAGGCCGCCAATTCCTGCTCATTCATCTCCCGGCTCATCTGGCCGAGGATGACGCGGCCATCGACCAGGGCCCTCGGCGCGGTGGCCGAGCCCTTGCAGATGAAATTCGTGGTGATCCGGGGCTGGAATTTCTTGAAGTCCTGGCTCCAAAGGGCCATCAATGGCTCCATGGAGTCCGAGCCCTCGCTCTTCAACTCTCCGGAAACGGGCCGTTCCGCCGTGTAAGTCGGAAGGGCGACTTCTTTCACCGGGGCCGATGCCGGGGCCACGGCGCGGGAGGCCGGAGCCTCGTCGGGGACCCGGCAGGCTAATCCGAAGACGAGCAGGGCAAGGGGACCGTACAGGCGCAGCGACATGGTGAAGCCTCCGCTCACCATTGGTCCATGGGCCCGTGAACTTCCAGTGATCGAGGGGCTTCATCGATGTGACAACGCCGGCCGGCGGAGCCGCGGCCGTCCAAGGATGTTCAGGATCCGCCTAGCGGCCGCACCCAGCCCCGGGACCCTTCAGAGCGCCGGGCAGAACCCCGGCTCAGTCCGGCTCCTTGTAGATGCCGCATCCGATCATCATGCCTTCGTAGTACTCACAATAGGAGGTCTTCTGATCGAGCTGGTTGGTCGTGGGGTTGGGGTACTTGTAATCCACCCAGCCCCTTCCTTCGGTCTTCGCGACCCTGAGCAGCTCCTGGATGATCATCACGCCGTCCGGGTCCCGCAGGTCCCAGCGGTTCTTGCCCACGACCAGTTCGGTCTGGTAGCCGGAGGCCTTGGTCATGCCGCGGTCGTCGTAGATGAAGATGTAGAGTTCACCTCCCCGGGTCACGTGGAACTTGCCGTTGGGCGAGTTGGTCTCCTCGATCAGCTTGGCCATGCCGTTCTGCTTCGCGAAGGCCAGCGCCTGCTTCACCAGGGTCACCGCCTGGGTCGAGGTGGGCGCCTGGGCGAAGGTCAGCAGGCAGGGAAGGGCCGCCGCAATGAGGCACTTGGCGCGATTCATGGAGTTCTCCTTCAAGGGACGGAGTCGTGGGTCTCAAAGCCGGGTCCGAAGGTTCCGGATCTCCCCTGGGGCCCCGATGACCTGGGGCCGGGCCCGGATCGAGCGGTCAATGCTCCAGCCGCTTCTTGTTCAGGACGAGCATGTCCAGCGGCAGGGGCACGTAGCCGAAGGGCGCCAGCTGCTTCTGGCCTTTCGATGAGATGACGAATTGGAGGAACTTCAGCACCGTGGGGTCGATGGGCTTGTCAGGGGCCCGGTTGAAATACAGATACACCACCCGCGTCATGGGGTACTCGCCGCTGGCCACGGTTTCAAAGGAGGCCTCCACGGCATTCTTCCCGCCAGGCGGGACGAGCGGAACGGTCCGGAGGTTGTTGAACACTTCCCCCAATCCTCCGTAGCTGATGGCCGCCTGGTTCGACACCAGATCTTCGATCAGGGTCATGGCGTCGCTGCACTGACGGTTGGTGTCCTTGTTCGTGCCGCCCTTGGTGATGTTCTGCCTGAAGTAATCCCGGAGCCCATCGCCGTCGGGACGGTCGATGACCACGATGGGCCGGGCCGCCCAGTTGCTGCCGACCAGGCCCAGGTCGCCCCAGGTGGCGATGTCCTTGGGATAGCCATTCAGGCGGGTGGTCGTCCAGATGGCATCCAGCTGGTCGATCCTGAGCTCCTTGAGGGGGTTGTTCTTCTGCACCAGGACCACCAGGGCGTCCACGCCGACGGCAATGCGCGTCGGCAGGTAGCCCCACCTGGTCTTGAAGGCCGCGATCTCCTCGGGCTTGAACTCGCGGTTGATGGGGGCGAGCTGAGATCTCCCCTCGATCAGCGCCTTCGCCACCTCCGTGGCTGAATTCGGGCGCAGGTCGAGCTTGAACTGGGGCTCCCCTTTGCGCAGCTGGTCCTCCCAGACGAGGATCAGCGATTCCATGTCGTAGGAGCACACCGAGAGCACAGCCGCCTGCTTGGGGCCGGTCTGGGCCTGCAGGCAGCTCGCGGCGAGAAACACCACGGCCAGAAAGGAGCGAATCGCCCAGATCATATAAATCCTCTGGAGGTAATTAATTGTTTGAACGCCTTTTTCATTGAAGGGGTTGAGAAGTCTAACATTCGCCCTCCCGCCGAGGTCAAGAAATTATTAAAAATTTATGAAAGGTTCATTTGAATTCCCATGAAAAAAAATGACTTATAATCCCTGCACATGACTCCACATGACCCGCCTTAGGGCCTCCGCCGTGTGCTCCCGGGGGGGCGGCTGTGTCAGACTGTCCACCCATCTCCCAGTGCCAGACCCCATCGACGACGCATCCTCCCCAGGGGGACCTCACGGTTTTCGGTGGAGCCAGGCCAGCCCCCGGAAGGCCCTTTTCGGTGGTTCCAGTCCCTCTCGTCCAGCCCTCACTTCGGAGCAGCCCGTGGGTTTTCGTGTCGCCTTGATTGCGGTTCTTCTCAGCGGATGCTGTCTCTGGGCCCAGGGCGCCCCCCCCGCGTCGAAGACCATCACCATCTGTTCCTACGAGATGGAACCCCTCCTCCTGCGCTGGGAGGATGCGCTGCGGACCTTGGATCCGCATTTCAAGCTCGACCTGCGGCCGAATTCAGCGGCAGAGGTGGCGAAGGCCCTGATCGACGGGAGATCCCGGCTCGCCCCCATCAACCGGGAGCTCAAACCGGAGGAAATCGCGGCGTTCTCGGCGAAATGGGGCTATCCGCCGACCCGCCTCGCCGTCGGCGCCGATGCCCTCGTCATCCTCGTCCCGAAGGTCAATCCCATCAAGGAGCTCAGGATCGACCAGCTGGATGCCATCTGGACGACCACCCGCCGCAGCGGTTATCCCAAGGACATCGCCACCTGGGGCGACCTGGGCCTGCACAACGGCAAATGGGCGAGGCGGCCCATCGTGTGCATGGATCGCCCGGAAGGCGATGGGCTCAAGGACTACTTCCGGGAGTACGTCTCCCGAGGCGGCCAGGACAAGGACTCCATTCACCGGAGCAGCGATGCCATGGCCCTGATCGAGGAACTGGGTTCCAATGAGGCCGCCATCAGCTACGGCGGCCTGGGAGAAGTGCTCAACAACCTGCGGGCGGTCCCGCTCCTGCCTCCCGGGGGAAAGACGGCGGTCAAGCCGTCCCTCGAATCCGTGTCCAGCGGGGAGTACCCCCTCACCCGGATCGTGTACGTCTATTTCAACCGGGCCCCCAATCGGCCCATCGATCCCGCGATCCAGGAGTTCCTCCGGTTCGTGATCTC
>JARLGO010000053.1 GCA_031292655.1 Geothrix sp.
GAGGAGGGCCTCCACGGCGGCCATGACCAGGGTCACCTGCAGTCCCGACACCACCAGGATGTGGATGGTGCCGCTTTCGGTGAACACGCTGAAGTGGGCTTCGTCGGCGGGGGGAATGCCCAGGGCCAGGGCACCCCAGAGGTCCCTGGCGGTGGGTCCCAGGGGCAGGGCCTCGAAGCGGCGCCGGGCGAAGGCCTGCAGCCGGAGGAGCAGGGAGGGCCGGGCGGGGCCGGTGGCCTCCAGCAGTTGGGCCGAGGCCAGGTGCAGGCGCCGGGGTGACTCGTCGCTGCGGGCCCGCCAGAGCGGACGTTCCGCCAGGAAGACCGGCGCAGGCCGGATGGGCCGCGGCTCCGCCCTGAACTGGACCGGCGTGCCGGGTTCCGGGAGCGCCTGCGGGCCGTCGGCAGGCAGCGTGAGGGGCAGGGTGAGCCCCTTCATGGACTCGGGGGCGGACAGGTCGATCTGGCTGCGCCACAGGTCACCGGACTGGGACCAGGGCGCGGCAAGACGGCCCTCCAGGGCCTGGAATCCCGTGGGCAGGGCCGTCTCCCAGCGGGCCTTTTGAGCCAGGCCGAGGCCGGTGAAGCCCACCAGGCTAAGGGCCAGGGGTACCCCGACCCAGCGGCGGCTGCGAGCCAGGGGAAGGCTGGCAAGCCAGAGACCCCCGCCAAGGAGCCACCAGGGAAGGGCCACCTGGCCGTCCCATCGTTCGGGCACCAGCCAGGGCACCGCGCAAGCCAAGGCAAGGGCCCAGGCCAGGGGCCAAAGGGAGGCACCAGAAAGGCGCTGCCACAGGCTGGATCTGGAAAGCATGGGAGCCAAGTCTACCCCTTTTGCCCTGTCCAAACCTTGACAGGGGGCTCGGGCCTGGGGACCCTGGGGGTATGAATCCGGCCCGGGCTCTATTGGTGGACGACGACCCCACCATCCTTGAGGTGGTGGGTACGCTCCTGTCCCGGCATGGCCACGAGGTGGTGGGGACGGGGTCCGGCCTGCGCGGGGCCCAGTTCCTCCGGGGCGAGCATTTCGACTTGGCCGTGGTGGACCTGATGCTGCCCGACCTGAGCGGCCTGGAACTGGCGCGCCAGGCCCTGGCCAAACCCGACACGGTGGTGGTGGTGCTGTCGGGCTCCACCTCGGTGGAAACAGCCCTCCAGGCCGTGAAGATGGGCATCTATGACTACATCCCCAAGCCCTTCCGCACGGAGGAACTGGAGCACACCCTCCTCCGCGCCATCGAGAAATCGCAATTGAATCAGGAAAACAAGCGGCTGAGGGAACAGATCCAGGGGCAGTCGCCGGAACCCAAGATGGTGGGGCGTTCTGAGATGTGGCAGAACCTCCAGACGCTGCTTCGCCGGGTGGCGCCCTCCCCATCCACGGTGCTGATCACGGGCCCTTCGGGCACGGGGAAGGAACTGGCGGCCAAGGCCATCCATCAATGGAGCCCCCGGGCCCAGGGGCCCTTCGTGGCCATCCACTGCGGGGCCATCCCGGAGAATCTGCTGGAGGATGAACTCTTCGGGCATGTGCGCGGGGCCTACACGGACGCCCGCACGGATCGCCCTGGGCGGTTTCAGCAGGCCGAGGGGGGGACCCTCTTTCTGGACGAGATCGGCACCATGCCGATGAACCTCCAGGTAAAGCTGCTGCGCGTCATTCAGGAGCGGGAATTCACGCCGCTGGGATCGACGCGGACCGTGAAGGCCGACTTCCGCCTGCTGGCCGCCACCAACGAAGACCTGGGCAGCCTCGTGGAGCAGAAGCGGTTCCGGGAGGACCTCTTCTACCGCCTGAATGTGATCCCCGTGCAGCTGCACCCGCTGAAGGACCACCCCCAGGACATCTCCGTGCTGATGGCGCACTTCGCGCGGAAGTTCTCGCGGGAGCTGGGGCTTCCCCTGAAGCAGGTGGAGCCGGCCGCCCTGCAGGCGCTGGAGGCCTACACCTGGCCGGGCAATGTGCGCGAGCTGGAAAATGCCATGGAGCGGGCCATGGCGCTGGGATCCGATCCCGAACGGCTCCTGCTGCAGGACCTCCCCGCCTCCATTGCCGGAGCCCTGCCTTCCGTGGCCTTCCCCAGGCTGCCTCAGCACCAGGACCTGGGCCGGTTCCTGGAGGACCTGGAGCGCCACCTGATCCTGGAATCCCTTCAAGCCACCGGCTGGAACAAGAGCGAATCGGCCCGGCGCCTCGGCATGCGCCGGACCACACTGCTGCACCGCCTGCGCTCTCTGGGCATCCCCCAGGATCCCTGGGACGAGGCTGAATCCACGCTGGCCCGGGAGCACCCTTGATCCATGTCCCCCTTCGCCCGGTCCTGACCCTGTCGCTGACCTGCGCTTCGGCTTGGGCCTGGTCCCCGAAAGTCCACGAAGCGCAGACGGCCAAGGCCATCCGCCTGCTGCCGCGCTCCATGGCGGCCTTTCTGCGGGCCTACCCGCAGGCCCTGCTGGAGGGCGCTCGCGGCGTGGCCAACGACCAGCCCCCCACGGTGGAACAGGTGGAGGCCCAGTTCCGCACGGTCCTGCGGCTCAGTGAGGAACACCGCCGCCCGGAGGAGATCGTCCGGGATCTCGGGGTGCTGGCCCACCAGGTCC
>JARLGO010000318.1 GCA_031292655.1 Geothrix sp.
GCTCCTGCTCCGGCGTGAGCTTGGCCTCCACGCTCCATTGCCGGCCATGGGCGGATTCCATGGCCATCGCCCGTTCACTGACCTCGTGCAGGGAGAGCTCTGCGCGCTCCGAGGCCTGGCGCACCTGGTCCACCAGGCCCAGATGCGCTTCCAGGGCCCGCTCCAGGGCCTGTCCCTGCTGATCCATGTGCCCCGCCGTCCTCAGCAGTTCGTGGACTTCCGAGAGAAGCCCCTGCGTGACTTCCTGGAGGTCCCACAGCCCTGCCGTCTCGCGCTCCAGGCCCTGCTGGTAATCACTCAGCACCCGTTCCATTCGGGTGATGCCCTCGGTCGTCCGATCGGCGAGGAGGCGCAGGGGCCCCCCGATCGCCGCCAGCCCGGCGCTTTCCGGTTCCTGCTGGGCGAGGATCGCCGCGTTCACCGCCAGCAGCCCCATCTGCTGCGACACCTGATCGAGCTCCATCAGCGAGCCCCGCGCTCCGCCGAAGGAGCGGATCCGCCCTTGAGCCTCCTCGCGAAAGCCTTCCATGCGGCGGGCCAGGGCTTCGGTGTGGTCCCGCACGCCATCCGACGACAGGCGCAGCCTTCGCAACCATTCCGTGCGGGCCTGGGCGTCTTCCATGAGCCGGGAGGTGTGGGCCACGAGCCCCATCACCGATAGGTTCATCCGGGCGCCCTGCCGCAGTCCCGCATCGGCCAGCCGCCTCAGGATGTCCTCCTCGCGGCGGAGGCGGGGAAAGGTGTCCTGCAGCTCCTGCAGGTCATTCTCGAACTGCTCCAGGCTGGCCCGCAACTGATCCAGCGTGCCCCTGAAGGCCTGCCCCTGCAGCCTGGACTGATCGGCTCGCAGCCGGTAGTTCAGCTCGATCTGATCGAGCCGGAGGGTGTTTTCAAGGGCGGCCTTGAGGTCCCTCCCGAGGGATTCCAGGCGGCCACCCCCCTGAAGGCGGATCTCCGCCTCGGCCTCCCGCTGGCGCTGGATCGCCCCCAGCAGGCCATCCAGTTCCCGCCAGTCCCGGGTCATCGCCTGGCGCAGCTCCGCCAGTTCCGAGCGCTGTCCCTGCAGATCCACGATCACTTCGTTCAAAGCCCCGGCCACCCGCCGGTCCTTCTCGGAGAGGCCTTCTGGAACCACCTGGGATTCCCTCTCGCCCTGCAAGATCCGCTGGACCCAATCCACGAGGGCCCCACCCAGCGTCAACCTCTGGTGCCAGTCCCACCAGTGGAGCCCCGCCTGCAGAAGGCCTGCGGCCACCATGATCAGGAGGGCCCCCTCCACCGGGCTGAAGGCCCCCGCCTGGCGGAACAGCAGGTAGGCCAGCGCCCCCAGGGGCAGGACCAGGACCAGATCCACCAGGATCCTGGACCCCGCGACCCGCTTCCAGACGATTCCGACCTGTCCCATCCCCCGTGACTCTTTCATGGAAGTTCCATCGGCGCATCCGGGGCAAAGGAAAAGAATCAGACGGAACGCCAGAGCACGTCATAGCTTCTCAGCCCGCCCCCGAGCTCCTGGAGCAGCCTGGCTCGCAGGAGGGCCGTGACGGCCTGCTGGGCGCCATCCGTCGGATCCACCCTGGGGGCGGCCTCCGCCCCCCGGAGCCGGAGGTTCCGAAGGTGCTCCCGGCTGCCGGCGGGCAGGGCCTCCCGGGGGTCCACCGGCGTGCAGGAGGAGCAACACCAGCCCTCCTCCGGACTGAGGAGGACGAGGGGCGCCGTCTCGCTTCCGCACCGGCCGCAGGTCCGGGGATGCGGCAGCAATCCCATGCAGTGGAGCAGCCAGTGCTCCGCGTAGGCGAGGATGCCGAGGGCATTGTCGGGATCGGCCTTCAGCGCGCGTCCGCAGGCGCTGAGCAGGCGGTAGAGGCGATCGTCCTCCACCCCCTCCCGGGCCACCCGGTCGAAGAGATCCGCCAGGCAGGCCATCACCAGGCTGGATTCGAGGTGCCCCAGGCAGAGGGGGCTGAAGCTCAGCTCGCAGCGGGTGACCCGTTTCAGTTCGGTCTGTTCCTTGCCGAAGAAGCTCACCCGCACCATGCCGAGGGGTTCGAAGGCCGCCACCCACCTGGCGGTGGGCTTCTTCACCCCCTTGGCCAGCCCGGAAAGGCGCTCTCCGTGCTCGGAAAGGAAGGACACCACGGCCCCGCCCTCGGCGAAGGGCACGGCTTTCAGGACGATGGCCTCGCAGGTCCGAATCACCCTTCCAGTCTGCCCGCATACGGAGTGCCTAACAAAACCCCGACGAGGCCGCGATGAAGCCAGGCAGGATGCACCGCAAGGAAGGGCCCGCGGGGCAACGTGGTTCGTTGTTCAAGGGACCTGACGCCGCGGGGCGCCTGCCTGGCTTCATCCC
>JARLGO010000319.1 GCA_031292655.1 Geothrix sp.
GAAGAGCCGCTCGGTCCACAGCAGCAGATCGTCGAAGTCGCAGGCCCGGTGGTTCTTCAGGCCCTTCTGGTAGAGGTCGTAGGCGTCCAGCACCTTGCGGGTCCAGGGATCCAGGGCCTCCTCCCGGGCTTCCTCGGGCAGTAGGCAGCGGTTCTTGAAGTCGCTGATGAGCTCCAGGACCTTCTTCGGGTGGAACTGCTTTTCCGGCAGCTTCAGCTCCGCCAGCACCTGCTTGACGAGGCTCTTCTGGTCCGCCGGATCGAAGATGACGAAGTCCCGGCCCACGGGCGTACGCTCGCCTTCGCGCCGGAGGATGCGGGTGCAGAAGCTGTGGAAGGTGCTCACCCACATCTGGGCGGCAGGCACGGAGACCAGCCGCTGCACCCGCTCGCGCATCTCCTCGGCGGCCTTGTTGGTGAAGGTCATGGCCAGGATGGAGCCCGGGTGCACGCCCTCTTCCTCGATGAGCCAGGCGATGCGGCGCGTGATCACCGTGGTCTTGCCGGACCCCGCCCCGGCCAGGATCAGGAGGGGGCCGTGCGCGTGGCGGACCGCCTCCCGCTGGGGGGCGTTCAGATGGCGGAGCAGGGGGTGATCGAGCGGCGGGGAAGCGGGGACAGGCATCTGTCCATGCTACTAGGGCGCGATGGCCTTGCCCTTCTCGGCCTTGCGGAGGACCTCCTTGACCAGGAGCTGGATGTCGTCCTCGGAAAGCCGGTCCTTGAAGGAGGGCATCCGGAGGCCGAAGAAGAGGCCCTTGCGGATGGTCTTGGCCATGTCGGCATCACTTTCCTTCGCCGCCTCCTTCGCGTTGGTGAAGTCGAAGCCGCCCAGCTTCTTGCCCTCGGGCGTATGGGCCGACCCATCGCTCCCGTGGCACTTCACGCAATTGGCCGCGAAGAAGGTCTTCAGTTCGCTCAGGGATTTGGCCGGGGTCTGGGCCCGGAGGCCGGGAAGCACCACCAGGGCCGGGATCAGGATCATCCATCGCATGGGCCACCTCATCGGGCGTGAACCACCCACTATGGCCCCTGTTTCCCCGCCTGC
>JARLGO010000320.1 GCA_031292655.1 Geothrix sp.
GCTGACGGCGGCGAAGACGGCGACGTAGACCCCCAGCAGCTTGGAGAAATCCCAAGGGACGAGGTTGACCACCACGCCATAGCTACCCAGCATGATGAAGCCCAGGGCCATGAAGGCGAACCCACCCCCGCGCAGGCCCTTTCGGACGACCGCGTCCCCGCCCACCTCGAGAACCGCAGCGGCCAGGAAAATGAGCCAAGCCAGGATGGGGAGCCGCATGGTGCCTCTCTATCGATCAGGGATTGGAAGACAGGCGTCCCGGTGGAGGGAGATAAAAATTGCCAAAATTGTTTGCTTTGCTTGTGAATATGACAATTTTGTAAAGATCCTGGTACTTGGGTCCTGCCCCGCATCCATCGGCCGAGGCGAAGGCCTGGCAACCGCGGATTCAGAAGATCGGGAGGTACTTGGCCAGTTCCCAGGGTGTGACTTCCAGGCGGTAGTCCTCCCATTCGAGGCGCTTGGCCAAGATGAAGGTCTCATAGATCTGGGGCCCCAGGGCGGCGCGGATCACCGGATCCCTCTCCAGTTCATCGAGGGCCTGCCCGAGGGAAAGGGGCAGCAGATCCGGGTCTTGAAGCGGTTCGGAGGTGGCACTCGGAAACAGGTTTTCGTCCGAGGCGTTGGGAATCGCCAGCTGGCGGCGGATGCCGTCCAGCCCCGCCGCCAGCATGACGGCAAAGGAGAGATAGGGGTTGCAGCTGGGGTCGGGACAGCGCAGCTCGATTCGCGTGGAATCCACGCTGTGCGCCCTGGGGATGCGGATGAGGGCGGAGCGGTTGATGCGCCCCCAGCTGATCTGGACGGGAGCCTCATAGCCGCGCACCAGGCGCTTGTAGGAATTGACGAGGGGCGCCAGCACGGCGCACATGCCCCGGGCATGGGCGAGCTGGCCCGCGATGAAGTGCTTGGCGATGGTGGACAGCCCGTGGGCATCGCCCGGATCGGCGAAGGCGTTCGTGCCGTTGGCCTTGTAGCTGAGACTCTGGTGGACATGCATGCCGTTGCCGGAGATCCCCCGGATGGGCTTGGGCATGAAGGTGGCGACCAGGTTCCGCTGCTGGGCCATGATCTTGAGGAGGACCCGGAAGGTCACCACGTTGTCGGCGGTGTTGAGCCCATCGGAGTACCGGAAGTCGATCTCGTGCTGGCCCGTGGCGACCTCGTGGTGCATGGTCTCCACCTGGATCCCGAACTCGGCCAGGGTATCGGCCATGTGGCGCCACAGACTCGTGGCCACCAGATCCGTGGGGGCGTCGAAGTAGCTCGCGCTGTCCGCGGGCTGGGGGTGCGCCGGCCCGTCGTCCGACTGGGGCTTCAGCAGGAAGAACTCCAGCTCGGGACCGGCGTTGTAGATGAAGCCCATGTCCTCGGCCTCGCGCATCACCTTGGCCAGGACGGCCCGGGGGTCTCCCAGGAAGGGCTGGCCATCGGGCGTGAAGACATTGCAGATGAGCCGGGCCGTGGCCTCCCGGCCGCTGACCCAGGGGAGGATGGCGAAGGTCGACATGTCCGGCACCAGGTACATGTCGCTCTCGGCGACCCGGGCGAACCCCTCGATGCAGGACCCGTCGAACCAGATCCCGTGGTTGAGGGTCGAAGCCAACTCCTCCTTGGGGAGGGTGACGTTCTTGACCACCCCCACCACGTCGGTGAACTGCAGGTCGATGAACCTCACCCCGCGCTCTTCCACGAGCGCCAGCAGGTCGGAAGCGGAGAGGTGGGCTCTTGGCGAGGGCATCAGCGGAGCTTCTGGAGGGCGAAGGCTAGGATCACGATACCCAGGAGCGCGACGATTGCAATGGCGATGGGCCCCAGGCCCGGGAGGCTGAGGAGCCGGGAGGACCGGGAGGGTTCATGCACCTGGTCCAGGATGGAGGTATCCACTTCATCCAGGTGCGTCAGGTCATGGACGAAGGCCCGCAGGTCGGCGTGCCGGTCCTCGGGCCGGCGCTGGAGGGCCCGGGCCACCACCGCGGCGAGTTCCGGCGAAACGCCGGCGGCCTCGCGGTCCAGGCGGGGGACGCTGCCCCGGAGGTGCTGGGACATCACGGCAAGGTGGTTGTCGCCATCGAAGGGCACGCGCCCCGTCAACAACTCGAACAGCATGGTCC
>JARLGO010000321.1 GCA_031292655.1 Geothrix sp.
CGGGTCTCGGCCAGGTCCCCTTCGGTGGCCTGGCGCAGTTCCACCGCCTGGAACATGCTCAGGATCTGGGCCCCCCGGGGATAGTTCTTCAGCAGGTTGACGCCATCCAGGATGACCTGCCTCATGTGGGCGGGGTAGCCCCTGCGATAGACCGCCACGGAACCCATCAGCTCGGGGGAGGTGAGCAGGATGCGGACCTTCTGCCCGATCTGGGGATTCATGGCGACCGTGGTCTGGTAGGCCTCTTCCGTCACCAGGCAGACATCGGCGGCGCCGAAGTAGACGGTGCTGAGGGCCTGGGAACCCTTGGACCGGGTCTCCGTCGAGGCGAAGAATCGGTCCATCTCCGGCAGCCCCTGCTGGAGGAGGGCGTGATTGAGAAAGAGCAGCCCCACCGCATCGTTCTTCACATGGCAGAAGCGCAGGTGCTTCAGTGTCCGGAGCTGCTCGGCCGGCAGATTCGCCCGGACCACCAGCAGGTAGTGCTGGGCCCCGCCCGGCCCGGATTTGGAGATCAGCCCGAGATCCGCGTTCAGGGAGCCCTCCACCTTGAGGAAATCCAGGGTGGGAAGGACCGCGAGATCCACGCTGCCGGAGCGCATGGCCTCGATCAGCGCCTCCGGCGTGGGGTAGATGTTCGTGGAGAAGCTGTCGATGTCCTTGATGTTGCGGGTGATCTCCTCCCCCCAGATGGCCAGGGCCGCCCGCACGTCTTGCATGGCCACGTCGGGAAAGGTGGCTTGGGAGAAGGCCACATTCACATGGTTCGGCCCGGCCCCGAGAAGGGGGCCCGCGAGGACCGCCAGGAAGCAGCAGCAAACTCGGAAGGTTCTAATGCGTGTCACTGAGGGTCTGCCCGATCAAGTTGTCCAGCTGGCTTTGATAGATCTGGGCGTCGTAGCGCGCCTTCTGGTGCTGGCTGCGAATGAACAATTCGGTGAGCTGGGCCTCGATCACGTCCTTGGTGTCCACCAGCTCCTCCTGGTAGGCCCGCTCGTGGAGCTCGCGATTCTCCCGGGCCAGGGCCAGGGATTCGCCCGTGGCCTGGGTCTGCTGGATGGCCCGGGCGATCTCGAGGAAGGCATTCTTGACCTGCAGGCCCAGCCCCTCCAGGAGGATCTGCCGCTCCAACCCCAGCTTCTCCTTCCGGGCCTGGGCCTCGCGGATCTCATTTTGGACCCGGAAGCCGTTGAAGATGGGCACCTGGACCCTCAGGCCCAGGGTCCAGGAGTTGCGGTTCTGATCGGTGATCAGGCCTTCGTGATAGGCATTGTCCAGCCGGTCCAGGCTCCCGAACAGCACCACCACCGGCAGGTGTCCGGCCTTCGCCTTGTCCACCCCCGCTTCCGCCGCCGTGAGGCCGTAGCCCACCTGGAGGGCCTGGGGGTTGAGGGACTGGGCCCGGGCCACCCAATCCTCCAGGGCCCCCCCGTAGTCCAGGGCCGGGATGTCCCGGTCCGCGGGCACCACGGAGGCCCGCCAGGGCAGGCCCATGATGTTGGCCAGGGCAGCCTGGGCCAGTTCTTCATTGGAGCGCAGCAGCGCCACCAGGGATTTCAAGCTGGCCACCACCACCTGGGCCCGGAGGTAGTCGGTCTTCTTCACCTTGCCCGAGCCGTTCTGGTAGAGGCGCGCCGTGAGGTCCAGCATCACCTGCAGGCGCTCCAGGCTCTCCTCCCCCAGGGCCCGGAGCTGGCCGGCCAGCACGCTCCCGTAGTAGTAGTTGCGGGTGTCCTGGACGATCTGCAGATCCGTGCGGTGGACCTCCTCTCGGGCGGCGTCCACGCCGGCCTTGCCCTGCCGGATGAGCGCGTCGATCTTGCCGCCGGTGTAGAGGGGGACGTGGACGTTGAACGAGGAGGCCAGCAGGTCCCGGTCGAAGAGTTTCACGTCCTGGGAGGGCGTCGTGAGGCCCGGGAACTGGGACAGGGTCGACTGGGTGGCGGCGGCCAGCTGCGCGTTGTAGGTGGCCAGCCCCACGGAACCGGGCGTGACGCCGGCCTTGGCCAGCTGGGTGGCCGCCACCGCTTCGGCGATGGGGGCGGCCATGGTGCCCAGGCTGAAGGTGGTGCTGGGGAAGATGAAGTTGGGGTCCTGGTCCCGCCGCGTCCCCGTCAGGTCCAGGGAGGCCTCCGGCCAGCGGGCCGAAAGGGCCTGCTGGTACTGGGCCTCGGCCACCTTCTGGGAGGCCCGGGAGACGGCTTGCGTGCGGTTGGCCCTCAGGGCCTGGTCGATGCATTCCGCCAGCGTGTAGGCGGTGGGCGGTGCCTCGGCCGCCCCCAGCCCGAGGCCGATGAGCAGCACGGATCCCCATCGAAGCTTCACCACAGGACGCCCCACATTCTCTGGGAAAAAGGCCCGACTGGACCCCTGCCCGGCGATATGCGCAGATTGCAATGGCATTAAAAATTGATCAAAAAGCCAAACGTGTGTGATTTTAACAGGTCGAAATGGGCTCGAAAGGAGGCGATATTGCCCATCTAGGAGCCTGTCCAGGCATTTGCAGATCCGCCGCGGCCCGTCTCTGGCGCCGGAAAATCCAGTAGGCTGGGACCATGCATTCCGGCCCCTTTCCAAGGCCGTTCCCCTGGCAACGGGTGGCCTGGCACGAGCGCCGCTCCTACTGGGAGCTGGCCGAAGAGGAGCGCCGCGATTTGCGGGAGACCCTCGAGCGGGAGGCCGCGGGCCTCGCCCGGCACGCGGACCAGGCCCTGGAGAACTACGCCCAGTCCCCCGGCACCCTGGAAGGCCAGCTCGTCAACGGGGATGTGCTGGCCACCCTGCTGCCCAGCCTGCGGCGCAATCCCACCCAGGGCTACGAGGCCCTGGAGGACCCGGCGGGCCGGGCCGCAGTGCACCTGAATTTCCTGGGCAAGCACTTGCGGGACCGGGCCCTGGCCCGCACCCGGGGCGAGCCCGTGATGATCTTCATGGGGGGCCAGGCCACGGGCAAGACCACGGGCGCCCTGGCCCTGGGGCCTGCCTTCGGCGCGGTGTTCGACGCGCCCCACACCGATCCCGAGGGCATCGCCTTCCTCCTCGGCCGCATTCGCCGGGCCGGCTGCGCGGAAGTCCACCTGGCCTACACCGACCGCGATCCCGTGGGGTCCCTGAAGGCCATGCTCGCCCGCTCCGAACGGGAGGGCCGCTACGTGCCCCTGGACCGCATGGCCCGGGCCCATGCCTGGGCGCCCTTCACCTTCCTGGGGCTCGCCCAGCGGGTGGGCCGCAGCCTGCAGCTCTACCACGTGCAGGTGGACGAGGAGGGCCCGGGCCGCATGACCGAGGGCCTGGAGGCCCTGGCCAGCGTGAGGGCCAGGCCCAAATCCCACGAATCTGTGGTTGCCTACCAGCTCCAGACCGCTTACCTTTCTGTCCTGAGGCACCCCATC
>JARLGO010000322.1 GCA_031292655.1 Geothrix sp.
CAGGCCCCGCTACCTGCCGCCGCCCACCATCGAGGCTTTCCGCGACCTTGAGTACCGCCGGGCCCGCCCGGGGCACCTCAAGCTGTTGGAGAAGGGGCACTCCCACCACATCCTCTGGAGCGCCTGTAAGGAAAGTCAGACCGCCGCAGACGCCCTCCTCCAGGGGGACTGGCACGGCGCCTTCACTTGGCACTTCTGCCGCGAGGTCCGGGCCAGCGGCGACCACCTCTCCCGCGCCAAGGTGCTGGCCAAGGTGCGGTCGGACCTCAGCGCCGCCCGCTTCACCCAGACCCCCCAGCTGGACTGTGAAGCCGTCACCCGCCATGCGGTGCTGAGGGCCGAGGCCGTGCCCGCCGACCTGCCCCCCTTGCCCACGGTGATGCCCAGCTGAGGACCGGCTGCGGGGCCCATTCGCGCTCCTGATCCCCACATGGCGCCTTGCGGCGCCATGTGGATGGGGACGTGCAGCAGCGTCAGTAGCGGTAATGGTCGGTCTTGTAGGGGCCCTTCACCGGCACGCCGATGTACTTGGCCTGATCGGGCCGCAGGGTCGTGAGCTTCGCGTTCAGGGTCTGCAGCTGGAGCCGAGCCACCTGCTCATCCAAGTGCTTGGGCAGGGTGTAGACGCCCACCTCGTAGTGGCTCTTCTTCGTCCACAGCTCGATCTGAGCCAGGGTCTGGTTTGCAAAGCTGCTGCTCATGACGTAGCTCGGATGGCCCGTGCCGCAACCCAGGTTCACCAGGCGGCCCTTGGCCAGCAGGATGATGCGCTTCTGGTCCGGGAAGATCACGTGGTCCACCTGGGGCTTGATCTCCTCCCAGGGGTACTTCTCGAGGCTGGCGACGTCGATCTCGCTGTCGAAGTGGCCGATGTTGCAGACGATGGCGTTGTGCTTCATGCGGGCCATGTGGTCATGGGTGATTACTCGCAGGTTGCCGGTGCAGGTGACGAAGATGTCGGCCTTGTCGCAGGCCTCGTCCATGGTGACGACTCGGTAGCCCTCCATGGCCGCCTGCAGGGCGCAGATGGGATCGATTTCCGTGACCCACACCTGGGCGCTCAGGGCCCGCAGGGCCTGGGCGCTGCCCTTGCCCACATCGCCATAGCCGCAGACCACGGCAACCTTGCCGGCCACCATGACGTCCGTGGCGCGCTTGATGGCGTCCACCAGGGATTCGCGGCAGCCGTACAGGTTGTCGAACTTGCTCTTGGTGACGCTGTCGTTGACGTTGATGGCGGGAAATTTAAGCTCCCCCTTCTTGGCCATTTCGTAGAGCCGGTGGACGCCGGTGGTGGTCTCCTCCGTCACCCCCTGGATCTTGGCCAGCTGCGCGGAATACCAGCCCGGTTTCTCGGCGATGCGCTTGCGGATGGCGGCGAAGAGCACGGTGGCCTCCTCGCTGTCGGGATGGTCGAGGACCTGGAGGTCCAGCTCGGCCCGGGCCCCCAGGTGCAGCAGCAGCGTGGCATCGCCGCCATCGTCGAGGATCATGTTGGCACCGCCCTCGAAATCGAAGATGCGGTGCGTGTAGGCCCAGTAGTCGGGCAGGGTCTCGCCCTTCACGGCGAAGACCGGCGTGCCGCCCGCGGCGATGGCGGCGGCAGCATGATCCTGGGTGCTGAAGATGTTGCAGCTAGCCCAGCGCACCTCGGCCCCCAGCGCCTTGAGGGTCTCGATGAGCACGGCGGTCTGGATGGTCATGTGCAGGGAGCCGGCGATGCGCGCGCCCTTGAGGGGCTGCTGGGCGGCGAATTCTCTGCGGATGGCCATGAGGGCGGGCATCTCGCCCTCGGCAATGGCGATCTCCCGGCGGCCCCAGGCGGCCTGGGCAAGATCGGCGACGATGAAATCGGCGGCGGCAACGGTCATGGGACCTCCTCGAAGGGCCGAGCGACGGGCAACAGCCGCCTCATCGACCCGATGCTGGGTTGAGGCGAGCGCCGTTCCAAGTGAAATGTATCCGAGCCTGGGATCCCACGCAGCCAATCTGCCGGGTCCTGCAGCGCCCCTCGGACCCTTCCAGGATAAGCGGTTCCAATCAGGATTCGATGGGGGATTTTGGGGAACAGTTAAAGATGTCACCTTGCATAATTTCTTTCAAATTTTATTGATAAAAATATTTATTGAATTAAATGTGGTTATTAGTTTTTTTAAAATTTTGTCATATTTTTATAACTAAATTTTTTTGAATAAAAAATTTAGCAAAGTAAATAAAGAACTTACCTCTTGGCACAACCCTCGATTGGACTGGCTCGCCTGAAAGGAGGCAACCATGTCCAATCGCTTCACTTCCCTGGTCCTGGCCCTGGGCTTGGCCCTGCCCCTCGCCGCCGCGCCAGCTCGCGCCCCCCGGGCGCCGCAGCGACCCGTGAATCTCAACACGGCGACCGTGACCGAATTGATGCAGCTGCCCCGGGTGGGACAGAAAACGGCGGAGCGGATCATCGCCTTCCGGAAAGAGCACGGCGGCTTCCAGCGGCCGGAGGAGCTGATGAACGTCAAGGGTGTCGGCGAAAAGGCCTTCGCCAAACTCAAGCCCTTCCTCTCCACGAGCCCTGCGCCGTCCCCCGCAGCCCCGAAGAAGTAGGGGCGACCGTGACCTCGGATTTCGGACCCTTCCATCAGCGGGGCACCTCCCTGCTGGAGCTCACCGTGGTCATGGCCGTGACGGCAATCCTCGGCGCGGCCTCCGCCCTCTGCCTCGACGGTGGAAGCACCGAGCTGACGTCGGCCCACCAGGAGATCGTCGGCAGCCTTTATCAGGCCTTCACCCTGGCCCGCGCCCGGGGCACCGATGTCAAAGTGGCACTGGGGAAAGCCACGGGTGTGGGCGAGCACCTCCCCGTGACGCTGGGCCGCAAGGTGAAGTGGGGCAAGCCCAACCACATCCCCTTGCCCCCGGACATGGACGCCCCCTCCGTGGCGGCCAAGACCGGAGAGGCCCATCCCATCATCACGGTGACCCCGAGGCATACCACCCTGGCGAGCGTCTGGTTCCTGAATGACGGCCAGGAGGCCCTGTGCATGCGCCTCTCCGGTGTGGGCCACCTGCAAGTGCTGCGCTGGCGCCGGGATCTCAAGAAGTGGACGAGGGTGTGATGGACATCGCCGGATCGGCCTTCCTCCAGCAGATCACCCGAACCGCGGCCACCCTATGGCCCTCTCCCCTCTGTCGCCCCCTCCAGGCCGCTCGAGCCGAACTGGGCCGCAGCCTCCACCTCGCGTTCCGACTGGCCACCCTCCACCACCGGACGGTGGTGCTGGAACCCAGTCGCCGGGCCGCGGAGGGACAGATTGCCGTGAGGCTGCCCGACGGCGTGAGCTGGGGGAGACCCGCGACCATCCCCCTCCCACCCAGCCTCGAAGACAGTGGCTGGCTGGGCGGGGATCCGCACCCCATCACGGTCATGCCCCAGCGGCGGGCCTCGGCAAACGTGTGGTTCCTCCACCACGGCCGCGAGGCCCTCTGTCTCCGCCTGGATTTGTCGGGGTCCGTGGAACTGCTGCGCTACCGGCCCCGGCTGGGCGCCTGGACCCATTGTTGATGCGCTTGGAGCCCCAAATGCGAATGCTCGATCTGTCTTCTGAGCAGCGCCCCCGGGAGCGCCTGCTGACGGGGCACGGCGAAAGTCTGTCGGACGCGGAACTGCTGGCCCTGCTCTGGGGCACGGGGCGCCGGGGTGAAAACGCCGTGGAACTGGCGCAGGCGGTGCTCAGCCGCACCGGCGGCATCGCCGGTCTCATCGCCCTGGGGCTGAGCGACTGGCTGGCACAGCCGGGCCTTGGTCCTGCCAAAGCCGGCCAGCTGTGGGCTGCGATGGAGCTGGCCCGGCGCGCCCAGCGCAGCGCCGAGCGCCCCCGCATCACCAGTCCCAAGGCCGCCGGCGCCTACCTCCTTCCGCGCTGCCAGGGCTGGACGGAGGAGCGCTTCGGCCTGCTCGCCTTGAACGCCAAAGGCGATCTGCTCGCCGAGCGCGTGCTCAGCCAGGGCACTTCCACGGCGACCCTCATCAGCCCTCGGGAGTTCTTCCGCGAGGCCCTGCGCTACGGCGCCTCCTCGGCCCTGGCCTACCACAACCATCCCAGCGGCGATCCCACGCCCAGCCGCGAAGACACCCAATTGACCCGGCGCCTCCAGGCTGCCGGGGAATCCCTGGGCGTGCCCCTGGCTGATCACCTGATTTTAGGCCGGGACCGCTTCCACAGCTTCCGGGCAGCGGAGGGTTGGGACTCCAGGCCCTAGGGGGGGCCGCATCCAACTCGCCCTTTCCTCCGCTGATGGGAGACGGGAGAAGCGGGGGTTCCGGATCGGGCCCGCCAAATGGACGACCCGGAGCCGACGTGGCAGACTTTCAGCACCCGGAGGGTTGGCCGAGTGGTTGATGGCGCCAGTCTTGAAAACTGGAGACGCGCAAGCGTTCGGGGGTTCGAATCCCTCACCCTCCGCCAGCAAAGGGCCCCGCACGGGGCCCTTTGCTGGCGGAGGGTGGAGGCGGGAATCGACCTCGCGAAGCCCTGAGCGGGCGCCCTCGGCACAAAGCGGACCTGGAGTTCGGCTGGATGATCCGCACGAGGCTGGTCGGGCTTGCATAATGATGACCTTTGACTCATCTTTATGCAGCGGGCCTCGGAATTTTCATTCTCGAGGCGTTGCCGTCCTTGGGGGAGGTGCCGTGGGCCAGTTCGTATGGAATCCGGAGTGGGACACCGGCTTTTCAAACCTCGACGAACAGCACCGACGTCTTCTGGTGGAATTCAACGATTTCCTCGAGGCCGTCCACCATGATTTCCACAGGAAGCACATTACGAACCTCCTTGAATTCCTTGTCGATTTTCTCGACGCGCATTTCGAGGAGGAAGAAATCCATATGCTGGCCACCCATTACCCCAGGTTCCCTGAGCACAAGGCGTTTCATGACGCCATGAGGGCCAGGGTCCAGGGCCTGATGGACACTTCCAGCAAGGACCTCGATGCGGTCGTGGCGGGGGTTGTCGATTTTGTGAAGGATTGGATGGAAAACCACATTTCCATCGAGGACCGCCTGATGGCCAAGCACCTCATCCAATTCTCCCCGAAAGGGTCCGTACCGGAGTTCTAGCGAGCCTTCATCCCCAAGGCCGGCGTGGATCCAGGCAAGAAGCCTTGTGCCCATCGGCCCCCACCGGTAATCTGGAAGGCCTTGGAGAGATGCCGGAGTGGCCGATCGGGCTCGCCTGCTAAGCGAGTGTATTGGGTCAACCAGTACCGGGGGTTCGAATCCCCCTCTCTCCGCCATGGGAAGCCGCCGCAAGGCGGCTTCTTTTTGGCGGAGAGAGGGGGATTCGAAGTCGCGAAACCTATGCGGGTGGCCTGGCAGGCGACTGAATGTCGCCTGCCAGGCCGGGAACCCGCAAGGTCGAGCATCACCAGCGCATGGGTCGACCAACCTGGTCGCGTCATCCAGATGAAGGTAGCCCGCCGCGGGACGCTGTCGCACCCGAGACAGCAAGCCGCACCATTCGTGCGGCCGGAAGGGACGCTTCAACCCGGGACCGGCAGGTGAGTCTACACTGGGTCTGGACCCCCAAACGGAGCCTCCGATGCGCTGTTCCCCCATCCTGGCCGCCCTCCTATCGCTTGGATTGACACTGGCCTGCGGGGGGGGTGGAGGCAACACATCCTGGGGTCCCGCGCCCACGGGCAATTTCACGCTCCGCCTCGGGTCCGACAGCTTCCCCGGCTACGACCAGGCCGTCGTCAGCCTGGAAAAGGTGGAAGGGAGCCTGGACGGCTCCACCTGGCTCGCCCTGGGGAACGTCCAGGCGACCTACGACCTCATGGCGCTGCAGAACGGCCACAGCGCGGTGATCCTGTCGGCCGCGAAGGTGACGCCCGGGACCTACAAGCAGTTCCGGATCACCTGGGCCACCCAGACCTATCCCCTCACCGCCATGTCTCCCGGCTATGTGTACCCGAGCGGTTCAGCCCTGTCCAAGCCCCTGTCCCTGCCCACGACCACCGTCGTGAGCGGCCCGGTTACCGTAGCCGCCAACGGAAATGTCACGGCGCAAATCATGCTCAGCGGCCAGCAGGCCGTGCAATCGAGGGCGGGCGGAACCTACACGTTCCAGGCCACGGGCAGCGTCTATGATCTGAGTGCCTCGGCCGTCATCACGGGCCACTTGGCCTACGGCACGACGCCGCTCGCCGGAGCCGAGGTCTTCGCGGAAACCCTGGACGGGACCGGCCTGGCCACCCTCCAGCGGAGGGCCTTCTCCGACACGTCGGGGTACTACGTCCTCGAGGGTCTGTCCACGGGCAGCCTCTACTTCGTGGCCTCCCTGCCCACCGGCACCTTCAGCGCCTACCCGGCGGCGGCAGCCCTGCCTGTGAATGCCTTGCTTGCCGCCAGCTACACGGCCAATCTGACCTTCAGCGCCCCCCAATCCCCGGGTTCCCTCACCCTCACCCTCACGCCCCCCTCCAGCAGCTCTCAGGGGACCTGGGGTGAGTTGCGCCAAAGCCTCTCCACGGGCGGCACGGGATCGGCGATGCTCATCGTCCAGTCCCAGACGGTCGCCACGGGGCTGAGCCAGGACCAGGCGGGCTTCCTGGGCCTGGCGCCAGGGCTCTACGGCGTCACCGCCCAGCGCAGCACTTCGGGCGCCACGCCGGTCATGAAGACCGGCACGACCGTGCCGGTGAGCGCCGGTAGCACCACAGCGCCGCCGCCGTTGACCTATCCCTGAAACCGCTTCTCCCTATGCGAAAAACGCCCGCCAATGCGGGCGTTTTTCGCAGCTGGATCAACCAGGCGACGACTACACGATCTTCTTCATCCAGCCGTGGGTGTCCTTGGAGAGCCCGTGCTGCAGGTTCAGGAGGGTCTCGCGGAGCTTGGCCGCCACGGGGCCGGTCTCGCCCTTGTTGATGAACCACTCGCCCTGCCGGGACTTCACATGGCCCACGGGCGTGATGACGGCGGCGGTGCCGCAGGCGAAGGCCTCGGTCATGCGGCCATCATGGATGGCGGCGCGCCATTCGTCCACGGTAACCTTGCGCTCCTCCGCGCGGAAGCCCTGCTCCCGGGCCAGATGCAGGAGGCTGTCGCGGGTGATGCCGGGCAGCAGGGTGCCGGTGAGTTCCGGGGTGACGACGACGGTCTCGCCCCTATCCTGGTAGACGAAGAAGATG
>JARLGO010000054.1 GCA_031292655.1 Geothrix sp.
AAGAAGGGCAAGAAGGAAGACAAGAAGTAGTGCTTCGAACCTTCCTGCTTCTGTGCGACAAACGCGGCCTTGGCCGCGTTTGTCGTTAACGCGCGGGCCAGGCCTGCGCATTAGGCATTAGGTTGGATCCATGTGGACATTGGTGCCCCTCGGAAACCCCGGGCCCGAATATCAGGACACCCGGCACAACCTCGGCCGCCTCCTCCTTCAACGCTGGATGGCGGACCGGAATCTGGCCCCCGCGCCCAAGCAGCGGTTCCCGTCCGGCACGCTCTACCCGCTGACGGACCGGCTGCAGGCCCTGGTGCCCACGACCTACATGAACCTCTCCGGCGAGGCCTGCGCCCAGGCCGCGGCCGCGGGCCTGTACCCCCGGCGCATGGTCCTCCTCTACGACGACAAGGACCTGCCCTTAGGCACGGGCCGCTTCCGGATGAACGGCTCGGACGGGGGACACAACGGGCTACGCTCCGTGTTCGAGTGTCTGGGCACCCGAGACATCGCCCGCCTGCGCCTGGGCATCGGCCCCTTCCGGCGCCCCCTCGTTGATTTCGTCCTGGAGCCCTGGACGGATCCCGAATGGGACCGGATCAACACCCTGGACGCCCCCTTCGCCCGGGTCCTCGACCTGCTGGGGGGGACAGGGGATCTGACGACCCTGGCGGACAAGGTCAATCCCGCGGGTTTCTGGGGGGAGTGACGCCAGACTTTCCATTGATCTTCCTGCCTTTCCGCGCGAAACTAGCCATTCGCGTCCTCCGTTGGAGGACCATCCATCGAACGCACGGTTCTTTGACCGTGCTCCCCATCGGCTCTGCCTATGGGAGATGGGACCTCTCTTGCTCCCAGGAATCGAAAGGGGGCTTCACATCCACAAGGAGGACAGATGCGTCGCTACGAGACCATCTTCATCGCCTCCCCCACGCTGACCGACGAGCAGAGCGATGAGCTCGTCAAGCAGTTCGAGGGGATCATTGCCGAGCAGGGTGGCGAACTGCTCAAGACCGACAAGTGGGGCCGCAAGAAGCTGGCCTACGAAGTCCAGAAGTTCAGCGAGGGCTACTACACCCTGTTCGAGATGAACGCGGGTCCGAACCTCATCGCCGAGCTGGAGCGCCGTTTCCGCAATAACGACGCCGTCATCAAGTACCTGAGCGTCCGTATGGACGAGGCCGAAAAGGCCGCGGGCCGCACCAAGCAGCGCATCGAGCGCGAAGCCAAGCGCAAGGCCCAGGCCGGCATCAAGGAACGTTCCGCTGAAGAGGTGATGGGATGAAGCGCCGCGCCGATGCCAAGAAGGGCAAGCCCAAGAAGAAGAAGGCTTTTGGGGGACGACGCGCCAAGTTCTGCAAGTTCTGCGTCGAGAAGTCCCTCATGATCGACTACAAGGACGTGAAGACCCTCCAGGCCTTCACCCCCGAGCGCGGCAAGGTGCTGCCCCGCCGCACCAGCGGTGTGTGCGCCGTCCATCAGCGCGAGCTGGTGGAAGCCATCAAGCGCGCCCGCAACATCGCCCTGCTGCCTTTCGCCGCGGACTGATCCCCGGCGCTGCTGGACTTTCAAAAGGGGGGCCGCATGGCCCCCCTTTTTTCGCACGAAAACCGGATGGGCCCTCAGCGACCCGCCAGGAAATCTGTGGCCTCCTTGTGCCCGGGGTAGAGCTGGATGACCCGTTGGTAGGCGCGGGTGGCCTCGTCCCGGTTCCCGGATCGGGCCTCGCCCCGGGCCCAGTAGACGGAGGCCGAGGCGTCGGAGGGATAGCGGCGCGCCAGTTCCCTGCCGTGGACGGCCAATGTCTTCCACTGCTGAAGCCCCTCCTCGGCCACCAGCAGTCGCAGATGCGCCCAGTAGTTCCAGGCGCACTGATCCAGCACCTTCCGGCACTCGATGGCCGCCTCATTCCACCGGTGCTGGGCGAGAAGCGGCAGAGCGAGCCCAAGCTGGGCGTCGAGGGACAGGGGATTGATCTCCAAGGCCCTGCGGTAGCCCTTCAAGGCCTCGTCATGGTGCCCCTGCATGTAGGCCAGGTAGGCCCCCCTGAGCTGGACCAGTTCGAGATTCTGAGGAAGGGAGCGGAGGGCCCGGGCCGCCTGGTCGTAGTTCTTCTGGGCTTCGAGCCGGTAGGACTCGGCCCAGGGATCGTTCTGGGCCAGGGCCGGAAGGGTGAGGATCAAGGCGAGCGCGGGGAAGATGCGGGGCATGTGGTCTCCTATGAGGTGGCGTGGATGGCCGAGGAAGGGGCGTTCACCAGCCCGGGAGTGCCCTCAGCCATGGACAGGGAGATGAGGGTGGCGGACCAGCGCTGGCCCCCCACCCGGGCCTTCAGGCTGATGGGGCCCTGGTCCGGGTGGATCCGGGCTTCTGTGACGGCTCTCGGGAAGAACTGGGGCAGAGGGTGCAGATGAAGACCGGTCTGCCTGAGGAGGCCCTGGGGGGTCCGCCGGCGACGGTACCGGCTCCGCAGCCCCAGGAGGTCCGCCAGGAACAACGAGGCCCCCGCTCGACGCCACCCTGGCGCCGGCAGGATCCGCGAGGGGGGTGCGTCCCGCCAGCCCACCTCCAGGGGGGCCAGCGGCGTGAAGCCCAGGGCGAGAAGCCAGAGATCGAAGAAATCATCCCGCGGGCCCCGGCGGTCGTAGCAACCGAACACCGTGTCGGTGCGCTCAAAGGACGCATGGGCCCCGTGGTCGGAGCGGAGCAGGAAGGTGCCGGCCAAGTCCTGCTCGACCTGCAATCGCCGAAGGCCTTGGCCACCACCGGGGCCCTGGACCCGGTAGGTGAAGACCCGCTGCGCCGGCAGCAGGAAGGCCCTGGACAGCCCAGGTCCATCGGACCCCGCCCGGATCGACCAGCCTTCGCCGGGCCTGAGGAACAAGCTGAATTCACTTTCCTGCTGATCGGGGGCCCTGCCCACCACCCCGGCGAGGTGGAAGGGGAAGGTGCGGCTCCCCAGTCGAGCTTCGGTCTGCACGTGCAGATGCAGGTGGGGCTGGGGCGACCGTCCCGAACTTCCGCAGGCGGCGAGGGGATCCCCGGCCGCCACGTGATCGCCCACAGCCACCTTCAGGCTCCCCTGACGGAGGTGGGCCAGCAGCACGAAGAGCCCCGAAGGGAGCTGAAGGAGCACGTGGTTGCCCCAGTTGTGGGTGGCGTCCACATGACCCGGCGGGTTGTCCGGGAGGCCGTCCTGGCACGCGGCCACCGTGCCGCCGGCTGGCGCGCGAACGGGCAGCCCGAAGCAGTGGTAATCCTGCAGGTCCCTCCCTTCGCCTGAATGGCTGCGGCGTCCCTCCTGGATGAAGAAATCCATGGCGAAGCGCCAGGCCTCCCGATGCGTGTGGGCCCCATCGAAGCCCTGGTAGACCTGCCACTCGCCGAAAAAGGGAACGGACAGGGACACGCTTCCAGGGTCCACGCCCCGCGCCCGGGCCAGCCGGGCCCGCTCAAGGTTGGCTTCGGGCAGCGCCGGACTGTCCAGGACCAGGTGCGGCGGGCGCATCGATACCCGGCGCCGGAGGGCGGCAAGCATCAGGAGGGTGGCCACCACGAAGGGCATGGCAAGCACCGGCAGCCCTGAGGCCGCCAGGAGCAGGCCGCCGAGGGCAGTGGCGAGGACGGCCCATCCGAGCCCACAGGCGACCACCAGGAGGCTGCCCCCGGAGGGCACCAGAAAGACCCCGCCCAGGGCCAGGGCGACCAATATGCTGTTGAAGGCCGTCCAGGGTGAAGCCGTCCCCAGCAACCCATCCGCTGCGGCTCCGCCCAGGAAGCCCGCCATGGCGAACAGGGCCAGCAGGCGGGAATTCGCCAGGACGCCGACCAGGATCAAGAGGCCTGGGAGGGGATGAGGGGTGCACACCACGGAGCCCAGGGCCTTCAGGAAGCCCTGGGCTGCCATCGGCAGGGCGCCCATCGTCCCGGCCAGGAGGGGCTCCTCCGAACCCCCCGCCCGAACCGCAGACATCAGGGCCCAGGTCCCGAGAATGAAGGGGAGGCTCAGCACGGGGAGGTGATCCAGGCGCCACAGGAGGTTCATCAGGATGGCCGTGAGGGCCACCACCAGGAGGACCCCCAGGAGCAAAGGAGGCAGCAGCCTCCAGGAGGGGCCGGCGAATCCGGCCAGGAAGAGCCCTCCCAAGGCAGCGTTGCAGACATACAACGGGGATTTCGCCCAGGGCAGGTCCATCCAGGAGGGAATCAGCCATCCGAAGGTCGCAGCCACCAGACCCGAAGCCCCGACGCCAGGACGCCAAAAGGTGGCCGCAAGTACAAGCGCCCCCGTGAGGGGTGATTCCGCGAAAAAAATCGCCGCGTAGCCCTTCAGGAGGGTCCGGGCGAAGGTGCGCAAGGGGTCCATGAAAAGCCGCCTATCGAGGGCTGGCGGTGAAGGGGCCGCGGAAGCGCTCCGGAAGGCGCTCCTGGCCCAGGACAGACGCCAGGTCCTCGGGTTCCCGGAGCCGTTCCACCTGACCGTCCTCGCCCACCAGGACGATGGCCGGCCGGTAGCTGATGAACTGGAGCCACTGGGTGTTGTTGTAGGCCCCCACGGGACTGAAGACCAGCGGCTCCCCCACATCCAGGGGCGGCAGCATGATGCTGTGCCGGACGACATCGATGTTCATGCACAGGGGGCCAAAGAGCGTGGTGTCCTCCGGAAACCCATCCAGCTGCCTGACCGGGCGCACTTCATGGTGGTACCAGAATGCCGTGAAGAGCAGGTTCACGCCGGCATCCATCACCACGCCCCGCTGGCCCGTCGCCAGGCGCTTGTTGGCCACCACGGTCGACACGAGATAGCCCGCATCGTCCACAAGCGCCCGCCCTGTTTCAAGAATGAGCACCGGCCTCGGCTTCCCCGCGGCCTCGCGCCCACGGGTGGCCTCGAGCAGGGCCGTGGTGATCGCCTCTGCGTACTGCTCGAAGGTCGGGACCACCTGATCCGGTGGCAGATAGGAGCCCTGCAGGCTGTTGCGTGAGGCGAAGCCGCCGCCCAGGTCGAGGCTCTCGATGACACAACCCGTCTGGCTTTCAGCGGCCGCCATGAAATCGGCCAGGATGCGGGCCTCGGCCGCATAGGCGCGGACATCCGTGATGAAGGTTCCGATATGGCTGTGAAGCCCCTTCAGGCGCAGGTGGGGGCTGCTTCCGATGCGGCGGGCCGCCTCCATGGCCTGTCCATTCTCGATACTGAATCCGAAGCGGCTCCAGGTCTCGGTGTAGCCCGTGTCGAAATTGAGCCGAATGGCCACGTCGGCGATGATGCCCAGGTCCCTGGCCACGGATTCCACGAGGAAGAGCTCATCCAGGTTGTCCAGGTGGATGCGGGCGCCCTCGGGAATGGCCACCTCGAGGATCCGCCTCGGTTTCCATGGCCCGTTGAAGAGGATGGCATTCCCGGGCACTCCCGCAGCCCGGGCCTTCTGGTACTCGAACTCGGACACGACCTCCGCAAGGGAGCCCTCCTGGTGCATCACCGCGCAAACCGCGCCCAGGTAGTTGGTCTTGTACGACCAGCCCAGCTGGACCGCGGGATAGCGGGAGACAAAGGCCCGCCGCAGGCGGCGCACGTTCTCCCGGAGTCTCCGCTCGCTGTAGATGAATACCGGGGAACCATGCTCCTTCAGGATCTGGCGGATCTCGACGCCATCCACCCGCTCGAGATGCTGGTGGTGGTGGCCCGAGCCGAACTTGTTCAGGCCCCCCAACCGATGGGGGGTCAGGGTGGGTTTCTGCCACGGCAGCCTTGCAGGCGCAGACGTTTCCTGATCGATCATGGGACTCTCCTCCAGGCATCTCCACCCGGCACGAAAGCCCCGTGGATCATCATGGCTTCGAAGCAATGGGGTGGCACGATCAGTTCCTGGGCATGGCGGATGAACATCGTGCCGACCCGCGGCTCAGGCTGGGCCTCGGGTTCCAGGCCCATGATCTTGGCCAACAGCAGCGCCGGCAGGTTCCGACCCACCCCCACGGAAAAGTAGATCCAGGCCGGAAAGCGGGGATTGATCTCAATGAGGTGGTAGCGACCCGAGGGATCGCGCATGAGCTCCAGTTCGAGGGGACCCCGCCACCGCAGGACCTTGGCCAGCCCGTCGGCCGTCTCGGCCAGCACCTGATCATGCACGCAGACCCCCGCCCAGGCCTTGCCCTTGTCCGTCAGGGCGCGCTTCTTCATCATCACGGTTCCCAACAGGCGGCCCGCGCCATCGCCCACCGCACTGAGGTCGTATTCCTCCCCGGGCACGAGCTTCTGCACCAGCAGGGGCAGGCCCCAGGCGGCGGAAATCCGGCGGAAGGCCGCCACGCCCTCATCCGGGTCGTGGACAATCTGGGCGTCGTAAAAGGGGCCCTTGACCACAAACGGATAGGCCCAGCCGTCCCGTGGAGCGCTGTGGAAGAAGCCGGACTGGGTGACGGTCCTGGTTTCCGGGCAGGCGACACCGGCGGCTTCGGCCAGTTTCCTGAGCCTGGACTTGTCCCGCATCTGAAGCTGGGCCTCGTCAGGCAGGTAGAGGTGGATGCCTTCGGCTTCCAGAGCGGAGGCCAAGCCCACGAAGCTGGGAAGCTCCGCATCCAGGCAGGGGATCAGCGCATCAAAATGTTCGATCGCCTGGATGCCCGACAACCGCTCGAGAAGAGCTTCCGGACCCATGGATGGATAGGGCAGCAGATAGGCCGAATCGCAGTCCGTGTGGTAGAGGCCCGGGTCCAGGGCGTCATAGCCCAGCCCCACGATCCGGAGGTCGAACCTGTCCGAGGCCCTCAGGGCACGGATGACGGCAAGACCCGGGCCGGGGTTGTCCGCGCGGGCGTTCATGCCGGTCACCCCGACGGTCAGGTGGCGCTTGCGGGTCATGGCTTGAGACTCCCGGCGAGTTGGACGGCGAAATCATGGATGTCCCGCTCGGCCTCCAGGGGGTCCACATCGAAGTCCCGCTCCACTTCCTCCAGCACCTGGAGGATGTCGCGATGGCGCAGGAAGATGCGCAGCAGCGCGAGGCCCGTCTGGTTCAAAGTGAAACTGTCTCCGCTCACGGGGTCGAACGCAAAGCCCGTATCACTCAGCGCCAGCCGGGCCAGAACCGGAGCCCCTGGCAGGGGAAGGGTTTCCTGGGAGAGGATTGGATCAGCAGCACACTCCACGGCAGACTCCATGGGAAATTCCACCTTGGGGAATCGAGGCGGAGGAATGGCCTCGTGAAACGGGTTGTCAAGCCACTGAAAGGACCAGTGGGCGTGGATTTCAAAAGAACCTCGACGATCGCCGGCTGGGGAATTTCAGCGGCCCGGCAGGGGACTGACATCAAGGAGCGTGCCAGCGGGTTTTAGAGGAATAACGAGCGGTTTCGAGCCATTCTGACCCGCACACCCCCTCAAGGCGGGTCGAAACACCCCAGGACCAAGGGGAGGCCGCGCCGAGACGAGGGGCTTTTCCCCTTCACGTCCCGCGGAGGCTTGGCGCAGTCCCTCCACCGGGTCCTTCGCCGCCAGGGCCTGTCATGAGGACAGACCCCCGGGCCTTAGTCCTTGGGCGGCCGGTCCAGGCCGAAGAGGTGGCGGGCGGCTTCCGCCCGGTCCATGCGCCGCGAGGCGTCGGGCTCGTCCTTGAGGGCTTCGGTGGGGGTCCTCAGGAGCGAGCGCACCATGGATGCGGCGATGCGCCGGAGCTTCTCCTGGTCCCGTTCGGAAAGGTGGGCCATCTTCTCGATCTCGCGGTCGAACTCCGCCTCGCGCACGGCCTCGAAGTGCTGCCTCAGCAGGGTGAGGGTGGGGACCACGGCCAGGGAGCCGAACCAGGCCAGGAACTCCTCCAGTTCCTCCTCGAGGATCGCCAGCGCCGGACCCACTTCTTTCTGCCGCTCCTGGCGGTTCCGCTCCGCGATCTCCTGCAGGTCGTCCACGGCGTAGAGGAAGGCGTTGTCGAGATCACCCACCTTGGGATCCACGTTGCGGGGGATGCCCAGATCCAGGAAGAACAGGGGCTGCCCCCGGCGCTGGTGAAGGGCGGCCTTGGCGGCCTCGCGCGTGATGACGGGCGTGGCGGAAGACGTGGCGCTCACCACGATGTCGGCCCGGGCGAGCCGGGACTCGAGCTGGTCCCAGGGCACGGCCCTGCCGCCACGCTTGCACAACTCCTCGGCCTTCTCCAGGGTGCGGTTCACCACTTCGATGTTCTTCGCGCCCCGGGCCAGCAGCAGGTCGTAGAAGATGCCCGAGGTCTCGCCCGCACCCAAGATCAGGAAGTGGCGCGGGCTGAGGTCCTCGTAGATCTTCTGGGCCAGCTCGATGGCGACGCCGGGGATGGAGATGGGCCGGGAACTGAGGCCGGTCTCGGAGCGCACCCGCTTGCCGGTCTCCACGGCCTTCTGGAACAACCGGTGCAGGACGGACTTGGTGCCCCCGGCGCTGGAGGCGATGCGGAAGGCCTCCCGCACCTGGCCCAGGATCTGATCCTCCCCCAGGGCGAGGGATTCCAGGCCCGCCGACACCCGCAGCAGGTGGCGCACCGCATCGGCGCCGGTGTGCTTGTAGCCGGAGGCGTCCACTTCGGGTACGGGAATGCCGTGGAAGCGGGCGATGAATTCCGTGAGGGCGGCGATGGGATCCCTGCCGTCGAGCCCGGGGCCGCTGAGGCCGTAGACTTCGCTGCGGTTGCAGGTGGACACGATGACGCCCTCGGCCAGCAGGCCCTCCTGGCGCAGCGCGGCCAGGGCCTCGCGCACTTTCTCGGGTGAGAAGGCCAGGCGCTCGCGCAGTTCCACAGGGGTCTGCCGGAAATCCCAGCCGACCAGGAGCAGTGGCGATCCGGAGGAACCGCTCACCGGAACACGTGCTCCGCAGTGATGAAGAGGTTCACGACCGAGTAGGAGAACATCAGCAGCACGAAGCCGGCGATGGAGGTCCAGGCGATCTTCTTGCCGCCCCAGCCCAGCCGGGGGGCAATCAGGATGAAGACATAGACCAGGATCAGCAGCAGGGTGAACGCGACCTTGGGATCCCAGTAGGTGCCCCAGTTCTGTTTCGCCCAGATCATGCCCAGGCAGGCTGCCACCGCCAGCGCCAGGGCGCCCATGGCCACCGACGTGCGGTGCATGCGGGTGATCACATCCAGGGCGGGGAGCCTTGAAAAGAGCAGGCCCAGCTTGTGCTTGTGCAGCTGCCGGGTCTGGAGCAGGTACATCTGGGCCAGCACGAAGGACAGCGTCAGGCCCGCATAGCCCAGAATGGCCAGGGTGACGTGCATGGCGAAGAGGGACCCCGACCGCATGGGATCAGGCTTCGCGTGCGGGCCCTGGCTCGAGTGGACGAGCAGGGAGGCCGCCATGAAGAGGATCACCAGGGGGATGAGGAAGGGGCCGGTGGACCCTTCCCGATGGCGGAGGAATAGGATCCCGTAGGCCGCGGCCAGCATCCACGCGAAGAGGGACAGGGAGCCCGGCAGGTTCTGGTAGGGCACCGTCCCCGAGGTGCGCCCGCCCACTTCCAGGGCCAGGAAGTGCATCAGGAAGCCCAGCAGGAGCAGGAAGGTGGCCGTCCGGCCATAGCCCTCGCGATCGGTCCGAAGATGGGCGATGGAGAAAGCTTCCGCGGCCCCATACAGGCCTAGGGCGGTCAGACTCATGCCAAGGGGTCCCATCATCCCTGAATGATAGCCCACCTCTGGAGCGTCCCTTCGAGTCCCTGATCACAACGCGGATGGCCCAGGGTCGGTTTGGGGGCTCCGAACGACCGGCTGGGCCTGCCCCGCACCAGTGAGGTAATCTGGATCCATGTCCGATCCCACCCCCGCCCTGAGGCTTCCCATGCCGCTTCGAAAGCAGAAGGCCGTGAAGGCCGCCTGGAAGCCGCTGCTGCTCCAGTGGCTGGTGCCTGGGGCCGGCTACTGGGCCATCGGGCAGAAGGGCCGGGCCCTGGCCTTCTTCGGCGTGTGGGTCCTGTTCTGCCTCCTCGGAGCCCTGCAGATGCAGTACGGCGCCGTGGCCGGCGTGAAGGGCGGCGTCTTCGTGCCGGTGCAGGGATCCTGGCTGTCCACCCTCGGCGCCCTGGGCACCCTGGGCATCGGCCCCCTGTACGGCGCCTTCGCCTGGGCCTTCGGAGGCGCGGGCACCGAGCCGGTGCGCACGCTCACCCAGGAGTACGGGTCGGCCTATGTGATGGTGGCCGGCCTCCTGAACTGGCTCTGCTGCTTTGACCTCTGGGACCGCATCACCGGCCGCTGGGTCTTCCGCCTGCCCAAGGACGAGCAGATCCGGATCGCCAAGGGCGAGTAGCCATCACGCCCGCTGGGCGGCCGCTGAGCGCGCCTTCGGCTGCGCACGCGGCTCTGGCAGCCCGCGATCGAACGTGCCCCCGGCACGTCCTCCCACGCGCGGGGTAGGACGCCCCGTGCGTGGAGCGGGGCCCCCGGTGGCCGGCCTCCTGAACTGGCTCTGCTGCTTTGACCTCTGGGACCGCATCACCGGCCGCTGGGTCTTCCGCCTGCCCAAGGACGAGCAGATCCGGATCGCCAAGGGCGAGTAGCCGCAGCTACCCCTCGCTCTTGAGGGACTTCGCCAGCAGCTGGGTCCGGATGAAGGCGTCGATGTCGCCGTCCAGCACCTTCTGGGTCTGGCTGGTTTCTTCGCCGGTCCGGTGGTCCTTCACCATCTGGTAGGGCTGGAGGACGTAGCTGCGGATTTGGCTGCCCCAGGCCACGTCGGCCTTGTCCCCGCTGGCGGCGGCCACCTTGTCCAGGAACTTCCGCTGCTCCAGTTCGTAGAGGCGCCCCTGTAGCACCTTCAGGGCCGTCGCCCGGTTCTTGATCTGGCTGCGCTCGTTCTGGCAGCTGACCACGATGCCCGTGGGCAGGTGGGTGAAGCGCACGGCGGACTCGGTGCGGTTCACGTGCTGGCCGCCGGCGCCGCTGGCGCGGAAAACATCGATCTTGAGGTCCTTCTCCGGGATCTCGACGTTGATGGTGTCGTCCAGCTCGGGGCTGACGTACACGGCGGCGAAGCTGGTGTGGCGGCGCTTGGCGGAATCAAAGGGGCTGATGCGGACCAGGCGGTGGACGCCGGCCTCGGCCCGCAGGTAGCCGTAGGAGAAGGGCGCGTCCACGATGAAGGTGGCGCCCTTGATGCCGGCCTCCTCGCCGTCCTGGTAGTCGATCATCTCCGTGGCCCAGCCCTTGGACTCGCAAAAACGCAGGTACATGCGAAGCAGCATGGCCGCCCAGTCCTGGCTTTCGGTGCCGCCGGCCCCGGGGGCGATGGCCACGATGGCGTGGTTGTGGTCCAGGTCCCCGCTGAGCATCATGCGCAGCTCCGCGTCCTCGACCACCTTGCGGAGGCCGCCTTCGATGGATTCGGCCTCCACGAGCATGCCCCCATCATCCTTGGCCAGCTCCAGGGCGGTATCCAGGTCCTCCAGCCCGCCCTTGAGGCGCTTGGCGAGGGCGATGTCGCTGGTGATGGTCCCCCGTTTCTGCAGGAGAGGCTTGGCGGCATCGGGGTCGTCCCAGAAGCCCGGGACCGCGGTCCGCTCTTCGATCTGCTCCAATTCAAGGGCCTTGCGCTCGGGATCCAGGTGGGCGACCAACTGCTGGACGCGGGGTTCCAGCTCATTCTTGGCCCGCACCAGGGTCTCGAAATCCATCGTCAGCGTCTCCGGCCCCGGCCGCCGGGGAACCTTTGAGTTTAAAGCAATCCGGCAGGTCCCGTCCCCACGCTATTCTGGGTGGATGTCTGGTTTCATCCCCGTGATCCCCGCCGATCTGGAGCCCACCATCCGTGGGGTCCTGACCGGCCATGGGGGGGTGCCCCTGGCCTGGGCGCGGTGGGAGCACCCCGCCCCCAAGGGCCGGGTCGTGATTTCGCACGGCTACGGGGAGCATGGGGAGCGGTACCGCCATACGGCCCACTGGCTCCACGGGCTGGGCTGGTCCGTCTCCAGCGTGGATCACCGGGGCTTCGGCCGCTCGGGCGGCGTCCGGGGGGATGCCGTGGGCATCCGCGCCTTCGTGGATGATCTGGCCCTCTTCCTGAGGCAGGAGCGCCGCCACGACGCCGACCGCACGGGCGCCACGGCCCGGGTGGTGGACGGGGTCCCCATGCCCCCCCTGCCCGTCTGCCCGCAGGTGGTGCTGGGCCACAGCTTCGGGGGCCTGGTCGCCCTCCTCACCCTGCTCTGGCACGTCGATACCCTGGACGGCCTGATCCTGTCGAGCCCGGCCCTGGCCGTAAAGTCGGATTCCAGGCTCCTCGTGATCCTGGCTCGCCTGCTTCGCTGGTTCCGGCCCCACCGCCCCATCCAGCTCCGCGGCGACAAGCGTCTCGTCTGCTCCGATCCCGTCATCGTCCAGCGCTACGAGACCGACCCCCTCTGCCACCGGTGGGCCACCGCCGCCTTCGGGGCCGCCCTGGAGGAAGGCCGGGCCGAGGTGCTGCCCCTGGGCCATGAATTGGACCGCCCCATGCTCCTGCTGGAATCCGGCAGCGACACCGTGGTGGACCCGGACGCCTCGGAGGCCCTCTGGTCCGCCGTGCGTCCCGAACTCCTGGAACGCCACCGCCTGCCAGGCCTGCTCCACGAGCTCTTTCACGACCGCCGCCGGGCCGAGGCCCAGGCCCTGGTGGAGCCCTGGCTCGAAAACCTGCACCGGGCCTGGAGGCCCTCATCCAGGAACCCTTCGCATTCTCCCGCCATGTCTGAAGTGCCGCCCCCGGAGTCCCGATGAAGCGCATCCTCACCGTCCTCACCCTGGCCGCCTCCCTGGTGGGCCTGGGCCTGGGCTGCCGAAAACCAAAGGCCATCGACACCAACATCTCCGCCGCCGAATTGATGGCGACGGCCGAAAAGCAAATGAAGCAGGGGAAGTTCACCGACGCCCGCACGACCCTGCGGCACCTGGAGCAGTACCTGCCCGGATCCCCGGAGTTCCCCAAGGCCAAGCTCATGCTGGGCGACAGCTTCTTCTTCCAGAGCAGCCCCAGCTTCCCGGAAGCCGAGGTCGAGTACACGAGTTTCCTGAACTACTTCCCGCGCCATGAGCAGCGGGACTACGCCCTCTACCACCGGGCCCTCTGCCACTTTTCGTCCATCGAAAGCGCCGAGCGCGATCAGGCCGAGACCCGGAAGGCCCTGGACGGCTTCCAGCAGCTGCTCAAGGAGTCCCCGGGCAGCCCCTACGTGGGGGAGACCCGCGCCAAGATCCTTCAGTGCTGGCGCCGCATTGCCGAGCATGAGCTCCTGGTGGGGACGTTCTATGTGAACACCTACTACTACCCCGGTGCCGAGCGCCGGCTCAAGAACCTCCTGGAGACCTATCCCGACTATGTGGACCGGGAACGGGCCTACTTCTACCTGGGTGAGGCCATGCGGCAGCGGCTCCTATCGAGCGATGAAATCACCCAGTTCAACAAGGACTATGCGGCCAAGGTCCAGAAGGAGAGCCTGAAGGATCTCTCCAAGGAACAGCTCGAACAGTACGGCAAGGACTTCAAGGCCTTCAGCGAGGAGCGGATCAAGGTCTTCCGCACCGAGGCCAAGAGCTACTACCGCAAGCTGGTGGAAAGCTACCCCGGCTCCGAGTGGTCCCGCCGGGCCTCCGACCGGCTCGTCACCATGGGCCTCGAGGGCGCCAAGGAGGAGTTGGACAGTTAGGGTCCTTACCTGACCCATACGGCATCTATGAAAAGGGCTCGACACCCCGTATGGTGGAGTCCGACTTGGGCTTACCATGCTGGGCGGAAGTTCATGATTGGGGTGCCAGCCATGAGGGTCCTTCTTCGCGTCCTGTCCCTGATTGTGCTTCTGGGGAGCCTCGCCTGCGGCGGCGGCCCCTCTTCCAGCGGCGGCGGTCTCCATCTCAACCAGACGATGACGACCATCCTCACCGAGGACGGATTCCAATTCTCTGCCGTGGACGATGCGGGCCACGCCCTGACCGTCACCTGGAGCGTCCTCGAGGGGTCCGCGGGGGGGACCATCGACGCCCAGGGCTACTACACGGCCCCTGCCGCGGCTGGCACCTACCATGTGGTCGCGAGCCACGGGGCGGACCAGGCCGCGGCGACCATCCAGGCGGTGCTCGGCACACCTGAGATCTTCATCGACCCGGGCGGCCCCCTCCACCTGGCCGTGGGAGGCTCCCAGCTGTTCAGGGCCTTGTTCAACAACCTGGGGAACCAGGCGGTCGCCTGGAGCCTGAGCGGTGGCGGCCAGCTGGACGCGGACGGCTTCTTCACGGCCCCCGGCCTCCCCGGAACCAGCACGATCACCGCCACCAGCCTTGCGAACCCAAGCCTCGTGAAGAGCGTGCAGGTGGTGGTGGAGGCCCCGAGCCAGCCGGCTTTCTTCTTCTTCTTGGGCGGAGCCAGGCTCCCGGGGGGAAGCTCGATCGCATTCAGCCAGGGACTCTCCGGAATTTCTGATACCCGCCTCGCCTGGACCCTCACAGGCGGTGGGACCGTCAACCCGGACGGCATGGTGACACTCCCGGAGCTTCCCGGCACGATCCAGCTCATGGTGCGCAGCGTCGCCGCCCCGACCCTGGTCCAGACCTGCCCCGTCGAGGTCTTCGCCTCCACCACCGCCGTGACGGCCTCGGTCCAGATCAGCCCGGCCTCCCTCTCCCTTGCCCCCGGCGCCTCCGCGACCTTCACGGCCACCGTGGGGAACCTGCCGCCCCGGCAGCGGCCCGTGCAGTGGTGGATCCTGGAGGGACGTGGTGTGGGTGGCATCCTCACCAGCGATGGCCACTACACGGCCCCCGCCACGCCGGGAACCTACCACGTGGTGGTCACCCCCCTGGCGGAGACGCGGATCCGGGCCACTGCCACCGTGGTGGTGGGACCCTGATCTGACCCTGCCAGACTGGAGCCGGAGGTTCTTTCATGCAGATGAGTACCCTCGGCCTCGGCACCTACCTGGGCCCGGCCTCCGACGAAGCCGATGCCGGCTACCGGGAGGCCGGGCGGGCCTTTTTCGCCGCCGGGGGGACCGTCTTCGACACCGCCGCGAACTACCGCCAGGGTCGTTCGGAAAGGGCCCTGGGAGCCGTCTTCAAGGGCCTCCCCCGGGAGGGTTTCTTCGTCTCCACCAAGGCCGGCTACATCCCCATGCCCGACGGCGACCCCGATGAGGGGCCCCGGGCCTGGTTCCATCGGGTGCTGGAGCAGCCCGGCATCCTGTCCGTGGACGACCTGGTGGACGGGTGCCACGCCATGACCCCGAAGTACCTGGCCCACCAGCTGGGCCTCAGCCGGGAGGCCCTGGGCCTCGATTGCATCGACCTGTTCCATCTGCACAACCCCGAGCAGCAGCTGGCGCACCTGGGGCCCGAGGCCTTCTACGCCGCCATCGCCCGCGCGTTTGAAGCCTGTGAGGGCTTCGTGGCGGCGGGGAAGATCCGCGCCTACGGGGTGGCCACCTGGAACGGCTTCCGGGTGCCGCCCGGGCAGGAGGGCCACCTGAGCCTCGCCCGCCTGCTCGAGGCCGCAGGCGCGGCCGGCCGCCGGGACCACCACTTCCGCTGGATCCAGCTGCCCCTCAACCTGGCCATGCCCGAGGCCTTCCTGGCGCCGACCCAGGTGATCGGGGGCACGGCGATGACCCCCCTGGCCGCCGCCCAGGCCAGCGGGATCCAGGTCCAGACCTCGGCTTCCATCATGCAGGCGCGCATCCTGCGCCAGCTGCCGGACGGGTTCGCGGAGGCCTTCGGCCTGCGCACCCCCGCCCAGGCGGCGCTCCAGTTCACCCGCTCCTGCCCGGGGGTCACCACCGCCCTTTGTGGCATGGGGCGGGCCGCCCATGCGGCCGAGAACATGGAGCTCCTCGCCCTCCCGAAGCTGGATCCCTTGGCGCTGGGAAGCCTGTTCGGATGATCCTCCTCGCCATCTCGCCAGGGCTCGGTTTCAACCGCGATGACTGGCGGCCCGTCCTCCGTTCCGGCATCGATGCCTTCCTCCTCCGCGAGAAGGACCTGCCCGCGCGGACCCTCCTGGAGGCCGTCCGCTGGTGCCAGGACACGGCCCCGGAGCTGCGGCTTTGGGTGGCTGGTCGCCTGGATGTGGCCTTGGCCGCCGGGTGCGGCCTCCACGCCCCCGAGGCCCACCCTGATCTCGAACCAGGGCTGGTGCCCCTGTCCCGCCCCCTCCACGAGGAAGGCCAGTGGCCCGCCAGAAGCGGCGCCGATCAACTGCTGATCTCCCCGATCTTCCCCACCCCCGGCAAGGGGG
>JARLGO010000323.1 GCA_031292655.1 Geothrix sp.
CGCCTCGCCCAGATCCTCATGCAGCAGCAGGTTCGGATTGGAGACCCGAGTGCGGCTGTCGGATTCGCTGTAGAAGAGGTAGCGCATTTCCACGGAGGACTGGGCCCGGGCGACCCGCCCTCCCAGGAAGCCGATGCCCGCGGCCAGCCAGGGCATGCCATGCAGGACCAGGCGGCTCCGGCGTCGGACGAAGAGGGGGCGCTCAGTTGCAGCCACAGCCACCCCCGGCGGCGCCGCCGGTGCCCGCGGCACCCTCCTTGCTCGCGTGGACGTGCTCGCGAAGCATGGCCGAGAGCCGGTCCCCGTCCAGGCTCATGATCGGATCGGCCAGGTTCCCCCGTTGCCAGGCCTTGAGGGAGCCCGTGGCCTGGAGTCCGGAGGCCACCCGCACCCCCTGGGGGGCCTCCTTGCCGGCCAGCAGGGCGGCGACGGCGGCGGTCTCCTCCTGGACGTGGGCCCCTCCTTCGAAGCGCGCGGCGATCCGGCCTTCCCGGTCGATGAGGAAGGTCGTGGGCATGGCCACCACGGAAAAGGTCTCCCCCGTCCTGCCGGCGGGGTCATGCAGGATGGTGAAGTGCAGGGGCACCTGCTCGAGGAAGGCCGTCACCGAGGCGGCGTCCGCGTCCAGGGAGATCCCCACCACCCTCACGCCCTGAGGGGCGAACCTCGTCTGCAGGGCATCCAGTTCGGGCAGGCTCTTCCGGCAGGGGCCACACCAGGAGGCCCAGAAATCCACCACCACCACCTGCCCCTTCAGCGCCTCCAGCGAGAAGCTCTTCCCGGTCCGATCCATGAGTTGGATGGGGGGGGCGGCCTGTCCGGGCCCCGCGGCGGGGAGGGCCGCGGACAGGAGGAGGAAGGCCAGGCCGAGGCCCCGCCACCCCCGGACATCCGGGAGGCGGCGGATCGAGGAGGGGGTGCGCATGGGGCTCCGGATGCAGGGGGATCCGGTGGTGGGACCCATCGGATCGGGAAGGTTGGAAAGGGCCTGTAGTTCATCCTGTGTCAGAAGTCAGAGGATGGGTTCCCAAAAAAGTGTTTTAACA
>JARLGO010000324.1 GCA_031292655.1 Geothrix sp.
CACCACGCGCTCCTCCAGGAACTTCATGGGGGCGCGCAGGGCGCCGCTGCGGAGCTGGCTGGCCAGATCGTCCGCCTCCTGGGCGGAGAAGTTGCCGCTGATGCGCACGGCCCCGCCGATGATCTTCTCCTTGGCGCTGAGCTCCGTGATGATCTTCCGGTCCAGCACGATGGCGATGAGGCGGTTCTCCTCGGAGGCGACGCCCGTCAGCCGCGCGAAGTCGTCGTCGCCCTTCTTGTTGAGGGTGAAGTTGACCTCGTTGGCTTCGGTCTGCGAGTTGGAGGCGCGATGGGAATCGATGATGTCGGCGCCATCCATGCCCACGTGGCTCTCCAGCAGCACCCACTTGCTGATCTTCTCCTCGCCGGCCTTGGCCTTCACCACGGGCTCGCCCGCGCGGCGGGCCTGACGCTGGCTCTCGATCTCGGGGAACAGCTCGAATTCCTGGGGGATCGCGCCCTTGAAGAAGGCCAGGGCCTCCTCCTTGGAGTTGAAGTAGATCTGGGGGGCCTTGGCCAGCAGGCGCTGTTCGAGGTGGCCGGGAGTGGAGAGGAGGGTCTTGATGCGCTCGCGGTCCCCCTCCTCGATGCCGGGGATCTCCACCACGATGCGGCTGCCGTCGACACCGCTGGCGGTGATCTCGGGCTCCAGCACGTTGGCGGGGTCGATGTCGCGGATGCGCTTCTCGATGACCTCCAGGGCCCGCTTGTTGGCGTCATCCTTCAGCTGCTTTTGGTAGTCGGCCTTCTGCGTGAGCCGGAAGCCGTCGCCCTCGGCCGCGACGCTGTAGCCGGGGAAGAAGTCCTTGGCGACCTTCTCCACCGTGGCCTTCTGGTCGGCGCCGGTGCCCTCCACCCGCAGGGCCTCGCCGTCCACGCGCACCTGGGCGCCGGACAGGCCCTTCTCCCGGAGGCGGGAGACCAGGCGGTCCTTGCTGTCGCGCAGATCGGCGGCGAGGGCCTCCTGGCCCTGCACCTCCAGCTCGAAGTGGACGCCACCCCGGAGGTCCAGGCCCAGCTTGACCTTGGAGAGGGGCAGGAAGAAGTATCCGCAGCCGAACAGCACGGCGAGGACGATGGCAAGGCGCCAGAGGCTCCGTTTGGTCACGGGGCGCTCCTTACAGGAAGCGGGTCGGCCCAAAAGCGAGCATTGGAACCGGCCCGGAAGGTCAGGAAGATCAGTTCTGCTTGGGTTCCGCTTCGGAGGCCAGGGCGGCGACGGCCGTGCGACGGGCCTTGACCACCGAGTTGCCCAGTTTGATCCAGAGGTCCTTGTCCTCGACGCGATCGATGGTGGCGTAGAGGCCGGAGCTGAGCACCACTTCGTCACCGGCCTTCAGTTTGGACAGGCGGGCCTCCATCTCCTTGCGGGCCTTGCTCTGGGGCCGGATGAGCAGGAAGTAGAACATCAGGGCCATGCCCCCGATGAACACGAACTGGGTCCAGCCGGGAGGGCCGGAAGCGGGGGTCTGTTGGAACAGGGCGAACATCATTCAGGGCTCCTCGGTCAACCATCCGGCGCGAGCGGACTGGGCGAAGGCCGGAAACCGGTTCTCCAGCAGGGCCTGCCGCGCGGCGCGGGTGAGTCCCACAGTGTAGCTCAGGTTGTGGATCGTGTTCAGCGTGAACCCCAGCAGCTCCCCGCAGCGGAACAGGTGGTGCAGGTAGGCCCGGGAGAAGGTGCGGCAGGTGTAGCAGGCGCAGTCCGGGTCCAGGGGCCGGTCCCCCTCCCGGTGCCTGGCGTTCTTGAGGTTGAGCCGACCCCGGCTGGTGAGGATGCGGCCGTGGCGGGCCTCCCGGCTGGGCAGGACGCAGTCGAAGAGGTCCACCCCGTGCTCGATGCCGAAGAGCAGGTCCTCCGGCGTGCCCACCCCCATGAGGTAGCGGGGCCGGTCCTCGGGCAGTTCCCGCACGAACTCGGCCAGGACGGCGTTCATCTCCTCCTTGGGCTCGCCCACGCTGAGTCCCCCCACCGCAAAGCCCTGGAAAGGGGTGGCCGCGTCGAGCTCCAGGGCCTCGGCCAGGTGCCGGCGCCTCAGGTCCAGGCTGGTGCCCCCCTGGTTGATGGCAAAGAGCCCCTGGTGGGGCTGCAGGGGCACGGCCCGGCTCCGGGCCAGCCACCGGGTGGTGCGGGCCATGCTCAGTTCGAGCTTGGACCGCTCCAGGCGCCCCGGCGGGCACTCGTCCAGGGCCATGCAGATGTCCGACCCCAGGTTCCGCTGGATCTCCAGGCTGCGCTCCGGGGAGAGGAACTGGGGGCTGCCGTCGATGTGGCTCTGGAAGGTGACCCCGTCCTCGGTCATCTTCCGCAGGGAGGCCAGGGAGAAGACCTGGAAGCCCCCGGAATCCGTGAGGATGGGCCCATCCCAGCCCATGAACCGGTGCAGGCCGCCCAAGCGGGCCACCAGACCGTCCCCGGGCCGCAGGCCCAGGTGATAGGTGTTGCCCAGGATCACCTGGGGCCCGATCTCCCCCAGCTGGACCGGCGTGAGGCCCTTCACGGTGCCCTGGGTGCCCACCGGCATGAAGGCCGGCGTCAGGACCTCCCCATGCCCGGTTCGGAAGCCGCCGGCCCGGGCGGGGGCGCAGCCGGCATCGGATTCTTTGCAGAATGTAAAATTCTGAATTGTGACCTGCGACATGATGGCGACCCGGGTGGTGATCAATCGTTAGCAGTTACATCCTCATGCAGGCTTTAAGGATGTCGGGGTGTTCAGGAGAAAACTGCGGGATCCTGCAACCATGAGGGCTAGCGCTCCTTTTCAATGCTTGACCAACCCGCGCCCCTTTGCCATCTTAGCCGCTGGGCTTGCCCCAGTTCTTGTACCCCATACCCGGAGGCCGAACCGCTCTTTCAACGGTTTGGCTTACCGTGTTTTCCTCCTGGATTTCCAAGGGAGTCGCATGAGCAAAAAACCCCAGAAACCCGTGACCGCCCAATCAGTTGCTCCCGTGGAGACGCTGGAGGATGCGGTCTACCGGACCTCCCTTTCCGCCGGGAACGAGGCCATCCAGCGGGGCAACCCCAAGGTGACGATTCCGACCACGGTTCTCATGTATGGACTTTGCGCCTTCGTGGCCATCCAGCTGGCCAAGCAGACCGAGACGGGCAAGAAGGTGATCAAATCGGTGGGCATCGACCTGGCGGAAAAGGCCGATGACGCGCCCCCGCCGCCGCCGCCTCCGCCCCCGCCGCCCCCGCCGCCCCCGCCGCCGCCGATGGCGATTTCCACCTCGAAGGCGGACACGACCCCCATCGATCCCCGGCAGGAAGTGGTGCCCGAGCAGGCTCCCAAGGAGCTCCCGAAGCAGGATCATTCGCTGGGCGGCGTTCCCGGCGGCGTTCCCGGCGGCGTCCCCGGCGGCGTCATCGGCGGCGTCGTGGGCGGCGTGGTCGGCGGATCCGGCCAGGGCAAGGTGGTGGACTTCGATTTCAGCCAGATCAAGATCAAGTACCAGCCCCCCGCGCCACCCTATCCCGCCCTCGCCAAGATCGCCAAGATCCAGGGGGTGGTGGTAGTGGAGATCGTCGTCGGTCCCGACGGCATTCCCAGCTCAGCCGTGGCCAAGGACGGCCCGCCCCAGTTGAGGGCCACCGCGGAGGCCTACGCCATGCAGTGGAAATTCGAACCCGCCTTGCTGAATGGGCAGCCCCAGTACGCCCGCTTCAAGCTGACCATGCCCTTCCGCCTCAGGTAGCCCTCAACCTTTCCCCAGTCATCCACCTTTTCTCCATAAGGAAACCTCATGAACCTGCTTGCCTCCCCCCTCCTGCTCGCCCTCGCCGAAGGCGGCCACGACAGCTTTTCCCCCGTGGAGCTCTTCAAGGCGGCCTCCATCGCCAACAAGGGCATCATCATCATCCTCATCGTGCTCTTCTGCTACCAGATCTACGTGGCCGTGGAGCGCTTCGTGACCTACGCCCAGAGCAGCCAGGCTTCCGACAAGTTCCTCAAGCTCTTCATGGACACCCTCCGGCGCGGGGACTTCGAGGCCGCCAAGCGCGCCGCGACCACCCACAACAAGAGCCACATCGCCCTCGTGCTCAAGCACGGCCTGGACATCTTCCAGTACGAGAAGCAGCTCAAGTCCACGAATCCCACCCATGACGCCATCCAGCCCGTGGAACGCGCCATCGCCCGGGGCACCGCCGAAGTCGTCGAGCTCCTCAAGAAGGGCATGAGCGGCCTGGGCACCATCGGCGCCCTGGCCCCCTTCATCGGCCTGCTCGGCACCGTGATCGGCATCATCAAGGTCTTCTCCGACCTGAAGACCAAGGGCGCCGGCGACATCAACGCCCTGGCCGGCTCCATCGGCGAGGCCCTCGCCACCACCGCCCTCGGCCTCTTCGTCGCCATCCCGGCCGTGTGGATCTACAACCTGCTGACCAACAAGCAGGATGTGGTCGTCACCAACATCAACAACGCGGCTTCCCAGATGATCGACGAGTTCATCCGCCGCGAGAGCCAGAACTAGCAAGGTTCCCACCCGCCTGGGGGCGCCAGCCCCCGGGCACTTTCATGAGGAGGACACCATGGATGCAGGTGGTGGCAAGAAGGGTGGCGTCAAGTCGGACATCAACGTCACGCCGATGGTGGACATCGTGCTGGTGCTGCTGATCATCTTCATCGTGATCACGCCGGCGGTGAACAGCAGCGTGAAGCTGCCGCTCGCCAAGCACAGCCCCAAGGCCGAGAAGAACAAGGACGAGAAGTACCTCACCCTGCTCTTCCAGTCCAAGCGCAACGACAAGTACGAGGTGATCGGCCCCGGCCCCATCCTCATCGACGACAAGGACGCGAAGGACCTGACCTTCTTCATCAACAATGAAGCCCAGCGTCAGCAGCTGGAGGATTTCGTCAACCGCAATGTCTCCATGCTGAGCCAGAAGGTCGTGTTCGTGAAGGCGGACGCCGACCTCCCCTTCAAGTACATCAATGAACTGTTCCAGGTCTGCCGGAAGGGTGGCGCCGACGAGGCGTCCATCGTCACCAGCGAGGACAAGGACGTGAAGGAAGGGGGCAAGTAATGGATGCCGGTGGGCCCAAGACAAAGCTTAAATCCGATATCAACATCACCCCGATGATCGATATCGTGCTGGTGCTCCTCATCGTCTTCATCGTGATGGTGCCCGGCCTCGACAAGGCCACGAAGGTGGTGGTGCCCCAGGTCCAGGTGCTCGCCAAGCCGCCCGCGCCCGACCCCAACAACATCCTGATCCAGATCGACCAGGATGGGGCGCTGATGCTTCAGCAGGACAAGATCGACCCCCAGGGCCTGAAGGACAAGCTGCCCGATGCCGTCATGCTGCAGCCCCTCAACTACCGGAAGGTCTTCCTGAAGGTGGACGAGGACGTGAAGTTCCAGGCCATGGTGGATGTGCTCGACGCCATCCGCGTCGCCTCGGACACGGCCAAGAAGAAGTCCCTGGAACTGCCTGACAAGTTCCTGGGTCAGGATGGCGGCGATGTGAAGGTGGCCGTCTCCCTCAGGAAGCGCCTGGTGGCCGCGCCCGTCAGCTAGATGGGCCGACCGCGGCTGGATGAGGGCCCCCGACGGGGCCCTCTTTCATGCCCGCCGACGATGTCCGAGCACGGTGCCGTAGGCCACGCCCGCCACGGTGACGAGGACGCCCACGAGGCCCGGGACCGTGGCCCGCTCCTTCAGCAGGGGGACGGCGAGCAGGTACTGGATGATGGGCAGGAGCTGGAGCCAGACCGCCGCCTCGGACACGGACAGGGTGCCATAGGCCTGCGACATGAGCATCTGGCCGCCGTAGGCCAGCAGGCTCATGAGGATGGCCAGCCCCCAGGGGCCGAGCCCGCCCGGCCAGGGCGAGAGGGCGAAGGGCAGGACCACGGGAAGGCCGGCGATGCAAAAGAAGAAGAAGATGGTGGCGGCGTTGTCCGTGTGGCGCACGGCCCGGATGGCGTTGGCGCTGGTGGCCGCGAAGCCGGCGGCCGCCAGCGCCGCCAGTTCGCCCCGTCCCAGCCCGAACCCGAGGTGGCCCTGGCTCAGCACCAGCGCCACCCCCAG
>JARLGO010000325.1 GCA_031292655.1 Geothrix sp.
GGCGCCGAAGATGGCGACGCCGTCCTTGGCCCACTGGCAGGCCAGCACGGGGGCGCCATCGGCGGTGATCGTGAAGGTGGTCACGCGGCCTGTCACCGTGACGGCATCCAGGGGCTGGAGGGTGATGGTGGGGGGCGTCCCAACGGCGTCCTGGTTGGAACCGCCGTGGCACCCTGCGCCAAGCACCAGCAGCAGGACGGGAAGGAGCAGGAGGAGGGACCTTCGCAGGATTCGCATGGGTCGGCCGGCGGTCAGGGACCGCACTGGGTCAGCCATTCCCCCCGGGCTGGGGAACTCCAGAGCCATTGAACCTCCAAGAACACAAGGACCCCGAGGGGCAAAGCTTCAGTCTAGCGGTGAATGGGAGCATTCCCCCAGGGGAGGATCCCATGAATGGTGGGGGCCCGGCCCGGAAGGTTCCGGGCGGTCCGCCGCAGGGGCCGGAACTCAAAAATCGAAGGTGGGGCCGCTGATGGACTGGGCATCCAGGATCTGTCCCTGGGGGTCCAGGGTGACCAGGCCCTGGGCTTGGCGTGGGGTCAGCTGGCCGATCTGCTGGAGGGCCTGGCCGCGGAGTTCCCCTCGCTTGACCGGGTCCACGCCGTCCTCCGCCGACTCGAAGAACACGGCGCCCACGCGGTAGGTCTGCCTGGCATCCGGGATGAGGTGCAGTTCCCGCAGCTGGCGCTCATCCACGGGGCCGGGGGCGTCGGTCATGAGGCACCGGGCCTGGGCGGTCTTGGGGAAGGCGATGACCTCGCGGATGTTGTCCACGCCCGCCAGCAGCATCACGAGCCGGTCCAGGCCGAGGGCCAGGCCGCCGTGGGGGGGGGCGCCGAAGGCCAGGGCATCCAGCAGGAAGCCGAACTTGGAGCGGGCTTCGGCCTCGCCGATGCCGATGATCCGGAACATGCGGCTTTGCGTCTCCGCGTCGTGGATGCGGATGCTGCCACCCCCCACCTCGAAGCCGTTGAGCACCAGGTCGTAGGCCAGGGCGCGGCAGGCGCCTGGATCGGTCTCCAGCAGGTCCAGGTCGTCGGGATGGGGGCTGGTGAAGGGGTGGTGGCAGGCCACGAACCGCTGCGCCTCTTCGCTCCACTCCAGCAATGGGAAGTCCACCACCCACAAGAACGCGAAGGCGTTCTTGTCATGGAAAAGGGTGGAAAGAGATGGATCTTTCTCGATGGGGGCGAGGTCCGCTGCGATTTTCGTGCGAAGGTCGCCCAGGACTTTGGACGTTTGCGCATCCGTACCCACGGCGAACACCATCAATCCTTCTCCGCTGGCGTGGAAGTGGTCCTTCAGGGCCGCTTCCGCGCCCTCATCCAGGAACTTCTTGAAGCTGCTGGAGAGACCGTCCTTGCCCCACTTGGCGTAGGGCAGGCCCCCGGCCCCCATCTGCCGGGCCTGTTCCTGATAGGCGTCCAGCGCCTTGCGGCTGAGGGAGCCCGCGGCCTCGCCGGGGAAGAACAGGGCCCGCACCCGGCGCTGCCCCTGGCTTTCGGCGGCGGCGCGGAAGAGGTTGAAGCCGCTGGTGGCGAAGAGGTCCGTGACCTCCTGGATCTTCACGCCGCAGCGGAGGTCGGGCTTGTCCGAGCCGTACCACGCCATGGCGTCCCGGTAGGGCAGGCGGGGGAAGGGCGCGGTGACGTCCTGGCCGATGATCTTGGCCAGCTTCACCATGAGGGGCTCGATGACGCCCTGGACGTCCTCCTGGCGCACGAAGCTCATCTCGATGTCCACCTGGGTGAACTCGGGCTGGCGGTCGGCGCGCAGGTCCTCGTCGCGGAAGCAGCGGCAGATCTGGACGTAGCGCTCGAAGCCGCTCACCTGGAGCAGCTGCTTGAAGAGCTGGGGGCTCTGGGGCAGGGCGAAGAACTCCCCCGCATGGACCCGGCTGGGCACCAGGTAGTCGCGGGCCCCTTCGGGCGTGGACTTGGTGAGGATGGGCGTCTCGACGTCGATGAAGTCCAGCTCGCGGAAATGGTTCCGGGTGAGGTTCGCCACCTCGCTGCGGAGCTGCAGGTTGCGCTGGAGCCGCTCGCGGCGCAGGTCCAGGAAGCGGTAGGTGAGCCGCAGGTCCTCGCCCACGCCCTCGTCCTCCAGGGGGAAGGGCAGGGGGGCGGCGGTGTTGAGGATCCGCAGGCCCGTCAGGCGGACCTCGATGTCGCCGGTGGCCAGGTTGGGGTTCTTGCTTTCGCGCTCGGCCACCACGCCCTCGGCTGCCAGCACGAACTCGCTCCGCACGGCCTTGAGCTTGGCCAGCAGCTCGGGATCGGCGGTCTCCTCGTTGGCCACCAGCTGCACGAGACCCCAGCGGTCCCGGAGGTCCAGGAAGACCAGGGAGCCGAGGTTGCGCACCCGGCGGCACCAGCCGAGCAGGCGCACGGTCTGGCCCGCATGGTCGAGGCGCAGGTCGCCGTTGCGATGGGTGCGTTGGAAGTCGCCGAGCCGGTCGAGTTTCATAGCCCTACAGGATCGCACCCGGAGCCCTTCGGCTCAAGCCGGGACCGTGGGACGGCGGCCCGTCCGCAGCCGCCCCCACCAGAGGCGGGCCCGGTCCATGAGGAGGTAGATCACCGGCGTGGTGTAGAGGGTGAGGAGCTGGCTGAAGAGGAGGCCGCCCACGATGGCGATGCCCAGGGGGCGGCGCAGCTCGGAGCCGGTGCCGGTGCCGAGGGCCAGGGGCAGGCCCCCCAGCAGGGCGGCCAGGGTGGTCATGGTGATGGGGCGGAAGCGCAGCAGGGCGGCCTGGTAGATGGAGGCCTCGGGCGTCTTGCCTTCGTGGCGCTCCACCTCGATGGCGAAATCGATCATGAGGATGGCGTTCTTCTTCACGATGCCGATGAGCAGGATGATGCCGATGAGGGCGATGACGCTGAACTCCGTCCCGGTAAGGAGCAGGGCCACGAAGGCGCCCACGCCGGCGGAGGGGATGGTGGACAGGATGGTGATGGGGTGGATCAGGCTCTCGTAGAGGATCCCCAGCACCAGGTAGACCGCCAGGATCGCGGCCGCCACCAGGATGGGCTCGTTGGCCAGGGAGGCCTGGAAGGCCTGGGCCGTGCCCATGAAGCTGCCGCGGATGGAGCCGGGCAGCCGGATCTCTTCCTGGGCCTTCTCGATGGCCGTCACCGCATCGCCGATGGCCACCCCGGGGGGCAGGTTGAAGGTGATGGTCACGGAGGGGAACTGCCCCTGGTGCGCCACGGCGAGCAGGGCGTTCTCCTTCTTGAAACGGCAGAAGGCCGAGAGCGGAACCATGGCGCCCGTGCTGGCGTGGACGTAGATCTTCCCCAGGGAATCCGGATCCTGCCAGTACTTGGGCTCCACTTCCATGACCACGTGGTACTGGTTCAGCGACTCGTACATCGTGGACACCTGCCGCTGTCCGAACGCGTCGTAGAGCGTATCGTCGATCATCTGGGAAGTGACCCCCAGGCGCGAGGCGGTGGCGCGATCCACGTCGAGCGTGGTCTGAAGCCCCTGGTTCTGCTGATCGGTGTTCACGTCCAGCAGCTGCTTCAGGGCCTTCAGTTTCGTGAAGACCCTGGGGGCCCACAGGAAGAGCTCCTTGGGGTCGTCCCCCTGGAGGGTGTACTGGAACTGGGCATTGCCGAGGCGGCCTCCGATCCGGAGATCCTGGATGGGCTGGAAGAAGAGGCTGGCCCCCGGCACCTTGGCCAGCTTGCCCCGCAGGCGCCCGATGATCTGGTCGACGGCGACGTGGCGCTGCTCGATGGGCTTCAGGGAGGCGAAGACCCGGCCCGTATTGGTGGTTCCGCCGCCTCCCACGAAACCGGTCACGGCCAGGACTCCGGGGTCCTCCTTCACGATCCGCACGTACTCCCGCAGCCGCACCCGCATGGCCTGGAAGGAGGTGCCCTGGTCCGCCTGAATGGCGCCCATCATGCGCCCGCTGTCCTGCTGGGGGAAGAAGCCCTTGGGCACGACGATGAAGAGGAGGACCGTCGCCGCCACGGTCGCGACCCAGGTCCCGAGGGTCCACCACTGGTGGCGCAGGACCCAGGCCAGGCTCTGTCCGTACTTCCCGATGATCCACTTCAGCCAGCGGTCGGTGGCCTGGAAGAACCGGCCGTGGTGGGCCTCGGCGGGGGGCCTCAGCAGCCGCGCGCACATCATGGGGGTGGTCGTCAGGGAGACGATCATGGACATGAGGATGGCCACGGAGAGGGTGACGGCGAATTCCCGGAAGAGCCGCCCCACGATGCCCCCCATGAGCAGGATGGGAATGAAGACCGCGCAGAGGGAGATGCTGATGGAAAGCACCGTGAAGCCGATCTCCCCGGCCCCCTTCAGGGCGGCCTGCATGGGAGTCAGGCCCGCTTCCAGGTGCCGGGTGATGTTCTCCACCACCACGATGGCGTCATCCACCACGAAGCCCGTGGCCACGGTGAGGGCCATGAGGGACAGGTTGTCCACGGAGTAGCCCAGGAGGTACATCACGCCGAAGGTGCCCACGAGGGAGATGGGCACGGCCACGCTCGGGATCAGGGTGGACCGCCAGTCCCGCAGGAACACGAACACCACCAGGATCACCAGCCCGATGGAGATCAGGAGGGTGCGCTCCACGTCCTTCACGGAAGCCCGGATGGTCTGGGTGGCGTCGATGATCTCGTCCATCTGGATGCTGGAGGGAAGGGCCGCCACCAGCTGGGGCTTGAGCGCGCGCACCCGGTCCACCGTATCGAGGATGTTGGCGCCGGGCTGGCGGAAGATGACGATCATGATCGCGGGCTTGCCGTTGGTGATGCCGTCATTGCGCAGGTCCTCAACGGAGTCCTTGACGTCCGCCACGTCCTTCACCTGCAGGGCCGCCCCGGCCTTGAACGAGATGAGCAGCGGCGCATAGTCCTTCGCGTGGAGCAGCTGGTCCGAAGTATCGATGGATGAAGTCGTGCTTCCGGAGACCAGGGAGCCCTTCGGATGGTTGACATTGGCATTTCTCAAAGTGGTGCGCAGGTCCTCCAGACCGATCCCCTTGGCCTGCAGCGCGCCGGGATCCACCTCCACGCGCACGGCCGGCAGGGCGCCGCCCCACACGAAGACCTGGCCCACGCCGGGCACCTGGGACAGCTTCTGCTGGAGGATGCTGGAGGCGAGATCGTACATCCGCTCCCGGGGCACGAGCTCCGAAGTCAGGGCGAACAGCAGGACTGGCGCGTCGGCCGGGTTGATCTTCCGGTAGGAGGGATTGCTGGGCAGGGTGGCGGGCAGCTGGCCCCGGGCGGCGTTGATGGCGGCCTGGACGTCCCGGGCCGCGGCGTCGATGTTGCGGTTCAGGTCGAACTGGAGGGTGATGCCGGTGGACCCGAGCGAGCTGGTGGAGGTCATCTCCGTGATGCCGGCGATGCGCCCGAACTGCCGCTCCAGGGGGGTGGCCACCGAGGAGGCCATGGTCTCGGGGCTGGCTCCCGGGAGGGACGCAGAGACCTGGATGGTGGGGAATTCCACCTGGGGCAGGGGCGAGACCGGCAGGAACTTGAAGGCCAGCCCGCCGGCCAGGGCGATGGCGACGGTCAGCAGGGTCGTGGCGACGGGACGCCGGATGAAAGGGGTGGAGATGCTCATACGGGTTCGGCCGCGCCCGTATCGAGAGATGCCGGCTGCCGGCTGGGGAAGAACCTGCGGGCCAGCCGGTCGAAGGCGAGGTAGATGACGGGGGTGGTGTACAGGGTGAGCACCTGGCTGAAGATGAGTCCGCCGATGATCGAGATGCCCAGGGGGCGGCGCAGCTCGGCGCCCACGCCGGTGCCCATGGCCAGGGGGACGGCCCCCAGCAGGGCCGCCATGGTGGTCATCAGGATGGGGCGGAACCGCAGCAGGCAGGCCTGGTAGATGGCGTCGAGGGGAGCCAGGCCCTCCTTGCGCTCGGCATCGATGGCGAAGTCGATCATGAGGATGGCGTTCTTCTTCACGATGCCGATGAGCAGGATGATGCCGATGAGGGCGATGACGCTGAACTCCGTCCGGCAGATCATCAGGGAGAGCAGCGCCCCGACTCCGGCGGAAGGCAGGGTGGAGAGGATGGTGACGGGGTGGATGTAGCTCTCGTACAGGACGCCCAGCAGGATGTACATGGTGACGAGGGCCGCCAAGATGAGGAAGGGAGTGTTCACCAGGGAGGCGCGGAAGGCCTGGGCGGTGCCCTTGAATTCGGCCTGGATGCTCGGGGGCATCTCCATCTCCTGGCGGACCTTCTCGATGGCTTTCACCCCTTCGCCGATGGAAATGCCCTTGCCCAGGTTGAAGGAGATGGTGGCGGCGGGGAACTGGCCTTGGTGGTTGATGGCCAGGGGGGCCATCCGATTCTCGACGCGGGTGATGGCGCTCAAGGGCACCGAACCGCCGGAGGTGGAGCGCAGGAAGATGGAGTTCAGGGCCGATGGTCCTTCCCGGAAGCCCGCCTGGGTCTCCAGCACCACTCGGTACTGGCTCAGGTCCGTGAAGATGGTGGAGATCTGCCGCTGGCCGAAGGCATCGTAGAGGGCGTCATCGAGCATCTGAGGCGTGATCCCCAGGCGTGCGGCGGAGGCGCGGTCGATCACCAGACGGGTCTGGAGGCCCCCGTCCTGCAGGTCGCTGGCCACATCCCGGAGCTCCGGCTGCGTCTGGAGCCTGGCTACGAGCTTCGGCACCCAGAGGCTCAGTTCCTTTCCGTCCGGGTCCTCCAGGCTGTACTGGTACTGGGTCTTGCTGACCCGGTCCTCGACCGTGAGGTCCTGCACGGGCTGCATGAAGAGCTTGATGTCGCCCACCTGGTCCAGTTCCGGCTTGAGGCGCCGGATGATGTCGCTGGCGCTGAGATGGCGCTCATCCAGGGGCTTGAGGTTGATCTGGATGCGGCCGGAATTGAGGGTGGTGTTGGTGCCGTCGATGCCGATGAAGGACGAGAGGCTTTCCACCGCAGGATCCTTCAGGATCACCGCCGCCAGGGCCTGCTGGCGCCTGGCCATGGCCTGGAAGGACACCGTCTGGGGCGCCTCGGAGATGCCCATGATCATGCCGGTGTCCTGCACCGGGAAGAAACCCTTGGGGATCCAGACGTAAAGCAGCACCGTGACCGCAAGGGTCCCCGCGGCCACCCAGAGGGTGGTGGTCTGGTGCCTGAGCACCACGGTGAGGGTGCGGCCGTAGAAGGCGATGATCTGGTTGAAGATCCGCTCAGAGGCCTTGTAGAGGCGCCCCTCCTCGTTCTCCTTCCGATGATGGAGGAGGCGGGCGCACATCATGGGCGTGAGCGTCAGGGAGACCACGGCGGAAACCAGGATGGTCACGGCCAGGGTCACGGCGAATTCCCGGAAGAGCCGCCCCACGATGTCCCCCATGAAGAGCAGGGGGATCAGCACGGCGATGAGCGAGACCGTCAGGGACACGATGGTGAACCCGATCTGCTCGGAGCCCTTGAGGGCCGCGGTCATGGGCGGGTCGCCCGCCTCGATGTACCGCATGATGTTCTCGATCATCACGATGGCGTCGTCCACCACGAAGCCGGTGGAGATGGTCAGGGCCATGAGGGTGAGGTTGTTGAGGCTGTAGCCCAGCAGGAACATGACGCCGAAGGTGCCCACCAGGGACAGGGGCACGGCGAAGCTGGGGATGATGGTGGCGGCGAAGGTCCTCAGGAACAGGAAGATCACCATGATCACCAGGGCGATGGTGAGCAGCAGCTCGAACTCCACGTCTTCGACCGAGGCCCGGATCGTGGTGGTCCGGTCTGTGAGGATCTCCAGCTTCACGGCCGCGGGGAGGGAGCCCTTGAGCTGGGGCAGGAGGGCCTTGATCCGGTCGACCACGGAGATGATGTTGGCGCCGGGCTGCCGCTGGATGTTCAGGATCACGGCGGGCGTGGTGTTCTTCCAGGCGGCCTGCTTGACGTTCTCCGTGTCGTCGATGACATTGGCCACGTCCTGGAGGCGGATGGGATTCCCGTTCTTGTAGGCGATGACCAGGGGGCGGTACTCGGCGCTGGTCAGGAGCTGATCATTGGCGCCGATGGCGAAGGACTGAAGCTTGCCGTCGAAGGCGCCCTTGGCCTGGTTGACGTTGGCCACGCCGACCGAGGCGCGCACGTCATCCAGGGTGAGTCCATAGGAGGAGAGCGCGACGGGGTTGACCTGGACCCGCACCGCGGGCTTCTGGCCCCCGCTGATGCTCACCATGCCCACGCCCGGCAGCTGGGAGATCTTCTGCGCCAGCCGCGTATCCGCGAAGTCCTCCACCTTGGGCAGGGGCAGGGTGTCGGAGGACAGTGCCAGGGTCAGGATGGGCGCGTCCGCCGGGTTCGTCTTGCTGTAGATGGGCGGATTGGGGAGGTCCTGCGGGAGGTAGGTCCCGGCAGCATTCACGGCCGCCTGGACCTGCTGCTCGGCCACGTCGATGTTCAGATCCAGCACGAACTGGAGCGTGATGATGGAGCTCCCGTCGGAGGAACTGGAGGTCATCTGGTTCAGCCCGGGAAGCTGCCCGAACTGCCGCTCCAGGGGGGCGGTGACGGCGGTGGCCATCACATCGGGGCTGGCGCCGGGGTAGAAGGTCTGGACCTGGATGGTGGGGTAGTCGACCTGGGGAAGGGCCGAGACCGGCAGCTGCTTGAAGGCCAGGAGGCCGACCAGCATGATCCCCGCCATCAGCAGGGAGGTGGCTACAGGCCTGAGGATGAAGGGTCTTGAGGGATTCACAGCGCACCTCCTGTGCGCTGCCCTTCGGGCTTGGCCTTCGGCAAAGTGGCGCTCTGCTCCTGCGGCGCGCTCATCCCTTGGCCTTCGTGCCGTTCGCGGTGCCCTGGCCCTCCGCATCCGTCGGGACCACCTTGCTCCCGGGCCGCAGCTTGTCCAGGCCGTCCACGACCACCTTCTCGCCGGGGGCGAGGCCCCGCGACAGGCAGGTCTGGTCTCCGTCCGTGGCCTGCACCACCACCGGACGGAGCTCCACGGTGTTGTCGGCCTTGGCCACATAGACGAACGTGGCCTGGGGGCTCCGCTGCACGGCGGCCGAAGGCACGATGATCATGTCGCGAAGGGTGTCCACCAGGAGCTTGGCATTCACGAACTGGTTGGGGAAGAGCGCCATGTCCTCATTGGCGAAAAGGGCCCTGAGGCGCACGGTGCCCGTGCCCACGTCCGCCTGGTTGTCGATGGCCGCCAGGGTCCCGACGGCCAGGCGGGAGGTCATGTCCCGGTCCCAGGCCTCCACCATCAGCTTGCCGGTCTTCCGATTCTGGGCCAGGACCTGCTGGATGTTGTCGGCGGGGATGGTGAAAATCACGGTGATGGGCTGCACCGCGGAAATGACGGCCAGGCCATTGGCATCGGAGGCGTGCACCATGTTGCCCAGGTCCACGAGCCGGAGGCCCACCCGCCCGGAGATGGGCGCCGTGATGCGGCTGTAGACCAGGTTCAGCTTCGCGCTCTCCACCTGGGACTCGTCCGACTTGATGGCCCCTTCCGCCTGGACCACGGTGGACGTCTGGGCATCGAGCTGCTGCTGGGCGAGGATGCCCTGCTTGACCAGGCTCTGGAACCGGTCCAGGTCCATGCGGGCATTCTTGAGGGCGGCCTGGTCCTTGGCCAGCTGTCCCTCGGCCTGCATGAGCTGGACCTGGAAGGGCCGGGGGTCGATTTGGGCCAGGAGGTCCCCCTGGTGCACCATCTGCCCTTCCGTGAAGGCGACCCGCATCAGTTCGCCGTCCACCCGGCTGTGGACAGTGACCGTGGTGAGCGGCGTGACAGTACCGAGGCCCGTGAGGTTCACGTTCATGTCGCCCTTGCGGGCCGCCGTCACCACGACAGGCACGGACCGGCCGGCCGCGGGAGGGGCGGATGAACTCCGGCCCGCGCGGATGGCCCACAGGATGAGGATCACCAGCACCACCGCGCCGAGACCCAGCCGCAGGCGCCAGCGCAGGAAGAACCCCGAGGATGGGACCGGAGACGGAGAGGGGGGGGGTGCGTCAGGAGTCAAGGTGGCCATGGAGTTTCCGTAGGGTCATCGTGGGGTGAGGCGGGGCGCGGGGCCAGGAGGCGGGGAGAGCAACGCCGGGAGGGGACCACCGCCGATGAACAGGGCGAAGGTCCCGGGAACCGGGGCGGGGTCAGGACGCGACGACGGATTCACGGTCGGGGCCTGAAGAGGGAATCCCGACGAGCATGTCATCCAGGTTCGTGATCATGGCGAGCAGCCCGAGGCGCATGACCGCCTGCTGGTCCGCCCCGATGCCCGCC
>JARLGO010000326.1 GCA_031292655.1 Geothrix sp.
GGGGAAGCCCTCGAAGCGGACCTCCACGGGCCGGTCCAGCTGCCCTTCGAGGTAGAGGAAGGTCGCCGCCGGGATGATCTGGGCGTGGGTGGCGTCCACGTGGTTGGTGCGCACGGTCAGGTCGTTGCCGTAGACCCGGTACCGAAGCACGAGGCCCCGCTTCGAAGCCGGCAGCCGCCAGCGCTGCTTGTCGAGCTTGTCCAGGGGCGCTTCCTTGCCGCCCTCCAGGACCCGCACGCGATCCACAAACCGGGCGTAGTCCCGCACGAGATAGGATCCCGGCGTCCAGGCGGGCAGGGCCGCGACCGCCCCCTTTGCCACGGCCTCCGCCGGGAAGCTCAACTCCACTTCGAAGAGGTGCTGGGCCAGGTCCAGGGGACGCAGGACGGCTCGGACCGGAGCTGATTCCGCCATGTCTAGCCCAGGATGCCGTGCAGCCAGCGGCGGGAGACCCAGGTCACCTCCTCATCGGTGATCTGGTAGGCCGGGTCGCGCAGCTTCTCTTCGATGAGCGAGCCTGTCAGGGAGGTGAACAGCAGGACTTCCTTGCGGGCCTGCTCCAGGGGGGTGCCGAACACGTGGTGCATGAAGAGTCCCAGCGGGCTCAGGCCCTTTTCCACCAGGGGCATCAGGTCCCGGAAGCCCGAGTCCGGCGAGGGGACTGCGATGGAACGGAGGATGAAGCCGGTGAACTCCTGGCTCTCCAGCAGCAGGTCGAGGTAGGACCGGGAGAGCTTCAGACAGGCCGCCTCCTGAGCCTTGGGCCCCTTGATCGGCGCGGCGAGGAAAGGCTCCACCAGGGCCTGGATGCGCACGGCCATGCTGGCCAGGGAGACCAGGCAGAGCTGCCGGAACAACCCCTCCTTGCTGCCGAAGTGGTAGTAGAGCGTGGGCTTGGAGACCCCGGCCTCCTCCGCCACCTCCTTCACCTGCACGCCGTCGTAGCCCTTGGCCGCGAAGTGCGACAGGGCCGACAGCAGGAGGCGGGCCTTCAGGTCCCCCTCGCCGCTCAGCCGCACCAGGGCCGCATGGAAGCTCCCGTGGGCGCCCACGCCCAGGGCCTCGGGCCCGAAGACCGGCACCATCTCTTTGAGACCATGGTCTGGAACGGTGGACATAGGCTGCCTCGAAAGTCCCCTCAGGATGCCACGAACAGGCTTACTGGGGGTCAAACCACCTGCTGGACCCGAGATCCCCGAGGGCCCCCGGGGCCGCCCCTCAGGAGTGCCTCCCCCCGAGGCCATTCAGCCCGAGGGCGCCGGCGATGACGGCCCCGCCCAGGGCCAGCCTGGGCCAGTCCACGGCCTCGCGGAAGAGCAGGCCGGAGGCGAGGATGGCCAGGGGGATCTTCATGTTGTTGAAGACGGCCAGGGTGCCGATGTCCGTCCGCCGCGCCCCGGCATTGAAGAGGAAGAAGCCGAGGCCCGAGGCCACGGCACCCAGGTAGATCAGCACCCCCAGCTGAGGCAGGCTCATGCCGAGCACCCGGTCCCACCGAACCCAGGGCACGGCCGAGGCCACGGCCACCGCCGCCGCCCCCAGGTAGAGGAGGCCCATGAGCTCCCGGTCCCGCCGGCCCGTGGCCGGGGCCAGGCGGCGGTAGAGGAGCTGACCCAGGGCGAAGCAGAGGTTCGCCCCCTGCATGAGCAGGAAGCCCCGGAAGAGCCCGGCCCTCCCGAGGCTGGACCAGACGCAGATGCCCGTGCCCAGCACCGCCAGCAAGGCCGAGGCCAGGAACAGCCAGGACATGCGCCGCTCCAGCAGGTCGCTGAGGAGCGTCACGAACAGGGGCGTGAAGATGGTGAACAGCGCCACCTCGGAGGAACGCAGCCAGCGAAAGGAGGCGATGTAGAGCAGGTACATCAGCCCGAACTGCAGGGCCCCGATGCCGGCAAACGTGAGCGCGCGCCGGGGGGATAGCCCCTTCACGCGAAGGAAGGGCAGGAACACCAGGGCGGCGAGGACCGTGCGGGCCGCGGTCACGAAGGGCGCGCCCAGGCCGCTCACTTCGGCCGTGAGGCCGAAGGAGAGCGCCCAGATGATCGACACGATCAGCAGCAGGATCATGAAGCTCCTCAGTCGAGGCTGTGGCCCAGCTTCAGGAAGATCTCGCGCCAGGGCTCCGGCAGCGCCTCCAGGTCGCGGGCGATGGTGGCCTCGTCCCCCCGGACGAAGGGCCCCGTGCGACCCGCCGCCCCCCGCTCCGCCACGTTGCGCAAGGTGGCCTCCGCCAGGGGCAGCAGGCCCCGGCCGGGCAGCGCCACGCCCTGGGCCCGCAGGAGCGCGGCGGCCCCCAGCCAGAGGGTGGCCGCATGTCCCGAAGTCAGCACCGCGGCCGCATGGTAGAGCGGCTTCAGTTCCGCGGGCAGGTCGAAGGCCGCGAAGCCCAGCTCCCCGAAGGCCCGGCGCAAGCCGTCGGGGACGGCCCCGGTGACGGCCAGGGGCGTGCCGGTCCAGTCCCGGGCCCGCCCGTCGAAGCTGGTGAGGGGGTGGGCACAGGGCACGCCGGCCAGGTGCAGGCTGCCCGCGAGGTGGACGCAGCGGCCGGGGAAATGCGCCGCAAGCTCAGGCACCGCGTGGTCCGGCACCGCCAGCAGCACGAGGCCTTCGGGACGCGCCGCGTGGTCCGCCAGCGCGACGCGGGAACCCCAGGCCTCCGCCAGCGCGCGCCCCGCACGGCCCCGGCCCAGGATGGTGAATTCGATGGTCATGGGGACAGTGTCTCTTAAAAGGGCCGTGGGCTATAGGCTGTAGGCTGTGGGGGTGAAACCCTCCTCCCTCCACTGGGCACTCCCGCCCGAGGTTCCCTGGCCGCGCTTCCTGCGGCTGCTGCGCCAGCCCGATCCGCCGCGGGGCTGGCTTGAGGCCGCCGCGGATCTGCCCGAGTTGA
>JARLGO010000055.1 GCA_031292655.1 Geothrix sp.
GCTGTGCCGCCGACGACGAGGGCGGGGCAGAGGATGGTGGGGAGGGCGTCGCTGACGGGCACACCCTGGCCGTCCTTGCCGCAGGTGCCGATGTCGAAGTGATGCAGGTCGTCGCCGATCCGCGTGAGGCCCTTCAGCACCTCGGGGCCGCAGCCGCTGAGGGTGGCGTTCTTCACAGGGTATTTGGCCTCGCCCTTCTCCACCCAGTAGCCTTCGGTCACCTGGAACACGAAGTTGCCGGTGACCGTATCCACCTGGCCGCCCCCCATGCGCTTCACGAGGAGCCCGCGGTCCAGATCGCGGAGGATGGCCTCGGGGGCCTCGCTCCCCGGGGCCAGGAAGGTGTTGCGCATCCGCGGGATGGGCAGGTTCCGGTAGCTCTCGCGGCGGCCGTTGCCCGTGGGCTCCGTCTCCATTTTCCTCGAGGTCTTCCGGGACTGCAGGTAGGCCTTCAGCACGCCGTTCTCGATGAGCACCACCCGGCTCACGGGGTTGCCCTCGTCGTCGATGGCCTGGCTGCCGCGCTTGTGGGGCAGGGTGCCGTCGTCGATGATCGTCACGCCCTCGGCGGCCACCTTCTGGCCCAGCTTGCCCGCGAAGGCGCTCATGCCCGCCAGGGCCAGATCGGCCTCCAGGCCATGGCCGCAGGCCTCGTGGATCATGGTGCCGCCCGCGCTGCTGCTGAGCACCACCGGGAAGGTGCCGGCGGGGGCCGGCTGGGCGTCCAGGGCCAGGATGGCCAGGCGGACCGCCTCCCGCACCGTGCGGTCCACGGCTGCTTCCGTGAACAGCTCGAAGCCGCGGGTCTCGCCCAGGGCCTGGTAGCCGGTCTGAAGCTGGAGGCCGTCACCGGCGGTGACGTTGGCCCGCAGCACCACCTGGGTGCGGTGATCCTCCGTGACCCGCCCGGACCAGCTTCCCTGCTTGAACTCCGCCGTGGCGATCCACACGCGCTGGGTGCTGTCCCCGTAGCCGACGGAGACCTGCTTCAGGGCGCCGGGGCGAAGGGCTTCGGCTTCGGTCCGCGCCAGGGTCTCGGCGCGCCGGACCAGGGCGACCTTCTCGTCCAGGCCCACCTGGCCCGGGTCCCGTTCCACGGGGCTGGGCGTGGGGTGGTTCGTAACCACCAGGCTCGGCACCGGGGCCGGGGTCCCCGTGCCGGGCGCGGCCAGGGTGCGGGCCGCCTCCAGCAGCTCCTCCAGGGTGGGGGCGATGAGGTCCGCGAAGCGGGTGGTCTCGCCATCCACCAGCCGCAGGCTGGCGCCGAAGGTCTCGGAGGCGAGCACATCCTCCATGCGGCCGTCATCCATGCCCAGGGCATGGGCCCTGCGCCGCTCCGCGAACACTTCGCCGTAGTCGCCCCCCCGGTCGAGCAGGGTGGCCAGGACATCGCGCAGCTGGTCTGCGGTGAACGGTGCGGGCATCGGGGATCTCCACGTCCGCGCGCGGCGGACCTTCCAGTTTGCCAGAAGATCGGCCTCCGCCCTCTCGATAAGGGGGGAGAGGTCCCTCCCATCGTTGAGGATCACCAGGTCCGCATGCAGGGCCCGCTCCGGGGCCGCGGCCTGGGCCCGCAGCCGCGCCCGCGCCGCTTCCCGGGTCAGCCCGTCCCGGGCCATGAGGCGGTCCGTGCGCAGGTCCTCGGGCGCATCGACGGTCCAGAAGGCGTCAAAGTGGTGGGCCCGACCCCGTTCCACCCAGAGCGCCGCGTCCAGCACCGCGCCGCGGGTGGAGGCGGGAAGGGCCTGGAGGCGGGCCTCCCGCAGGGCCTCGATGCGGGGGTGGAGGATGGCATTGAGCCGGGCCCGCTGGATCCCGTCCGAGAACACGCGAGCCGCCATCCAGGGCCGGTCCAGGCTGCCATCGGGACGCAGGCAGTCCGGGCCGAAGGCGGCGGCCACTTCCCTCAGTCCCTCGCTGCCCGGCGCCACGGCCTCCCGGGCGAGGTCATCGGCATCGATGACGGTCCAGCCCAGGGCCTGCAGGCGCGCCGCCACAAAGCTCTTCCCCGCCGCGATGCCGCCGCTGAGGCCGAGGAGGGGGAAGGCTGTGGCCATCGGGAAGGCACCTCACTGGATCATTGTGCCCCGCGTCCGGACGGGGGCAAAAGGTCGGGCCGGGCCCGGTCCACCTACCCCGGGTCGGCATTCTCTATCCAATCATGCCCCGGGCCTCTACACTGGACCGTCGAACATCCCAGCTCGAGGCTTCATGAAAGACGCGTCCCCCGAACAGACCATGGATCTCTCCCAGCTGGAAAAGCCGGTGCTGGAGCTGGAGGCCCAGATCCGGGCCATGGAGATGGATCCCGCCCAGAACAAGGAGCGGGAGAAGCTGGAGAAGAAGCTCGACAAGCTGAAGGCGGACCTCTTCACGAACCTGACGGACTGGCAGCGGGCCCAGCTGGCGCGGCACCCCAAGCGGCCCTACACCCTGGACTACCTGGAGCGGATCTGCGATCGCTTCGAGGAGCTGCACGGCGACCGCCGCTACGGCGACGACGCGGCCATCGTGGCGGGCCTGGGCTGGATCGACAGCAACCCCGTGATGATCATCGGCCAGCAGAAGGGCCGGGACACCAAGCAGAAGATCCTGCGCAACTTCGGCATGCCCAAGCCCGAGGGCTACCGCAAGGCCCTGCGCCTCATGAAGCTGGCGGAGAAGTTCCAGCGGCCCATCCTCTGCCTCATCGACACGCCGGGCGCCTACCCGGGCGTGGACGCCGAGGAGCGCGGCCAGGCCGAGGCCATCGCCCGCAACCTCCTGGAGATGGCCAAGCTGGAAGTGCCCGTGGTGGCCGTGGTCCTGGGCGAAGGGGGCAGCGGCGGGGCCCTGGCCCTGGGGGTGGCCGACCGGGTGCTCATGATGGAGAACGCCATCTATTCCGTGATCTCGCCCGAGGGCTGCGCGTCCATCCTGTGGAAGGACGCCTCCCAGGCCCCCAAGGCCGCCGCCGCCCTCAAGCTCACGGCGCCGCACCTGCTGGACCTGGGTGTCATCGATGGCATCGTGAAGGAGCCCCTGGGGGGCGCCCATTCCAATTACGATGCCGCCGCCGCCGCCCTGAAGGAGGCCATCGTGGAGGCCTTCTCCGAACTCTCGGATCTGTCTGCGGAGCAGCTGGTGGAGGAGCGGTACCAGAAGTTCGCGCGCATAGGCCGCGTGGGCTGAAATGACCGCCCTGGATTGGCGCATCCGCCGGACGGTTCCGGCGGGACGGGCGCCCTGGAAGGCCCTGGCCGACGCCTGGGCACTGGATCCCCGGCTGGCGCGCCTGGCCTGGATGCGCGGCCTGGACCGGCCCGAGGCCCTGGCCTGGCGGCTGGATGCAGGCTGGCACCGCACCACGGACCCCCATCTGCTGCCGGGCGTGGATCAGGCGGTGGCCCGCATCCACAGGGCCATCGAGGCCCGGGAGCGCATCGTGGTCTACGGCGACTACGACGTGGATGGCGTCACGGCCACGGCCCTGCTGATGCGCACCCTGGAAAAGCTCGGGGCCGAGGCCTCCTTCTTCATCCCCAACCGCTTTTCGGATGGCTACGGCCTGCACCTGGACTGCATCGCGGAGCTGAAGGCCGCCCGCGATCCGGGCCTGCTCATTTCCGTGGACTGCGGCGTGCGCGGCGTGGCCGAGGTGGAAGCCAGCACCGGCCTGGGCCTGGACTGGGTGATCACCGACCACCACGCCCTGGGCGCGGAGCTGCCGGCCGCCTGCGCCGTGGTGCATCCCCACCTCGGCGATTATCCCAACCGCGGCCTGGCGGGGGTGGGCGTGGCCTTCAAGCTGGCCCAGGCCCTCCTGGGCGCGGTGCCGCAGCCGGCGGGGCCCGACGCCGCCTTCCTGGACGGGCTCCTCAAGCTGGTGGCCATCGGCACCGTGGCGGATGTCATGCCCCTGGTGGACGAAAATGCGCTGCTGGTGCGGCGGGGGCTGGATGCCCTCGGCGGGAAGAACGGCCCCGGCCTGGCGGCCCTGCTGCGGGCCGCGAAGAAGGAGGGGGCCATCGGGGCCCAGGACATCGCCTTCGGGGTGGGGCCGAGGTTGAACGCCGTGGGCCGCATGGGCGGCGCCGAAGACGCCGTCCGCCTGCTGCTCACCCGGGACCGGACCGAGGCGGAGACGTTGATGGTGCGGGTGGAGGCCCTCAACCAGGAGCGCCGCGCCATCCAGCAGGAGCTGGCCGCCCGGCTGCCGCCGCCCGCGGAAGAAGCCTTCGACCTGGTGCTGGACCCCACGGCCCACAAGGGCGTCATCGGCATCGTGGCCGGCCACCGCATGCGCTCCAGCGGCCGCCCCTCGGGGGTTTGCACCGTCATCGACGGCGTGGCCCACTGCAGCCTGCGGGCCCCGGAGGGCTATGACCTGGGCGCCCTGCTGGCCCTGGCGCAGCCCTTCATCTTGGGCGGCGGGGGCCACCGCGCGGCCGCGGGCCTGAGCTTCCTAGCCCCGCGCCTCGCCTTCGTGCGCCAGGCCCTCGAGCGGGGCGCCAGCCTGCAGGCCGAGGGCCGGGAGATCCCGCCCCTGCTGGTGGACGGGGGCCCTTCCGAGCTGCCCGGCGACGGGGATCTGGCCCGGCTGGAACCCTACGGGCAGGGGTTCGCGCCCCCGATGGCCCGCCTGGAGGGCACGCTCGTCTCCAGCGCCGCCTTCGGCGCGGATCATTGGAAGTTGCGCCTGGCCGGCCTGCAGGACCCCATCACCTGGTTCGAGCGGCCGGGGCGGGGGACCCAGCCGCAGGCCGGGGACCGCCTGCACGTGGCGGCCACGCCCCAGGACAGCGCCCGCTGGGGCCGCTCCTGGCTCGTGGACTCGATCCTGGGGGAGGCGGCGCCGTGAAGCTGGCCTCCCTGCTCCGAGACCTGCCGCCCGCCCGGAACCCGCTCTGGCAGGTCCTGGGCTGGGCCCTGGTGGCGGGCATCCTGGGCTTCACGGCGAGTTTCCTCATGAAAGGCACCGAGGGCATGCCGGGACGGACGGTGGGGGGGGACGCCCTCTTCGGCGAAGGCACGCGCGGCAGTGTGGGCACCCTCACCGAGCAGCTGGGGCCCAACCACATGGTGCTGGCCTACAAGGCCATCTCCGGTTCCGAACAGGATCTGCTCCTGGAGCAGGTGACCGGGCGGCTGGACGAGCAGACCGGACAGTGGCGCCTGGTCTCCCCCAAGGCCCGCCGGCAGGTGGGCGTCTGGATCCTCCAGGGACCCATGGATCTCGAAGTCGTGCAGCCCGGGACCACGGCGCTCCTGGGCCGGGGGCGGGTCGAAGGGGATGTGCCCGCCATCCGCTGGACCGGAGGGGAATGGGAGGGGCTGGCCCCCCTGCGCTGGGAATCCCTGGAAGGCTCCTCCAAGGGGATCTGGAACCTACCGACGGGATGGCGGCGCGAGACGGACGGCCATTTGCGCGTGGACAAGGGCCCCGTGCGGTGGCAGGCCCCGGTGGAGGGCCCTGCCGCCCCCACCCTCCGAACCATGGACGCGGACCGCCTCTGGGCCACGCCGGGCTTCCTCACGGGCCATCTGGAGGGCGTGAGGGCCCAGCTGAGCGAGGGTTCTCTGCAGGCTTCCGTGGCGGACCTGGCGCCGGACACC
>JARLGO010000327.1 GCA_031292655.1 Geothrix sp.
CCGGGGCCGGATCCGCGGATCAGGCCCCGCCACCACCGGGCGAGGCGCCGGTTCATGGCGGCCATCCGGTCCTGCTGTTCCGCCTTGTAGAGCCAGTGGGCGGAATCGCCCGCATCGGCTTGCTGGTGGATGGCCGAGGAGCGGATCTGGACTTCGAAGCTCAGTCCGTCCGGGCCGGCCACGTAGGTGTGCAGGCTCTGGTAGCCATTGGCCTTCGGGGCGGCAATGTAGTCCTTGAACCGGAGCGGGAAGGATTGGAAGCGGCGGTGCACGGCGGCCAGGGCCTGGTAGCAGTGGACGGTCTCCGGCACGATGACCCGGAAGCCAAACACATCCTTGATCTGCTCCAGCTCGGCCCCCTCGGCCTGCATCTTGCGGAAGATCCCGGCGGCATGCTTGACGCGGGCCTGCAATTCCAGGAGGGGCACGCCCTCCTCCTCGATGGTTTCGCGGAGTTCGCCCTCGCACGTGCGGAGCTGTTCCTGGTGGCGCTCGATGAGGGCTTCCACATGCCGGGTGATCCTCGCCTGGCTCTCCGGGTAGAGGATGCGGAAGGCCTGGTCATCGAGGCGGGACCGCAGGGCCATCTCCTTCAGGATCTCGGCCTGGAGCACATCCTTCTCCCAGACCTCGCGGGCGTAGCGCCTCACCTCCGGATCCTGGGGGTCCTGCGTTTCGAGGATGCGGCACTTGTCCTGCAGGTACTGCAGCATGACTTCCCGCTGGCGCTCCCCTGGCGCCGGGTCCAGGTGCGGCTCCGGCGGCGGGACCCGCGGGAGGCCGGGCTGCCGGGGGAGGGCCCCGCAGGTCGCCTCCTCCCTTCCCCTGGTCCGCGCCGGGCCCATCGCGGCCAGGGCGTGGCGTTCGGCCTCCACCAGCCGGCGCGCGGTCTCCTCCGAATCCTGCTCCAGCTTCCGGAGGCCCGTCATCAGCCGGTGCCACTCCCGGATCCGGTCCCTGGGCCCGACCGGGCCCGCGTAGCCCCGGCTCATGAGGCGGAGGGTGTTCAGCACCCGGCGGAGGGGCCGATGGACCAGGAACTCGTTCGAGACCAGCAGGGCGCCGAGGATGACGAGGGCCATGAGGATGTTGTCGATGAGCCAGTTGTACCAGTGCCGCCGGGCCGCGGATCCCAGCGCGGCATCATCGTCCCAGGCCGCCAGGGCCCCCCTGCCGCCCGCCAGCAGGCGGGACCGCACGGGAAGCGACTGGAACAGCACCACGGAGCCGCCCTTCCGCCTTTGAATGGGCCGGGAGGCGATCACGGAGCGGCCGGTCCCGTCCTGCAGCTCCAGCACGAGATGGGCGTGGCCCCGCCGGGTGACGGCGGCCTGGAAGTCCTCCAGCAGCGTCTGGACTTCCGGGAGGCTGCCGGCCCTTTCGATCTGCGGGACCAGGGGCCTGATGAACTGGGAGAGGATGACCTGGTGGTCCTCCACGTCGCGGCGGTCTTCCCGGAGCTGTTGAAGGTACGTGAAGGCCCCCATGACCAGCGCGACGATCAGCGCGGTGCTGAAGCCCAGCAGCCAGCCGAGCGACAGCATGGGGCCGTCCTGGCCCGGGGGGGCGGCCAGGGCGGACCGGCTTCCCTGGAGGAATGGAGGCTTGGCTGTCACAGAACTCCCCGTGTCGCGGCGTGCGGGCCGCCCACCCCCCATGGGTGGCGCCAGGGCCCCAGAAGGTTCCGGCTCCGGTCCGCTTCGCAGGGGCCCCGGGTCAGCCCGCGAGGAGCCCCTGGAGGTTCTCCTGCCACGCCGCCCGGAGGTCCGCCAGCCGCAGCCCCTTGCCGCGCTGGGGCGCCCCCTGCAGCAGCCCCTGGGTGCTGGGGTGGGGCAGGGCGCAAAGCTCGAGGGCCAGGGCCTCCGTGATGGGACCCAGCAGCCACTGGGCCCGCTTGCCCAGGGCGATGACGCGCAGGGGGGCGGTTCGGCCGGCCGCGGCCCGGGCGAGCTCCCCCGCCAGCCGTTCCAGGTTGGCGGGGGCCAGCAGGTCCCGGTTCGAGGGCGCATGGAAGTGCTCGCCGTCCTTGGTGGGGCAGGCGGGGTAGGCATTGCTGAGGGCCGTGCCCCGCAGGCGGGGCCTCAGGTCCAGGTCCTTGAACCGCGCGCCGTCCCAGTCCGCCCAGGCGGCCTCGGGGACCTCGGCCCGGCCGGTGGCCGCCAGGGCGCGGTAGACCGTGATGCCCGCGCCATCGCCCCAGAAGGGGATGGAGGACTGGTCCGCCCCCCGGGGCCCGGGGGCCTCGCCGAAGAGCATCACCGAGACGGGGCCCGAGTCCGGAAAAAGGGCGGGGACGCTGTGGCCGTGGATGCGGGGCATGCCTCCAGCCTGAGGGGGGAGGAAGCCCCTTGTCCAGCGGGCGGTCTCGCGTCAGCGTGTAAGGGCAAACCAGAGCCGCGGGAGGATCCCTTGACCGACTTCGTACTCGTCCACGGCGCCTGGCACGGGGCCTGGTGCTGGCGCAGGGTGCTGCCCGCCCTCTGGAGGCAGGGCCACCGGGCCTTCACGGTGAGCCTCACGGGCGTGGGCGAGCGGGCCCACCTGATGTCACCGGCCATCACCCTCGATACGCACATCGAGGACGTGGCCTCCGTCCTGGTCGCGGAGGAACTGGAGGGCTGTGTCCTGGTGGGGCACAGCTACGCGGGGATGGTGATCACCGGCGCCGCGGCCCGCCAGCCCCGGCGCATCGGAAGGCTGGTCTACCTGGACGCCGTCGTGCCCCGCCCGGGCGAGGCCTGGTCCACGGGCCATCCAGAGTCCATCCAGAGGGAGCGCCGGCACCTCATCGCAGAGCAGGGCCAGCTGCCCCCGCCGGATCCGGCCATCTTCGGGCTGGAAGGGGCCGATCGGGATTGGGTGGCCCGGCGGCTCAACCCCCAGCCCGGCGGCGTCTACGACGCGCCCCTCGCTTTCGACGAGGCCGCCTGGCGCGCCCTGCCCCGGACCTTCATCGATTGCCATGCGCCGGCCCTGCCTTCCATGGCCGGCATGCGGGAGCGCGTGCGGGCCCAGCCCGGCTGGACGGTCGTCGAGATGGCCACGGGCCACGACGCCATGATCAGCGCGCCGGAGCGGCTGGTGGAGGTGCTTCTCTCCTAGGCCTGAATCAGCCCTGGGGCTGTCCTTCCTTCATGAGGGCCGACAGCGCCTTGAACTGGGGGTGGTTCTTGTCCCGGGCCCACTCGAAGGCCACGGACTCGTGGTTGGTGATGGTGGCGCCGGCGGCGGCCATGCGGTCCAGGGCGTGCCGGCGGTACTCCTCGCCCCGGCCGCTGATCGCATCCCAGCAGAGCTGGACCTCGTGCCCCGAGGCCAGCAGCTCGAGCACGGTCTGCATGACGCAGACGTGGGTCTCGATGCCCGCCACCACGATCTGGCGCTTCTGGGGCGGCAGGCCGGGCCGGGCCTGGTGGAGCAGGGCCTCGAAGCCTGAATCGCCGCAGCAGCCGAAGGAGGTCTTCTCCAGGAAGAAGGTCGGCGTGGACAGGCCGTCGAAGGTCGCCCGGACGCTCTCCTCCGTGGGCCCGAGGCCCTTGGGATACTGCTCCGTCAGCACCACCGGCACGGAAAAGAGGTCCGCCAGCCGCATGAGCCGCCGCGTCGATTCCAGCACCAGGGCCGGACGGTGGACCATCTGGACGAGCTTGCCCTGGAAGTCGATGACGACCAGGATGCTGCGGTTGGAATCGAGCAAGGCCATGGAAGTACCTCCTACCAGACTTTTACACGGTCTGCGGGGGCCAGGAACAGGGCCTGGCCGGGTTTCACCTGGAAGGCCGGGTACCAGGCATCGAGGTTCCGCACGGTGGCGGGCCGGTAGGCCGCCGGGGCATGGCCGTCCGTGAGGATCTGCTGGCGGAGCAGCGGCTCGCGGCTCTTCTCCCGCCAGCTCTGGGCATAGCTGATGAAGAACTGCTGGTCGCCCGTGAAGCCCTGCACCACGGGGGCTTCCTTGCCACGCAGGGAAAGGCGGTAGGCGTCATAGGCGGCGGCCAGGCCGGCCACATCGGCGATGTTCTCGCCGAGGGTCTGCCGGCCGTTGACGTGCAGGCCCGGGAAGGGCTGGTAGGCGTCGTACTGTTTCACCAGCTGCTCGGCGGAGGCCTGGAAGTGCTTCAGGTCCTCCGGCGTCCACCAGTTGTTGAGCTTGCCGCTGGCGTCGAAGAGCGACCCCGAATCGTCGAAGCTGTGGCTGATCTCGTGGCCGATCACGGCGCCGATGGCGCCGTAGTCCATGACCATGGGCCGCTTCGGATCGAAGTACGGGGGCTGCAGGATGGCCGCCGGGAAGTTGAGGGCGTTCATGACGGGCAGGTTCACGGCATTCACCGTCTGGGGCGTCATCACCCATTCCGAGCGGTCGATGGGGCGCCCCAATTTCCGCAGGTTCCGCTCGTACTCGAAGCGCTCGGCCCGCTCGGCGTTGCCGAAGGCGTCGCCCGCCACGATCTTCAGCCCGCGGTAGTCCTGCCAGCGGTCCGGATAGCCCACGCCCACCTTGAGGGTGGCGAGCTTGGCCAGGGCCTTGGCCTTGGTTTCCGGGGACATCCAGTCCAGGTGCTCAATGCGGGTACGGAAGGCGGCGAGGATGTGGTCCACCATCTCCTGGGCGCGGGCCTTTTCGGCCGGGGGGAAGTACCGGGCCACGTAGGCCTTGCCCACCACCTCGCCGAGGGCCTCGTTGGTCTGGTCCACGCCGTGCTTCCAGCGCTCGCGGGGCTTCGAGGCGCCGCTCAGCACCTTGCCGTAGAAGGCGAAGGACTGGTCCCGCACGGCCTTGGGGAGCACCCGCGACCGGTGCTGGATGGCATGGAAGGTGAGGTAGTCCTTCCAGGTCTGGAGGGGCACTTCGGTGGTCAGGGCCGAAAGCCCCGTGAAGGCGGCGGGCTGCCACACCACGAAGACCGCGGGCTGCTTCAGTTCGGCCGCGGCAAAGAAGGCCTCCCAGTCCAGTCCCGGCGCCTTCCTGCCGAAGTCGGCGCGGGTCCAGTGGTTGTTGCCCTTGAGGACATCGCCCGATTCCTCGCGGCTGGCGTGGACCTTGGCCATGCGGGTTTCGAGTTCCAGCACCCCGGCGGCCCGCCGGTCGGGGTCGGGCAGGCCCGCCAGTTTCAGCATGGCCGTCACATGGGCCAGGTACTGGCTGCGCACGGCCGCCATGCCCTCCGAGGGATCCAGGTAGTAGCTGCGCTCGGGCAGGCCCAGGCCGCCCTGGAGGAGGAAGGGGGCGTAGCGGCTGGGATCGTCCAGGTCCTGCGCCACCCAGAGGCCGAACAGGTTGGCGGTGTAGTAGTTGGTGGCGTTCAGCACGTCCACGTCCGCCCGCAGGGTGGTCCCCAGGTAGTGGGCCAGGGCCCGGCGGTCCGCGATGGCTTCGATGGCCTGGAGGGTGGGCCTCAGGGGGCTCAGGGCCTTGGCCTCGATGGCCTGCTCGTCCATGAAGCTGGTGTAGCAGTCGCCGATCTTGCGCAGGTCGGAGCCGGCCGGGGCCTTCGAGGCCGCGGCGGCCTTGATCAGATCCGCCGTCCGCCGGTCCGTGAGGTCGGCCACCTGGTGTCCCACCCCATAGGAGCCGCGATCCGCGGGGATCTCGGTGCGCCGGACCCAGGCCCCGTTGGCATAGGCGAAGAAATCGTCGCCGGGGGCCACCGTGCGGTCCATTCCCGCGAGGTCCAGACCCACGGAATGCGGCGTTGCGACGCCGACCTTGGGGGCGGCGGCCACCAGCGCGGGGATCGCCAGACAGAAGACCAGGGGACACAGGGATCGGCGCATGAAAAGACCTCGGAGCTATCCAGGGTGGACCAGAAGGCCCCTTCCCGGAAGGCTCGAGCTGGGGTCTGTTTTGAAAACAGACCCTAGACCCCCCTGACCAGGCCTGATCCATCGCCCGCCGGCTCCCCCGACCTGGGGGAACCGGCGGGCGGGAGGCCCCGCGATCAGAGCCTCAGGGTGGTCTCCGCCACCACGGCGTCCTTCTCCTTCATTTGGTCGAAGAGGATCAAATACCAGCCGAAGGCCGCAAGCAGGGCGCTCCGCGCGCGGGTGGCGTGGATCGGGGTCAGGTCCACGTCGCACCCGTCCAGGTCGGCCATGGCCTCGGGATTC
>JARLGO010000056.1 GCA_031292655.1 Geothrix sp.
CGAGGGGGGCCGCCTGCGCCTCCACTTCAAGATCCCCAGCCGCGGCCTCATCGGCTTCCGCAACGAGTTCATGACCGACACCCGGGGCGAGGGCATCATCCACAGCCTCTTCAGCCACTACGGCCCCCACAAGGGCGAGCTTACCAGCCGCAAGAACGGCGTGCTCATCAGCATGGACACCTGCGAGGCCGTGGGCTTCGCGCTGATGAATCTGGAAGAGCGCGGCGTCATCTTCATCCAGCCCGGCACCAAGTGCTACGAGGGCATGATCGTGGGCGAGCACGCCCGCGAGAACGACCTGGTGGTGAACGTGGCCAAGGCCAAGAAGCTCTCCAACATGCGCTCCAGCGGCAGCGACGAGGCCACCCGCATCACCCCGCCCCGGGAGCACACCCTGGAACAGGCCCTGGAGTACATCGAACCCGACGAGCTGGTGGAGGTCACCCCCAATTTCATCCGCATGCGCAAGCGGGTGCTGGACACCAACGAGCGGAAAAAGTCGGAAAAGCGCTCGGACGGCTGAGCCCGGTCCTATGAGTGCCCCTGGGCGCGCCTGAGCACAGCCCCGAGCATTCGAAGGATGGGAAGAGGAAGTCGGGAAAGCGCTCCGAGGCCTAGATCTCTCCACCTCCTGATCCACCATGGGATTCGCCCCTTGGCGGATTTTTTCTGCCTAATCCATCGGCCTCCAGGGGCGTAGTCTGGGCCAACCCCCTGCGGGCAGGGCTCCATCTGTCCGTTTCCTGAAACCCTCCACCCTCGATCGGAGGTCCCATGTCACGGGTTTTCATCCGGACCATGCTCCTGGGCTTGGCCCTGGGCCTGGTCCTTGCTCCCCGGCCAGCCCTGGCCGCCCCACCCACCCTGCAGGACTTCTTCCGGAACCCGGAGAAGACGGGGTTCGCCCTCTCGCCCGACGGCAAATACCTGAGCTGGGTCGCCCCCTTTGAAAACCGCCTGAACGTCTTCGTGCGGCCCCTGGCGGGCGGGGCCGAGACCCGGGTGACCTCCGAGACGGCCCGCGACATCTCGGGCTACTTTTGGAAAGGGGATCGGATCCTCTATGCGAAGGATTTCGGCGGAGACGAGAATTTCCATGTGGTGAGCGTGGACCTGGCGGGAAAGGACCTCAGGGACCTCACCCCCGGGGAAAAGCTGCGGGCCGAGATCGTGGATGTCCTGGAGGACGACGACCAGTTCGTGCTTCTTTCCAACAACCGGCGGGATCCCCGCGTCTTCGACGTGTACCGCGTGGACGTCAAGACGGGCAAGGAGACCCAGGTCGCCCAGAACCCCGGGAACATCACCGGCTGGATGACCGATCACGCCGGGCACCTGCGGGTGGCCATCACCACCGATGGGGTGAACTCCTCCCTGCTCTACCGCGAGAAGGAGCAGGATCCCTTCAAGCCGATCGTCACCACAAACTTCAAGGAGAGCCTCTCCCCCCTCCTCTTCACCTTCGATGACAAGCGGCTCTACGTGTCTTCCAATCGTGGCCGGGACAAGGCCGCGATCTTCGAGTTCGATCCCGCCACCGCCAAGGAAGGGAAGCTGATCTTCGAACATCCCGACGTGGATGTGGATGGCCTGGCCTACTCCCGCAAGCGGAAGGTCCTCCTGGCGGCCACCTTCACCACCTGGAAGATCCAGCGGCACTTCCTGGACCGCGAGGCCAAGGCCATGTTCGACAAGGTCCAGGCCCAGCTCCCGGGCTACGAGATCGCCTTCAGCGCCCACGACAAGGCCGAGGACAAATTCATCGTTTCGACCACCAGTGATCGCACCCGCGGCAGCCGGTACCTGTTCGACAGGGCCTCGGGGAAGCTCACCCTGCTGGGGGAAGTCTCCCCCTGGCTCAAGGAGCAGGATCTGGCGGAGATGAAGCCGGTGGTCTACACCTCCCGCGATGGGCTCGCCATTCACGGCTACCTGACCCTGCCCAAGGGGAAGGCCGCCAAGGGCCTCCCGGTGGTGGTCAACCCCCACGGCGGGCCCTGGTACCGCGACACCTGGCGGTTCAACCCCGAGGTGCAGTTCCTGGCCAGCCGCGGCTACGCCGTGTTCCAGATGAACTTCCGCGGCTCCACGGGCTACGGGCGGAAGTTCTGGGAGGCCAGCTTCAAGCAGTGGGGCGGCACCATGCAGGACGACATCACCGA
>JARLGO010000328.1 GCA_031292655.1 Geothrix sp.
CCGCCTGCAGGATGGGATCCAGCACGCCCTCTCCCTGGGCGCGGAGGGGGCCGAGGCCTTCATTTCCGTGTCGCGCAGCCGCAAGGCCAAGGTCCAGAACGGCCGCCTGGAGGACCTCACCGCCAGCAAGCGCGGCGGCCTGGGCGTGCGCGTGATCCGAGCGGGCGGCAAGGGGTTCCGGACGGGGCTGGCGACCACCACGGACCTCGCCGCCGCGGATTTCCGCGGCCTCTTCGCCCAGGCCTGGGAACTCAGCGCCCTCGGCGACGAGGACCCCTGGCTGCGGCAGGCGGATCCCTCGGGCGCCGACGACCTCCCGGGCCGCTTCGACGCCTCGGTGGAAGCCATCACCCCCCAGCAGCGCATCGGCTGGGCCCTGGAGCTAGAAGCCGAGGCCCGGCGGGCCTCGGCGAAAGTCGCCGCCGTCCGGGAAGCCGCCTGGAGCGACGGCACCGGCGCCAGCCTCCTGCTCACCCAGAAGGGCGTGCGGACGCCCGATGTCTATTCCAGCTGTTCCGCCGCCATCGACCTGGCCGTGGCCGACGGAGAGGAGCGGCAGGCCTCCTGGCACTGGGACGCCTCCCGCCACCCGGATCTGGACCTGGCCGCCATCGGCGCGGAGGCGGCCCTCAAGGGCGAGCGGAAGCTGAACCCCCAGCGGCTGCCGGCCGGGAAGTACTCCGTGGTGCTGCATCCGGAAGTGGCCGTGGATCTCCTGGGCATCGTGGCGGGCATGCTGGACGCGGAGTCCGTGTTGAAGCAGCGGAGCCTCTTCGCCGGCAAGCTGGGGGAATCCATCGCCTCCCCCCTGCTGACGCTGGTGGACGATGGCCGGCTCACGGAGGCTCCCGGCCGCCCCGCCCTGGGCACCGAGCCCTGGGACGCCGAGGGGCTGCCCACGAGGCGCAACATGCTGGTGGAAGGCGGCGTGCTGAAGACCTACCTGCACACCCTCAAGACCGCCGCGGAGATGGGCATGGCCCCCACCGCCAGCGCGGGCCGCGGCCTGGGCAGCCAGCCCGGCGCCACCACCTTCAACCTGTTCCCGCTCCCCGGGAACCTGGCGCCCGGAGCCCTCCACCGCCTGGCGGGCAACGGCGTGCTCATCACCGAGATCATGGGCCTCCACACGGTGGACCCCGTCAGCGGGGATCTCAGCGTGGGAGCCAGCGGCCTGCGCATCCGCGACGGGCAGCTGGCCGAGCCCGTGGACAAGCTCACCTTCGCCGGGAACCTGCGGGACTTCCTCACGCGCATCGTGGCGCTGGGCAGCGACCTCCGCTGGTACGGCAGCAGCGCCGGCCTCAGCATCCTGCTGGAGGACATCGCCCTGGGCGGGGCGTGATCCCCGCCGAATCGATCATCACGTAGCATGGACACAGCGAGGTTCCCATGTCCCTGAGCGCCGCGAAGCAGTACCTGTCCTTCCCCCACCTGGAATCCGAGCTCCGCGCCGAGTTGGAGCCCCTGGTGCGGGCCGCCGAGGGCGGAGATGCCGCGGCCCTGGCGGAAGTGGAGGACCGGTTCTTCGAACCCCTGGCCTTCGGGACCGGAGGACTGCGCGGCTTCATGGCCGCCGGCCTGCGGCGCATGAACCAGCCGAACGTGCGCCGGACGACCCTGGCCCTGGCCGCCGTCGCCGACGCCCACGCGCCCGGGAAGAAGGTCGCCGTGGTGGGCTACGACACCCGGATCAAGTCCGATGTCTTCGCCGCCGAAAGCGCCGCGGTCCTGGCCGCGGCGGGCTACCAGGTGTTCATCGGCCGGCGCCCCCTGCCCACGCCCTTCCTCTGCTTCGCCATGAAGGCCCTGGGATCGGCCTGCGGGGTGATCATCACCGCCAGCCACAATCCGAAGGAGTACAACGGCTTCAAGGCCTACAACGACCTCGGCGGCCAGGTGGTGGATCCCTGGGACGGGGAGATCGAGGCCCGGATGGCCCTGCTCCCCATGGTGCCCGAACCGCCCGTGGCGCCCGAGGGCCGCATCCGTCCCATCCCGCCTGAGGTGGAGGAAGCCTACCTGGCCCTCGGGAACAGCCTGCTCCAGCATCCCCGGCCCTTCACGCCGGCCCGGATCCTCTACACGCCCTTCCACGGGACGGGCATCGCCTTCGTGCCCACCCTGTTCGAGCGGGCCGGCCTTCCCCTGTCCGTCAGTCCCAGCCAGGGCATCCAGGATGGCACCTTCCCCACGGCGCCCAGGCCCAACCCCGAAGAGCTGGCGGCCTATGCGGCGCCCCTCCGGGAGGCCGAGGCCATGGATGCGGAAGTCCTCCTGGCCAATGATCCCGATGCGGATCGCATCGGCGTCGTGGCCAAGCGCAATGGCCTCTGGGAGCTCATGTCCGGCAATGATCTCGCCGGCCTCACGCTCGACTACCTCTGCACGCAAAAGGGCCTCCAGGGCGCGGTGGTGAGCACCGTGGTCACCTCCGACTTCATGGCCGAAGTGGCCCGTCATCATGGGCTGCCGGTGGTGTGGACCCTCACCGGCTTCAAGAACATCGCCGTGTGCATGGACCGGCTGGAGGCCCTGGGCGAGGCCTATGCCTTCAGCGCCGAAGAAAGCTACGGCATGCTCATCCCCCCCAGCCTGAGGGACAAGGATGGCGTCACGGCGGCCCTGGTGGTCGCGGAGATGGCCGGATACTACAAGGCCAAGGGGCAGACCCTCTTCGAGGCGGTGAAGGCCCTGATGGCCCAGGTCGGGACCTTCCACAACCGCCTGGTGAACCTCGAGGACCCCAGGCCCGGCGGCGCCACGCGCTTCGCGGCCGCCATGGAGCGCATCCGCGCGGCGGGCCTCGCCACCCTCGGCGGCGAGAGGGTCGCCAGCTGGGAGGACTTCCAGACGGGTCTCTGGCACGGCGAGGGCCGCCGTGAGACGATCCTCGACCGGCCCGACAACCGCCCGGTGGCCCAGCCCATCCTGCGCAGCAACGTGCTGAAGTTCCGCCTGGAAAGCGGCGCCTTCGCGGCTTTCAGGCCCAGCGGCACCGAGCCCAAACTGAAGGTCTACCTCCAGAGCCGGACGGACTCCGCCCTGCTGGATCGCATGGAGGCCGAGGCCCGCACGCTCCTCGGCCTATAGGCGGCCGCAGAGCACTACTTCTTCTTCATCTTCATCGCCTTGGTGGTCAGCTTGCCATTGGCCCAGCCGTGGCAGGCCTTGCACATGGGTTCGCGGTACTTCGCGACCATCTTTGCGGCGACGGGAATGAACTTCTTCTTGTTGGGCGCGCCCAC
>JARLGO010000329.1 GCA_031292655.1 Geothrix sp.
GCGGCGGTCTCGGCGGCGAAGCCGTGGATGGGCCGCAGCTTGACGATCTTGGATCCCATGGTGCGGATGATCTTCCAGCCGCCGGACATGGTGCCGAAGCCCATGGCCGTGGCGCAGGCCAGCTTCACCCAGACGGGCACGTTCACCACGGTGCCGTGGGTGGCGAGCTTGCCGTAGGTGATGAGGGCCAGGGCGATGATGCCCATGGCCTTCTGCGCGTCGTTGGTCCCGTGGGTGAAGGCCATGGCGCTGGCGGAGAGCAGCTGCAGCTTCCTGAAGGCGAAGTTCACCCGGTGCCCGGCCAGCCGCCGGACGATCCAGAGGATGCCGATGATGAGGATCATGGCGATGAAGAAGCCCATCACGGGCGAGACCACCAGGAAGACCGCCACCTCCTCCAGCTTGGTGGTGTGGAGGGCGCCGCGGCCCGCCTGCGCCACGACCGCCCCGGCCAGGCCCCCCACCAGGGCGTGGCTGGAACTGGAGGGGATGCCGAACCACCAGGTGATGAGGTTCCACACGATGGCCGCCAGGAGGGCCGCCACGATCACGGCGGGGACCACGAACTGGCTGTCCGCGATGCCCTTGGCGATGGTGGTGGCCACCTGGGTCCCCAGCAGGGCGCCGCCGAAGTTGAGCACGGCGGCCATGAGGATGGCGTTCCGCGCGCTGAGGACCCCCGTGGAGACCACGGTGGCGATGGCATTGGCGGTGTCGTGGAACCCGTTGATGTAATCGAAGGCCAGCGCGAGGCCGACGATCATCACCAGGGCCGGGATGAAGCCTGAATGCATGGGATGGCTCCGGCCTAGGCGTTCTTCATGACGGTGGACCCGATCACCTTGGCCACGAGCTCGATCTTGTCAGAAGCATCCTCGATCTGTTCGAGCAGCTCCTTCCACTTGATGAGCTCGATGGGATCCTTGGGGGCCTCGAAGATCTGCGCCAGGGCCGCGTGATAGATGGAGTCAGCCTTGTTCTCCAGCGTGTGCACCCGCCGGATGCGGTCCTGGATCTCTTTCTGGTTGGACATGTTCCGCAGGAACCGGATGAGGTGCAGGAGCTCCCCCGAGCCCTCGACGATGAGGGAGCTCATCTCGGTGACGGCGGGCATCACATGCCCGATGCGGTAGAGGATGAGGCGCTCGCAGATCGCATGGATCTTGTCGACCACGTCATCGATGGCGTGGGCCAGCTGCATGATGTCCTCCCGGTCGAGGGGAGTGACGAAGGTGTGGTTCAGCCGGTCCATGATCTCGCGGGTGAGGTCGTCGCCGATGTGTTCCAGATCCTTCATCTGGCGCCGCAGCTCCGCGAATCGGACGGGGTCCCCGGTCCGGATCTCCAGGTCGAACAGCTGGGAGGCCTGGTAGACGTTGGCGGCCGCGGATTCCAGGAGATCGAAGAAGACCATCTCCCTGGGCTTGAGCCAGCGCATCACAGCATTCAAAGACATCGGGAGCTCCCATGATCAGCCTTCAACTGTACTGGGTCCGAGCAGGTTACTGGAGCGTAAATTCGCTGAGGTTCCATGGGTGGTGGGCCCCCGGCGGTGTATGCTCGGAGGGCATGGACCAGCCGGAAACCCAGCGTGGCGGTGGATCGGGGGTGCCGGTCTTCCTGGGCCGCGCCCTGATCTGCCTGGTTTCCATGCTCTTTCTCGGGTTCGGGCTGGGCATGAGCGTCCACAAGGGGACCTCCATCTTCTGGACCCTGGGACTCCTGGTCACCCTCGCCTTTGTACTGATCCTCATGGCCCGCTGGCAGGTGCGGCCCATCGCCGAACCCCTGGACCAGCTGCTGGGAGGCCGTCATCCCCTCCGTTCCATCGGGGACCTGCCCCTGGCCTGGTCCGAGTTGGAGCGGGAGAACGTCGATCTCAAGGAGCGGGCGGCCCGTGAGGACAGCCTGCTGCCCGGCATCATGGCCCGGCTGGAGGAGGGCGTGATCCTCTTCGGTCCCACGGGCAGCCTCGAGCAGTTCAACCCCGCCGCGCAGCGCCACCTGGGCCTGGGCGCGCCCCTGGCGAAGGGGATGGCGATCAAAGAGGTCTTCCGGAACCAGGAGGGTCCCGAGGCGGTGCAGAAGGCCTACCGCGGCACGTCGTGCGAGTGGCGCATGGCGCGGGCCGGGCGGACCCTGCGCGTGAGGGCGATCCCCTTCGCGCCCCTGGGTTCCGTGAGCGGCGTCCTCCTCACCCTGGACGACGTCACCAGCCAGGAGGCCCTCGAGACCACCCGGCAGAAGTTCATCTCCAATGTGAGCCACGAGCTGAAGACCCCCGTGACCGCCATCCGGATCGCCGCGGAGAACCTCCAGGACGAGGAGCTGCCTCAGTCCGCCCGGTCCACGGCCCAGTCCATCATGCGGTCCGTGGACCGCCTCACCCTGCTGCTGGGGGATCTCTCGGAACTCAGCCGGATTGAAAGCGGCGCCCTGCATCTGGCGCCGGTCCACCTGGAGCTCTCCGCCTTCCTCGACACCCTGGTGCGGGATCTGCAGCCCCGCGGCGCGGCTTCCGGGGTCTCGCTGGTCCTGGACGTGGAGGCGCCGCCGGAGGCCACGATCCTGGCCGATCCCCTGCGGCTCCACCAGATCCTCGAGAACCTGGTGTCGAACGCCCTCAAGTTCAGCCCGCCCGGGGGCCGGGTCGAGCTGGCCTTCCGCCTCACGGCCCAGGGTCAGGTCTGGGAAGTGCGGGACCAGGGCCCCGGCATTCCCGAGGCCGAACACGGGCGCATCTTCGAGCGCTTCTACCGGGCCCAGGCCGCCAAGGCCAAGCCCGGCACGGGGCTTGGTTTGGCCATCGTGAAGCACCTGTGCCGGCTGATGGGGGGCGAAGTCTCGGTGCTGAGCCGGCCCGGAGAGGGAGCCACCTTCCGGGTGATCCTCCCGCTGGAGATGGGGCCTCAGGACGCCGCCCTCCCCAAGTAGCCAGGTCTTCAGGGTCTAAGGGTGCCTGGCGGAACCATCAGAAGGACACCGGTCATTCCGCAATGGCCCCTAATCGGCGGGCCCGCCCAGCCGGTAGCCCACGCCCACCACGGTCTCGATGAACTCGGCGGCGGCCTCGCCGATCTTGGCACGGACCCGCCGGACATGGGCATCGATGGTGCGGCTCTCGCCCAGGTACTCCAGTCCCCAGACCTGCTGGAGGATCTTTTCGCGGGTGAGGACCCGCCGGGGGTTGGCCAGGAAATAGGCCAGGAGCTCGAATTCCCGCCGGGTCAGCTCCACGATCTGCCCGTCCACCCGGGCCGTATGCATGTCGAGGTCCACGGCAATGGGACCGAAGGTGAGCTGGGGAGCGCGCTCCACCCCTTCGAAAGGCGAGGACCGGCGCAGGATCGCCCGCAGGCGGGCGGCCAGTTCCCGGGCGGAGAAGGGCTTGGAAATGTAGTCGTCCGCGCCCAGTTCGAGGCCCAGCACCCGGTCGATCTCCTCGCTGCGGGCCGTGACCAGCAGCACGGGGAGGGCCTTGAGGGTGGCATGGGTGCGGATGGCGCGCAGGACATCCAGGCCGTCCATGTCCGGCAGGCTCAGGTCCAGCAGGGCCGCGTCGAGCCTGGGGCCGGAGGCGTTGAGGGCCAGCAGGGCATCCCGCCCCGTGCCCACCGGGAGGAGGCTGAAGCCCTCCCGGAGGAGGTGCTGTTCTAGCCCGAGCCGGATTTCGGTGTCGTCTTCGAGGAGCAGGATGCGCGGCATGGGGTCCTTTTCACATGTCTTTGGCGTGGTCCTGGAGGTAGGTGTGCTTGGCGCTGCGGCCCTCGAGGATGAACAGCACTTCTTCGGCGATGTTGGTGGCCTGGTCGGCGATGCGCTCCCAGTTCTTGATGACCAGGATGAGGTGGCTGGCGCGCTCGATGCAAAGGGGGTCGGCCATCATGAGCCGCAGCAGCTCCCGATAGATCTTGCCGTAGAGCTCGTCCACGGAATCGTCCGCCTGGATCACGGTCCGGGCGAGGCCCGCATCGCTGCCGATGAAGGAATCCACGGCCATCCGGACCATGCTGCGGGTCTCCTGGGCCAGCCGCTCCAGCGACCCGCCGGAGAGGATGGGCGGATGCACATAGGTGGCCCGCCGGGCGATGTTGCAGCAGTGGTCGCCGATGCGCTCCAACTCCGGGACGATCTTCAGGCTGGAGGCGATGAGGCGCAGGTCCCCGGCCGCCGGCGCCCTCAGCGCCAGCATGTCGATGCAGAGGCGATCCAGCTTCAGTTCCCACTCGTCCAGGCTCCGGTCCAGGGCCATCACCTCGTCGGCCTTGGCCCGGGAGCGTTCCCCGAGCGCCTGGCTGGTCAGATCGATCATCTCCTCGGCGAGCCCCGCCATGGCCAGGATGCCATCCCGCAGATCCCTCAGTTCCTGGTCGAATTGCCGCATCAGCCGAACCTCCCCGTGATGTAGTCCTCGGTCATGCGCTGACTGGGATTGGTGAACATCTTCTCCGTCAGTCCGTCCTCGATCAGCTTGCCCATCCAGAAGAAGGCCGTGTGATCGCTCACCCGGGCCGCCTGCTGCATATTATGCGTGACGATCACGATGGTGAACTCGCGCTTCAGCTCGAGGATGAGTTCCTCGATCCGGGCCGTGGCGATGGGGTCGAGGGCGGAGCAGGGCTCGTCCATGAGGATGACCTCCGGGCGGACGGCCAGGGCCCGGGCGATGCAAAGCCGCTGCTGCTGGCCGCCGGAAAGCCCCTGGGCCGAGTCCTTCAGGCGGTCCTTCACCTCATCCCAGAGCCCGGCGCCCTTCAGGCTCCGTTCCACCGCGTGCTCGAGGACGGCGCGGTCGCCCTCCCCCTGGATCCGAAGCCCGTAGGCCACATTTTCGAAGATGGACTTGGGGAAGGGATTCGACTTCTGGAACACCATGCCGGCCCGCTTCCTCAGGGCGATCACATCGGTCCCGGGCGCATAGAGGTCCGTGTCCCCCAGGAGCACGCGGCCCTGGACCCGGACATCGTCGATGAGGTCGTTCATGCGGTTCAGGCAGCGCAGGAGCGTGCTCTTCCCGCAGCCCGAGGGGCCGATGAAGGACATGACGGAGTGGCGGGCCACCTTGAGGTTGATGTCGAACAGGGCCTGCTTGGCGCCATAGAAGAGGTTCAGCCGATCCACCTGCACCATGACGGGTGCGGACAGGACGGAGGGATCGGTCAGGGGCAGGTCCGGCTGCTGGAGGCTCGCCGGGCGAAGGCCGCTGCTGGGCGGAGGCACCTGCAGAAGCACAGGCTCCGGCACGGGGCGGGGGTCCTCGATTTCCATGTCGATGGCTCCGGGTCTCGGGTTCAAAAGGTGCTCCCCCCCAGGCGCGCGCGCAGCTTCCGCCTGAGGTTCAAGGCAAAGAGGTTCAGGATGACCACCACCAGGAGGAGCAGGAAGGAGGCCATGAACACCATGGGCTTGGCCGCCTCGGAGTTGGGGCTCTGGAAGCCCACGTCGTAGATGTGGAACCCGAGATGCATGAACTTCCGGTCCAGGTGGAGGAAGGGGAACGTGGAATCCAGGGGCATGGCGGGGGCGAGCTTCACCACTCCGGTGAGCATGAGGGGGGCCACCTCCCCGGCGCCCCGGGCGATGGCCAGGATGAGCCCCGTGAGGATGCCGGGGGTGGCGCTGGGAAGGACCACGTTCCACAGGGTCTGCCACTGGGTGGCGCCCATGGCCAGGCTGGCTTCGCGCTGGGACCGGGCCACGGCGCCCAGGGCCTCCTCGGTGGCCACCACCACCACGGGCACGGTGAGCAGGGCGAGCGTCAGCGAGGCCCAGAGGATGCCCCCGGTGCCGTAAGTCGGCGTCGGCAGGCGGTCGGCGAAGAAGAGCCGGTCGATGCTCCCGCCCAGGCCGTAGACGAAGAACCCCAGGCCGAACACGCCAAACACGATGGAAGGCACCCCGGCCAGGTTGTTCACGGCCACCCGGACGGCCCGCACCAGCCAGCCCTGGCGCGCGTATTCGCGGAGGTAGAGGGCGGTGATGACGCCGAGGGGGACCACGAGCACCGACATCACCAGCACCATCATCACGGTGCCGAAGATGGCCGGGAAGATGCCCCCCTCCGTATTGGACTCGCGGGGGTCATCGGCCACGAACTCCCAGAGGCGGGACAGGTAGACGCCGAGCTTGGCCAGGGGGCCCATGGCATTGGCGGGGACGATCCGAACCACGCTGCCCAGGGGCAATTCCGTGGCCTGACCATCGGCGGTCCGCAGGCCGAGGGTCCAGGCCTTCGCCTCGGCCCGGGACTGCTCCAGGCTGGCCTGCACCTGATCGTAGGTCCTCTGCAGCTCGGCCGCCCTGGCATCCAGGACCTGGAGGGCGGCGGTGTCGCCTCTCGCCTCCAGCTTGCGGCGGGAGAGGCGGATCCCCTCGATGCGCCGGTTGAGGTCGCCCACCCGTCCTTTCTCGATGGAATGGATGTGGCGCCTCAGGCGGCCTGCCTCCGGGAGGTGGTCCAGGGCCCCCGAGAAGGCCGCGGCCCCCGTGGCGACCACCTGGCCCTCGTGGCTGAGGGAAACGACCCGCCCGATGAAGGGGCCGTTCTCCAGCCGTTCGATTAGTACCGCGTCCTTCGGGTGTTCCTGCGCACCGAGGCCGGCGGTGGGGACCCAGCGGAAGTCCTGGCCGAAGATCTCCCGGTTCCCCACATGGAACTGGATCTTGGCGGTGGTCTCGCCGCGGGCCCCTTCCTCTCCCGTGATTTCGCCCAGCACGGGGCCTTCCGGCGTCTGCACCTGCACCAGCGGGCCGGGCCAGAAGTAGCCCATGCCCTTGGCGGCGATGAAGCCCACCAGGCAGAGGATCATGGCGAGGCAGAAGGCCAGCAGGGTCCCGGAGAACCACACGAAGATCCCGCCCTGCCGGAGGCGTTCGGTCAGTCCTCTCATCAGATGGACTCGTAGCGGCGGCGCAGGCGCTGGCGCACCAGCTCCGCGACGGTGTTGAGGAGGAACGTGAGAATGAAGAGCAGGAAGGCGGCCAGGAAGAGCACTCGGTAGAGGGTCCCGTGCAGGGGGGCCTCGGGGATCTCCACGGCGATGTTGGCGCTGAGGGTCCGCATGCCGTTGAAGGGGCTCCAGTCCATGATGGGTGTGTTGCCCGTGGCCATGAGCACGATCATGGTTTCGCCGATGGCCCGCCCCAGGCCCACCATGGTGGCCGAGAAGATGCCTGGGCTGGCGGTGGGCAGGACGACCCGCCAGGCGGTCTGCCAGGGACTGGCCCCGCAGGCCAGGCTGGCGGAGGTGAGCGACTTGGGCACGCTGGACAGGGCATCCTCGCTGATCGTGAAGATGATGGGGATGACGGCGAAGCCCATGGCGAACCCGACCACCAGGCTGTTGCGCTGATCGTAATTGATGCCCAGGGCCGTCTGGAGCCAGGTCCGGTAGCTGCCACCCAGGGCCACGCGCTCGATCCAGGGTCCCGCCAGGCTGGTCAGCCACACGCTCGCGAGCAGCACCGGGACCATCCACAGCACTTCCCGCCCAGCGCCGAAGGCGTTGCGGAAGGGCAGGGGAAGCCGCCCCCAGAAGGGCGCGATCGCCAGGGCCAGAACCAGCACGACCAAGGGATAAACGAAGACCTCCACCGCCATCCTCTCGAGGAGAGGCGCCAGGACCAGGCCTCCGAGGAATCCCAGGACCACGGAGGGCAGGGCCGCCATGATCTCGATGGTCGGCTTCACGCTGTTCCTCAGGCGCGGCGTGGCGAACTGGGAGGTGTAGAGGGCCCCCAGCACGGCCAGGGGGAAGGCGAAAAGCATGGCGTAGAGGGTCCCCTTGAGGGTGCCGAAGACCAGCGGTGTCAGGCTGAACTTGGGTTCGAAATCATCCGAGCCCCCGGTGCTCTGCCAGACGTATTCGGGTTTCTCGTAGCCCTCGTAGTGCGTCTTCCCCCAGAGGAGGCCGAAGCTGACATCGGGATGGGGCGCGTCGAGGGACCAGAAGCGGAGGGCGCCCGTCGCCTCGTTCGCGCACAGGATCAGGTCGCCTCGGGGGGCCAGGGCCGCGGGGCCCGGACCTTCGAGGCGGGCGGAGAACAGGCGGCGTTCGGTGGTCAGGTGGTCCACCACCGCCTCGCGGGGAGTCCAGGCGAGGAAGCGCTTGTCCCGCTGGCTGGCCTGGAAGCCCAGCACGGGGCCGTCGAGCCGCGGGAAGGCGTGGAAGGCCTGCAGCTGGAACACCTCGTTCACGCGGATCCGCTGGAAGGCCCCCAGCTTTCCACCGGCGCCGCCCACGAGGAGGCTGGATTGGCCCAGGGCAAAGCCCAGGGACTGGATGGGCTCTTCAAACTCACGGGAGGAGAGGACGGCACCCGTCTCGGGGTCGAGGTCCAGCAGGCGGCCTTCCCGCGTTCCCACGAAGAGGTCCCGGCCATCGGCACTCCAGGCCGCGGCGGACGGATGCAGGGAGAGGTCCAGCAGCAGGGGCCGCCAGGCCGGCGCCGCGGCGGCATCCAGGGGGGATTCGAACCATTCGAGCCCAGCTTGGGTCCGGGCCAGGATCCGGAGGGACGAGGCGCCCTCCAGCCCGCTCCCCTCGAGGGTGCGGAAATGGAGGATCTCGTCGGGCACCTGCGCCAGGGGCAGGCCGCCCTGCCAGTGGGGCTCGAGGGTCCACTGGGCCGGATCGTTCTCCCCGGCGGGCTTGGACCAGGCCAGCCGGGCCAGGAACAGGCGGTCATCGGCTCCGATGACCAGGGCCTCACCCCGGGCGTTCAGGGAAGTGAAACGACGCCAGGGCAAGAGCGGCCCGCCCGCGGGAACCCCCAGGGGGCTGCCTCCGTGGACCTGCAGCGCCTTCAGGCCTTCGGAGCGGGACAGGAGCACCGCCACCTGACCCGATTCATCCAGCCAGGCACCCGCGGAAGGCGGAGCCGAAAGCGGCGCCAGGGCCTTGGACTGGGGCGGGATGAAGAGGGGCAGGGACTCCTTCAGGATGAACAGGAGCATGGCCACCACGGCCCCGATGATCAGCAGGCCGCCCCCGGAGATGGTGAAGGCCATGATCCGGTCGATGCGCTTGGCATGGGCCTGGTGGGAGGGGGTGCTGGGCATGTCGTCTCGTCAGGGAAACGGGCGGGGGGATCCTGGTCAACAAGAAGCAAGCGTGCCGGAGCATCCCCCGGCACGCTCATGTCAAGAGCACCTACTTCAGGATGGCGGCCTGCTCGGCTTCCATCTTGGCGGTGAGGGGCAGGAAGCCGTCCTTCACCACGATCTCCTGTCCTTCCTTGCTGAGCACATACTTGAGGAATTCGCGGGTCAGGGGATCGATGGGCTTCTTGGGGTCCCGGTTGAAGTAGATGTAGAGGTAGCGGGACAGGGGATACTTGCCGCTGAGGGCGTTCTCGTAGGTGGCCGCGAAGACGGCGCCGCCGTTCTTGCGCTCATCCGACATGGGGACCACCCGGACGCCCGAGGTGGCGTAGCCGACACCGCTGTAGCCGATGGCAAACTTGTCGGCACCGACGCTCTGGACGACGGAGGAGGAGCCGGGCTGCTCCTTGACCGTGTCCCGGTAGTCGCCCTTGAACAGCGCGTGCTCCTTGAAGTAGCCGTAGGTGCCGCTGGCGCTGTTGCGGCCGTAGAGGCTGATGGGACGGTTGGCGAATTCCCCGGTCAGGCCCAGGTCGCCCCAGGTCTTGATGTCCTTGGGATAGCCCCCCTTCCGGCCCTTGGAGAAGATGGCGTCCACCTGCTGCATGCTGAGGGACTTGATGGGATTGCCCTTGTTCACGAACACCGCGAGGGTGTCGATGGCCACGGCGACCTTGGTGGGCTTGTAGCCGAACCTCTTCTCGAACTTGTCGCTTTCCTCGGATTTCATCTCCCGGCTCATGGGGCCCAGCTGGCTGGTGCTTTCGATGAGGGCCGGGGGAGCGGTGGTGGAACCCTTGCCTTCCACCTGGATGTTCACATTGGGGTATTTCCGGTTGAAGCCCTCGACCCAGTAGGCCATGAGGTTGTTCAGGGTGTCCGAACCGATGGAATTGAGGTTTCCGCTGATGCCGGACACTTTCTTGTAGGTGGTGAGCTTGGGGTCCACCTTGACGGTCTGTGCGGTGGCGGATAGTCCCACCAGGGTGGCCAGGACGGTCTGGGCCAGGATTCGGATCCTCATGGATGCCTCCTTCATGGCCCTGATGCTGAGTCCCCGGGGTGAAGGGCCCTGTTACGGACTGTGACATCCCTGTAACTTCCCCTCCGATGAGGCTTGCCCTGGCGAAAATAAGTGGGTTTAATGCTAGAAGATCCTGCGGGTCGAATGAGGCACCGCCCCTTCCCGAGGATCGCGACCATCCCGATTTTTCCCCACGGGTGGCCGAAGTCAGGGCAGGGCCCCCTTCGGTTTCCCGATCCACCATCCCCAAGAACATCCCCCCAGGGCCGCTGAGCCTGCTGGGCGTCAGCCGCAGCCAAGCCCCTGGGCCCCGAGAGGAGCCTCCTTGAGCCCCAAGAAAACCATGATGATCAACGCCACGGATCCAGAAGAGATCCGGGTGGCCACCCTGATCGACGGGGTGCTGTTCGACTACGACGTCGAATTCCTGCACAACGAGAAGATCAAGGGCAACCTCTACAAGGCCCGCGTCGTCCGCGTGGACACCAGCCTCCAGGCCGCCTTCGTCCACTACGGCGGCCAGAAGAACGGCTTCCTGCCCCTGGGCGAGCTGCCCCGCGACCTGAGCGGCGACGGCCGCCGGGGCCGCATCCAGGATGTCCTCCAGCGCGATCAGGAGATCCTCGTGCAGGCCGTGCGGGAGGAGCTGGGCGGCAAGGGCGCCATGATGACCGGCCAGGTCAGCCTGGCGGGCCGCTACCTGGTGATCACCCCCGGCAACCCCGTGAACGGCATCAGCCGGAAGATCGAGGCCACCGAAGAGCGGCGCCACTTCAAGCAGCTCATCGACACCCTGGACATCCCCGAGGACATCGGCGTGATCGTCCGCACCGCCAGCCTGGGGGTCACCAAGGAGGACTTCCAGCGGGATCTCGAATACCTGCTCGACACCTACAAGGAGGTGCTGAACCGCTACAAGCACCGCCACGGGGTGGGCCTCGTCTGGCAGGAGGACGACGTCGTCACCCGCACCTTGCGCGACGCCTTCAGCGCCGACGTGGAGGAAGTGCAGATCGACGACCTGGACACCTTCCACGCCGCCCAGTCCTTCTTCAAGCGCACCATGCCCCAGTACCTGGACGTCCTGAAGCACTACACCGGCAAGAAGCCCCTGTTCACCCGCCACCAGCTGGAGGAGCAGATCGACCGCGTCTACGGCCGGAAGGTGGGCCTGCCCAGCGGGGGCGCCCTGGTGCTGGACCAGACCGAGGCCCTGGTGGCCATCGACGTGAACAGCGGCAAGACCTCTGGTGATGGCGTGGAGGACATGGCCTTCAAGACCAACATGGAAGCCGCCGAGGAGGTGGCCCGGCAGTTGCGCCTGCGGGACCTGGCCGGCCTCATCGCCATCGACTTCATCGACATGAAGCGCGAGTCCCACATCCGGTCCGTCCAGGACCGCCTGGTGGACTGCCTCAAGGCCGACAAGGCCCGGATGGAGGTGGGGAAGATCAACCGCTTCGGTGTCCTGGTCATGACCCGCCAGCGCATCCGGCCCAGCCTCCAGCACGTCAACCACGAAAGCTGCCCCACCTGCGCGGGCACCGGCAAGGTGAAGACCATCGAGGCCATGGCGCTTTCCGTGGTCCGCAAGCTGCACGGCATCCTCTCCAAGGGCGGCATCGGCGAGATCCGGGTCAAGCTGGCCCCGGCCATTGCCGCGGCCGTCCTCAACGAGAAGCGCAGCGACCTGAGCCAGATGGAGGAGGAAAGCGGGGCGAAGGTCCTCATCCAGGCCGACTGGTCCATGAGCTATGGCGAAATGGCCGCCGAGATCGAGCGGGCCGAGGAAGCCCCGGTCGAGAAGCCGGCCCCCAAACCCCACCGCGAAAAGGGCTCCCCCGAAGAAGAAACCGTGGTGCTGGGTGGGGACAGCCCCATCTCCTTCGACAAGGCCCTGGGCCTCCACGGCGAAGGCCCCAAGGAGGCCAAGAAGGAGGCCTTCAAATATGACCGCCGCGA
>JARLGO010000330.1 GCA_031292655.1 Geothrix sp.
CAATCCCCTGGAGGATTTCCTGGAGCGCACGCGGGCGGGTCACTGCGAGTACTTCGCCTCGGCCATGGCCCTGATGCTGCGGGCCCGCGGGGTCCCGGCCCGGGTGGTGAACGGCTATCGGCTGGGCCCGTGGATTCCCGAGGGCGGCTACTTCCGGGTGAGCCAGAACGAGGCCCACAGCTGGGTGGAGTTCTGGCATGAAGGCCGGTGGTGGACGTCCGATCCCACGCCCATCGGTGCGGCGAGCCTGGCCTCGGACCTGCATGGCCTTCACGCCTACGAGCGCTGGCTGGACGCCCTGCGGTACCGGTGGGACAGGTACGTGGTGCGGTTCTCGGACCAGGATCAGCAGTCCGGGTTCTCCTGGCTCCAGGGGCAGCTCCAGGGCTGGGAATGGCGCTGGAAGGCCCCGTCCAAGGCCGCGAGCGGGGCGCTGGGATTGGCGATTCTCGCCTGGATGCTGTGGCGCGGACGGGGCCACTGGCGGCTCCCGACCGCAGGACCCGGCCGCATCCGCGCCCTGCGCCCCCTCCTGGCGCGCACCCGCAGGACGGCGCCGGTGGAACCCGGGGACACCGCCCGCAGCTGGCTGCTGCGGCTGGCCACCCTCCGCCCCGAGCGCAGGGAGCCCCTGCGGGAACTGGCGGACAGCGTGGATGCCGAGGCCTACGGGCCGGGTCACGCGGCGGCTTCCGCCCTGGCGAAGGCGGAGGCCGCGGCGTGGCGGGGCTGGAAGCCTAGGAGCCTGTCCAAGTAATTGGAAGGCCCCGCGCGAATACTTGGACAGGCTCCTAGTTCCCGCTGAACTTCTCGAAGGCCTTCATGAGTTCCATGGGCAGGGGGAAGACGATGGTGCTGTTCTTCTCCACGGCGATCTCCGTGAGGGTCTGCAGGTAGCGCATCTGGATGGCGGTGGGGTTCTGGCTGATCTTGTTGGCCGCCTCCAGCAGCTGCTGGGAGGCCATCAGCTCGCCTTCGGCGGCGATGATCTTGGCCCGCTTCTCCCGCTCGGCCTCGGCCTGCTTGCCCATGGCCCGCTGGATCTGCTCCGGCAGATCCACGCTCTTGAGCTCGACGCTATTCACTTCCACGCCCCAGGGCTCCGTGGAGCGGTCGATGATCTCCCGCAGCCGCATGCTGAGCTTCTCCCGGTCCGCCAGCAGTTCGTCCAGGCTCACTTCGCCGAGGATGGAACGGAGCGTGGTCTGGGCGATCTGGCTGGTGGCGTAGTAGTAGTTCTCCACGCCGATGATGGCCTGCTTGGGATCGAGCACCTTGGAGTAGACGACAGCGCTGACCTTGAGGCTCACGTTGTCCCGAGTGATGATGTCCTGGCTCGGCACCTCCAGCACCGTGGTGCGCAGCGACACCAGCACGGCCTTCTGGAAGGGGCGCCAGATGAAGACCAGGCCCGGCCCTTTGGGGGTATCGCTCACCTTGCCCAGGGTGAAGACCACCGCCCGCTCGTACTCGTTGATGACCTTGAGGCAGCTGAGGGCCCAGATCACCGCGAGGAGCACGAGGGGACCGAGCAGGCCGAAGGAGGCGATGAGGGTATCCATATGGGATCTCCGGGGAAGGAACGAAAGAGCTCATAACAAAACCCCACGGCGCCGCGCCTGGGGGGCCCGGCGCGCGCGGGGCGGAACCCGCGTCAAAGCGTAGCAGGTACTACGCGCGACGAGCGTGACGCGGCATCGCGACGCCCGCCGCCCCTCGCCCGGAGGGATGAAGCCAGCCGGGCGCCCCGCGGCGTCAGGTCCCTTGAACAACGAACCACGTTGCCCTGCGGG
>JARLGO010000331.1 GCA_031292655.1 Geothrix sp.
CCGGGGTGGGGGCGATCCAGCCGCTCCGGGAGTGGCAGGGGCCCCCGGGCCACCGCCAGGGACAGTCCCCCGTCCGGTTCCCGCCGGTAGCAGCCCAGGCCATCCGGAGCCCAGCGGCTGGAGAGGCGGTCCAGCAGGGGGTCCAGAGAGGCGGGAAGGGGCGCCTCCAGGGCCTGGAGGCTGAGCTCGCAGAGGGCCAGGGCCTCCTCCTGGGCCTCCTGGAGATCCCGGGTCCGGCTCAAGATGCGGTTTTCCAGTTCCCCCTGATAGGCCCTCACCTTCCGAAGCAAGCTCGCGTGGTCCAGGGCCCGGTTCAGCACCGCCACCATCTCGGCGAGGCGGAAGGGCTTCTGGATGAGGTCGTAGGCCCCCCGTTTCAGGGCTTCGATGCTGGTGTCGAGGGTGGCATAGGCCGTGATGAGGACGCAAAGCGTATCGGGAAACCGGTGCCGGATCGCGCCGATGAGGTCGAGGCCGGTCTGGCCGGGCATGTTGAGGTCCGTGACGACCACCGGAAAGGTCCGCTGCGCCAGGCGTACCAGGGCAGCCTCGCCGCTGGCCACGGCTTCGGCGGAGTAGCCCTGGTCTTTCAGGGCCTCGAGGAGGGCCGTCCGGACGTCGGCCTCATCATCGACGATGAGGATGGGCTCCTGGATCATGGGGTCCGCGCGGGAACCAGGGTGCGTTCGTAGATCCTGGCCTCCAGGAAGATCCGCAGGACCTCGCCGTCCAGCAGGTTCACGCGGGCTTCCTGCTCCAGGATCTCCAGGCTGCGCTCCAGGCTCACCGCGGCCTTGTAGGGGCGGTCCGCGGCCGTCAGGGCGTCATACACGTCGGTGACGGCCATGAGCTTGCTTTGGACCGGGATGTCCGGCTCCGTGAGCTGCCGCGGATAGCCCTTCCCGTTCAGCCGCTCGTGGTGGGCCCAGGCGATGTCCGGCACGCCCGCCAGCTCGCTGGTCCAGGGGATCTGCCGGAGGAAGCGGTAGGTGTGCGTGACGTGGCTTTGGATCTCCTCCCGCTCCCGGGCGGACAGGCTCCCCTTGGGGATCTTCAGCAGGTCCAGGTCCCCGGGTTCGATGAGGGTCCGGGGTTCCCCGGACCAGTGCTGGTAGGTGAGGTCCCGCAGGAGGTTCAGCTCGAGGGCCACTTCCTGGGGCAGCACCGTGGGCTCGTTGCTGCGGCGGACCAGCTCCATCAGGCGGCGGGTCTCCTCCTCCTCCTGGGCCAGGAGGTTCCCGAGGGCCGCGTGGTCGAAGCTCTGTCCCTTGCTCCAGGCCTCCAGCAGGCGATCCCGCAGGGCCTCGAGGGTCCGCTGGTGGAGGCGCTGGTAGATGCTCTCCAGCCGTTCCCCCTCGATCTTCTTGGCCTTTACAAGCACCTGCTCCCGGACGCCCACCTTGCCGAAATCGTGGAGGAGGCTGGCGTAGCGGATCTCGCGGATCTGGATGGGGTTGAAGTAGAGCCCCCCATAGGGTCCGTTGGGAGTGCCGTTCACGGCCTCCGCCAGCCCCACCGTCAGATCCGCCACGCGGCTGGAGTGGCCCGAGGTGCTGGGGTCCCGCGACTCGATGGCGGTCACGGAGGCGTTCACGAAGCCCTCGAAAAGGCGCTCGATGTCGTTCTTCAGCCCCGTGATCTCCTGGGTGCGGGTTGCGACCATCTGCTCCAGGTTCTGCTGGTATTCCTCGTTCTCCCGCCGCACACGGTAGTAATCCAAGGCCCGCTCCAGGCTGGCTTCGATTTCCGCCAGCTTGAAGGGCTTCTGGATGAAGTCGTAGGCGCCCCGTTTCAAGGCCTGGATGGCGGATTCCGTGGTGGCGTATCCGGTCATGAGGATGCCCATGGTCCGGGGGTCATCCTCGCGGATGGCCCGCAGCAACTCCAGGCCGGACAACCCCCCCGGCATGTTGAGGTCCGTGAAGACCACGGGGAAGTGGCGCTGCCGTACCCGGGCCAGGGCCTGGGCGCCCCCCTCGGCACCCTCGGCGGCGTAGCCCTGATCCTGCAGGGCCTCCACCAGCAGGTCGCGCAGGTCCGCTTCGTCATCCACGATGAGGATTGGGATGGGGGGGATGAGAGGCACGCCAACTCCAGATACCCGAACCTCATCGGTCCGGGGAGGGTGAAACGCAAGTTTCGAATGGGCTGTGGGCAAGGGGCTGTGGGTTGTGGGAAATAAGCACTACCGCGGCCTGGCGGGCCACATCGATTTTGGCCTTTGGGCCGGTTGGTTCGAACTACCTCCCGGGGCTTCCTCTTCGTTCCAGCCTACAGCCTCCGGCCCTCACTGCACCGCCTCGGCCTCCACCAAGAGTTGGCCGTCCACCACCCGGAGCCGGGCCAGGCCTCCGGGCTGGAGCTGGCCCTGGAGGACCAGGCGGGACAGGGGGTTCACCACGGCCTGCTGGATGAGGCGCTTGAGGGGACGGGCCCCGTAGTGGGGATCGAAGCC
>JARLGO010000332.1 GCA_031292655.1 Geothrix sp.
AAGGCCGGATCCAGGGCGGCCTTCTGCTGGACCAGGACCTTCACCTGGGCCTCCTCGGCCTCCAGCTGTTCCGGCGTGAGGTGGCCCGACAGGGTCATGGCCCGCAGCCAGACCAGGAAGGTCGTCAGGGCGTCGAACTGGTTGTAGCGGACAATCCCCTGGATGTCCCCGGCCCGCCAGAGGTCGACAACGCTTCGGCCGTCGGTGCCCAGCTTGCCGGGGATGCCGCAGGCCGTGGCCAGCTCATGCAGCGTGGAAGAGGCCTTCCCCCAGGCGCCGGTGATCTCCCGGAGGTCGATGTGCTGGTTGCCGTAGCGGTCAAAAAAGTCGCCCGGTGCCCATTTCTCCGCGCTGCGCCCCAGGCCGGGGATGGAAAGGCGATGGACCATGGCCCGCTGGACCAGGATAGGCAGGTCCGACTCCCGGGAATTGAAGCCCACCAACTGGGGCTTCCGGTCGCCAATGGCCACCAGGAAGCGGCGGAGCAGCTCGTCCTCGGGCAGGGCCTCGGGGCCCTCGGGCAGGGCGTAGAGCCGGTGCTGCACCTCGCCCCCCTTCACGGTGCGGATCACGGCGGCGATGGACACCACCCGGCAGAGGATGGTCTTCAGGTAGGGCCGGGGATCGGCCTCCGTGGCGCCGCCATAGCTCCACATGCGGGTCACGACTTCCTCGTCGGACAAATCCTTCGGCAGGTCCAGCACCCGCCGGCCGGTGGCGGGATCCGGCACCCACTCGGCATCGAAGGCAAAGATCTGGGGGTGGGGCGGTCGCAGCATCAGTCGGCTCCTTCAAACGACCCGCGCATGGATACGAGCGTCGGCCGGGGACTCAGCGGTCCACGGCCCACTTGCCGCCGCCGCCGATGGCGCAGGCCAGGGCCACCAGCAGGCGGGAGAGGCCCCCCAGGTTCGACAGCGGGCCCGCGCCATGCATCCAGGCGTGCACCAGGGGCCAGCCCAGCACCAGGGCCAGGATCCCCCCCGCCAGGGGCACCCAGATGCCGAGGAGGATGAGGGCGCCACAGACCAGTTCGCCCAAGGCCAGCCCCCAGGTGGAGACATGGGCCAGGGTGATGGCGCCGCCCGCGTGGCGGAGGACGAAGAAGCCCTGCAGCAGGGCCAGGCCGCCCACGGCGAGGCGGAGCAGGAAAAGGGCCCAGTCTGTGCGGGTCTTGGAGGCAGCCATGGAATCCTCGGAGAAGGGTCCATTCTAGCCGGGGTGACCGATGCCGCAGGGTTCCAGGGGTAAGCTTGGCCCTTGGAGGGATCCCCAAATGAACATCCAGAGCATCGGCGTCATCGGCGCAGGCCAGATGGGCAACGGCATCGCCCACGTCTTCGCCCAGGCGGGCTACCCGGTCCTCCTGCAGGACATCACGGAGGCGTTCGCGCGCAAGGGCCTCGCCACCATCGACAAGAACCTCCAGCGCGGCGTGGACAAGGGCAAGCTGACGGCGGAGGAGAAGGCCGCCGTCCTGGCCCGCGTGAAGCTGACGACCCGCCTCGAGGACCTGGCGGACTGCGACCTGGTCATCGAGGCCGCCACCGAGAGGTGGGAGGTCAAGAAGCAGCTCTTCGAGACCCTGGATTCGACGTGCAAACCGGGCGCCATCCTGGCCTCCAACACCAGCAGCATCTCCATCACCAAGCTGGCGGCCGTCACCAAGCGGCCCGGAGCCTTCATCGGCATGCACTTCATGAACCCCGTGCCGGTCATGCAACTCGTGGAGGTCATCCGGGGCCTGGCCACCGACGAAACCACCTTCGAGGCGGTGATGGAGCTGTCGAGGAAGCTGGGCAAGACGCCCATCGCCTGCAACGACTTCCCGGGCTTCGTGAGCAACCGCGTCCTGCTGCCCATGATCAACGAAGCCATCTACGCCCTCTACGAAGGCGTGGCCACGGTCGAGAGCATCGACGGGATCATGAAGCTGGGCATGAACCACCCCATGGGGCCGCTCACCCTGGCGGACTTCATCGGCCTGGATACCTGCCTCTTCATCCTCAATGTGCTGCACGAGGGCCTGGGCGATCCCAAGTACCGCCCCTGCCCCCTGCTCATCAAGTACGTGGACGCCGGCTGGCTGGGCAAGAAGAGCGGCCGCGGCTTCTACGACTACAGCAAGGCCTGAGCCCCGGGATATGTGATGCGCCGGGCGTCGCTGGCCTTCCTGGCGGTCCTGGGACTGGCGGCGGAGGAGCCCCTCCACGAGATGGGCCCCTTCCCCACCCGGGAGATGTTTCCCCTGTACCTGCCCACCCTGGCCTACCAGCCCGTGGATCCCAGGCCCCTGGGCCAGGGCCGCTGGCGCTGGGCCTTGAACTGGATCGAGGCCAACACCTTCCAGTACTCGGACCTCTTCCAGAACAACCCGCCTCGCGACCTGTCCGGACGCATCTCCGTCACCCGCGATTTGTTTTCGGCCCTCGCCGCCCGGTATCCGGAGGTTCCCACCCTCTACTTCCTGGACGAGGAGATCGCCCGCTTCGAACTGCAGGGCCGCTACGGCCTCACCGACCGCACGGACCTGTGGTTCTTCCTGCCCATCCAGAACCACACGGGCGGCTTCCTGGACCCCCTCATCGAGGACTTCCACAGGATCGGATTCGAGCAGTACGGGCGCGACCTGGTGCTGCAGAACCAGGTGACCCTCGCCGTCGCCAACAACGGGAAGGTCACCTTCTTCAGCGACGAGCGGATCGTGGGCAAGACCCAGGATCCCGTGCTCGGCCTCACCCAGCGCCTGCTCCAGACCGAGGACTGGACGGTCTCCGGCACCTTCAGCCTGAAGCCGCCCCTCACCCACACCTACGACGTCTACCAGTCGGGCTGGGATCAGAGCTACGGCCTCACGGCCCAGTGGCGGGCCGCCCCGCGGCACGTCTTCTACTTCGGGGGGGCCTTCATCGAACGCCCCCGCGGGAGCCCCGCCTACACGGCCCTCGGCTTCCGGGACGGGGTCGGGCTCCACGCCACCTGGGAGTACCGGAAGTGGCGGACGGTCCAGCCCTACGTCCAGCTCTACTGGCAGAGTGGCTACCTGCCGCCCCAGCCCTACCAGCACTTCGACCAGCCCAGCCTGCAGCACGACATCGGCCTCCACTGGCACTGGACCCCGCGCACCACCCTGACCTTCCGCTACCTCAACAACATTTCCCACCAGGGGAACACCGCCGACATGGGGCTCGGAGCCAGCCTCACGGCGCATTTCTAGGGCGGTACCGCTAGAATGTCCCTTTGTGCATTCCTGAGGAGAATCCATGGCCACAGCCCGCGTGCGTGAAATCCTGTCCTGGTACAGCTCGGAGACCCCGGGCGTGAAGGCCAACCTGGCCCGCATCATGAACACGGGCCGCCTGGCCGGCACCGGCAAGTTCGTGATCCTGCCCGTGGACCAGGGCTTCGAGCACGGCCCCGCCCGCAGCTTCGCGCCCAACCCCGCCGGCTACGACCCCCGCTACCACGTGGAGCTGGCCATCGAGGCGGGCTGCAACGCCTACGCCGCCCCCCTGGGCTTCATCGAGCACGTGGCTTCCGACTACGCCGGTGACATCCCCCTCATCCTCAAGCTCAACAACAGCGACTGCCTGAGCAAGGGCATCGAGCCCTGCAGCGCCATCACCGGCAGCGTGGAGGACGCCCTGCGCCTGGGCTGCGCCGCCATCGGCTACACCATCTATCCCGGCAGCGGCGCCCGCAACGAGCAGTACGAGGCCCTCCGCGAGCTGATCCTCGAGGCCAAGGCCGTGGGCCTGCCTTCCATCGTGTGGTCCTACCCCCGGGGCTCGGGCCTCTCCAAGGACGGCGAGACCGCCGTGGACGTGGCCGGCTACGCCGCCCAGATTGCCGCCCAGCTGGGGGCCCATGTCATCAAGGTGAAGCCCCCCAAGAAGCACCTCGAGGTGAAGGAGGCCGCCGCTACCTTTGAGAAGACCGGCATCCCCATCGAGACCCTCGCCGACCGGGTGAAGGAAGTGGTGCGCAGCGCCTTCGGCGGCCGCCGCATCGTGATCTTCAGCGGCGGCGAAGCCAAGGGCACCGACGAGGTGCTGAAGGAAGTGGCCGAGCTGGCCAAGGGCGGGGCGTTCGGCTCCATCATGGGTCGCAACGCCTTCCAGCGGCCCAAGAAGGAAGCCATCAAGCTGCTGCACGATGTGATGGACATCTTCAAGAACGCTTGAACCCCTCTTCCAGCTCGTGACGAGAAGCGGCGCGAAAGCGCCGCTTCTTTCTTTACTTCAGTGTCGAAAGAGTTCCCGCCGATCAGGTTTCAACCTGCCGGCTCTTTCCAGGTCTATTCGAGGCAGAAGGCCAGCTGAACCCCACCTGACACTCTGTGCGGAGGCAACCATGCCCTTCCTGGATTCTTTCCGGTCAGTCCCGGTCTGCCTGCTGGCCCTGCTGGGCGGCCTCGCCTGCCAGCCCCCTAACCTGTCCGTGCCTCTGGCGCCGCTGCCTTCACCGGAGCAGGCAAGAATCCAGGCGGAGAGCCAGATCCGCGTCCTGCCCCTTCCGAAGGCCCAGGTCTTCCCCAAAGTCCTCGAGGTGCTCATGGACATGGGCTTTCACATCCGCTGCGCGGACGAGGCACTCGGACAGGTCAACATCTACCAGGCCTGGGAGGACCCGCGTTATTCCGCCGATCCCCACTTCAGCATGGAGGCCACCCTGCTGTTCCTGGACGCGGCCCCCGGCACCACCCGAGTCCGCATGGCTGGCACCGGACATTGGAATGTCTGGGTGAGCGGCAAGACCCTGGCCACGACCGCCCAAGGCACCATGCCCGCCCTTTCCCCCGAGGACTGCCGCGAGTTCCTGGATCGCCTGCAGGCCCGGCTCTGTCCCCGTCCTTGACCGATCCCTGGAGGCTCTATGAATCGCGCGCTTCTCTTCCCGCTGCTGGCCGCGCCCCTGCTGGCCCAGTACTCCGCCTCCGATCGCCTGAATTCCACGTCCGTCGGAATCGGCGCCAGCGATCAGGGCCTCATGGTCACGTGCATGTGGACCGGCCCCAGCTATGGGATCTTCGGGGGGTTCTCTCGTTCCTTCGATAATGGTTCCAATGGGACGGGCATGACCCAGGGCACCGGGGCTCCCTCGTGGATCCAAAGCAAAGGGCCCACCTCGGAAATGCACGTGGGCATGGCCTATCGCCTCGATTCAAGATGGGTGCTGGGACTGGGAGCCGGCTTTTCCGTGCAGGCATACGACTACACCCTCAACCCAGGCAGTCCATCCTATTTCGGCCCCGTCTCGAATCAGCTGGGGCCCCCTTCGGAAACCAAATTCGGACCCGTCGCCATGGCGGACGTGCGGATCGGCACCAACTGGGGCCTCGAACTGCTGGCTGGCAGCACGGTCGTCGGCGCTTCCATCACCTATCGCTTCTGAACCTTTCTAGGTTCGGAAGCTTGACGTTTCAAGCCTTAGAGTGCCTAACCAAACCCCCATGGGGCCGCGCGAGGGCCGCCGGGCGAGCGAGGCGAGGAACGCGAGTCAAAGCGTAGCGGGTACTACGCGCG
>JARLGO010000333.1 GCA_031292655.1 Geothrix sp.
CGTCCACCGCGCCGACGCCTTCGGCCTCAGCCAGCTCTACCAGCTGCGGGGCCGGGTGGGCCGCAGCGACGTGCCCGCCTACGCCTACCTCATGATTCCGCCGAGGCACGAGATCAGCGAGGACGCGCGCAAGCGCCTCCAGGCCCTGGAGGACTTCTCGGAGCTGGGGTCGGGCTTTCGCGTGGCGGCCATGGACCTGGAGCTGCGGGGGGCGGGCAACCTGCTGGGGGGCGAGCAGAGCGGCCACATCCACGACATCGGCTTCGAGCTCTACGTGAAGCTGCTGGAGGAGACTCTCCAGGAGCTGCAGGGCCAGCCCAGCGGCAGCTTCGACGTGAAGCTGGACGGTCTCGCGCCGGGCGCCCAGCTCAGCCGCCACTGGATCGACCAGGCCGCCGAGCGCCTGGTGGCCTACAAGCGCATCTCGCGCCTGCGGGAGGAACGGGACCTCGAGCTCTACAAGCTGGATCTGGAGGACCGCTTCGGGCACATCCCCGAAGACGACGCGGACACGCAGCGTTTCTTCGAGCTGCTTAAGGTGAAGCTGCGGGCCCAGCTGCTGGCGGTCTCCGAGGTGGCCGTGGACAAGGGCCAGCTGAAGCTGCACCTGAGCCCCCAGACGCCCGTCGACGGCGCGAAGCTGATGGCCTGGGTGGGGCGGACCCGGGGCGCGAGCCTCAGCCCCGATGGCACCCTGCGCCTGCCCCTCCTCGGCACCCAGGATGGCCCCATCCTCCAGGCCCAGCGGGTGCTGGCGGAATGGGCCGCCCTGGGCTGAGCTCCGGGAGGGAGATGGCCCAGGGGAGCGGGGGCCCTGCGGCATGACGACCTATGGGGTCAAGCGGGCATCATGCCCCGCTGGGACCGCTGCCCTGATCAGGAGGTTCTAGATTGAACTCGGCCACGCAGCTGGGGCAGATCCCGTGGGTGAACTGGGCCTGGGAGTGAGCCTGGATGTATTGCTCCAATTGCGTCCAGTAGCCCTGGTCGTTGCGGATCCGCTTGCACCATGAGCAGATCGGGACCAGCCCGCTGAGGGTGCGCACATCGGCCAGGGCGGCCTGGAGCTCCTGGATGATGCGGTCCCGTTCGGCTTCGACCCGGACCCGGTCGGTGATGTCGCGGGCGATGACGGAGATCCCGGAGATGGTCGCGTCCCCGTGGACGATGGGCGAAGCGGTCAAAGAGACGTGGATGAGCGATCCGTCCTTCCGCCGCCGCAGCGTTTCGTGGTTGCGGAGCCGCTGTCCAGCACGGAGGAGGCCGAGGAGGTTCTGGGTGTCGGGCAGCAGATCCTCAGGCACGATCAGGGAGGGAGGCTTCCCGATGGCCTCCTCGGCCGTGTACCCGTAGAGAGCGGTCGCACCGTCGTTCCAGTCCGTGATGGTCCCATCCATGTCCGAGGCGTAAATGGCATCCTCGGTGGATTCCACCAGGGCGGCGAGGTTCCGGCTCCGGGCCTCGAGCCGCTTCTGCTCGGAGAGATCCCGGAAGAGGATCACCGTCAACGGGTCTCCGGCCGGATTGATGAACAGGGTGGAGGACAGTTCGACGGGATACCGGCTGCCGTCGCCCCGCTTCATGGTGAGTTCTCCGTGGGCGTGTCCCTCCCGGGTCCGCGTCTCCATGAAGGCCCGAGCGCGGGGTTCGGTGGTGTCCACCATGCCCTCGCGGCCCGCGGCGCAGATTTCGGCCTCGGACCGTCCGGCGATGCGGCAGGCGGCGGGATTGGCGGCGAGGACCCGCCCGTCCGGAGCGGTCAGCAGGATGGCCTCGGAACTGTTCTCGAAGATGGCCCGGAACCGGAACTCCTGCTCGCGGAGGGTCTTCTCGGTCCGGCACCGCTCCGTGGTGTCCCGCCAGGTGATGGCTAGGCCGTCTCCCAGCTTCACCGCGCGCAGGTCGAAGGCCCGGTTGAGCCGCTGTCCGGACCCAAACACGTCCTCGTAAAAGAGGGTCTCCCGGGACATGGGCTCCCCGGTGTCGACCACCCGCCGGTAGGCGGCGAAGAGCTGGTCCCGGTGGGCTGGAAACAGCTCCAGCAACCGGCGGCCCAGCGTTTCTTCCCGAGATCGCTGGTTGAGGCGGCAGCCGGCCTCGTTGATGAAGTCGAAGCGGAAGTCCTCGATCTCGCCGGAAGGGGAGCGGACGGAGGTGAAAATGGCAAACCCGTCCAGCAGCGTCTCGAGGCAGATGCGGAACTTCTCCTCCGAACCCAGGTCCGGGTGTTCCATCCGCTGGTTCAGGCGTTGGAGCCGGGATTCGAGCTCTTCGCGGGTCGGCTCTTGGGGCATGGTGGGGCTTCCTGAAGGTCCGTCCGTCAGGGTACCTTGCCGGGGCCTTGGGAAACCGTGGAGAATGCCCGGTCGCCAAAATGGCCCGGGAGGGCGGTGCCGCAGTGCAGGCAGCGGCCCCCCGCGCCCAGGCTCAGCGCCAGCAGGTGGAATCCGTCACGCTGGATCAGGGCCCGGCCGCAGCCGGGACAGCGGGTCGTCCCGCCCTCCAGGTCCCGGACGTTGCCGGTGTAGACGTACTTCAGGCCCGCCTCGAGGGCCAGGGTCCGGGCGCGGTGGAGGGTGGCCGGCGGGGTGGGCGGGAGGTCCAGCATGCGGTGGGCCGGATGGAAGGCGCTGAAGTGCAGGGGCACCTCGGCGCCGAGGTCGGTGGCGATCCAGGTGCAGAGCCGCCGGAGCTCGTCGTCCGAATCATTCAGGCCGGGCACGAGGAGGGTGGTGATCTCCGTCCACACCGCCGTCTCGTGGACCAGGTAGCGCAGGGTGTCGAGGACCGGCTCCAGGGTGCCGCCCACCACGTGCCGATAGAAGTCGTCGCTGAAGGCCTTCAGGTCCACGTTGGCCGCGTCCAGGTGCGTGAAGAAGTCCCGGCGGGCCCCGTCCTCCAGGTAGCCCGCCGTCACCGCTACGGTGGCAATTCCCTCCGCATGGCAGGCCTCGGCCACATCCGAGACGAATTCGAGGAAGGTGGCCGGCTCATTGTAGGTGAAGGCCACGCTGCGGCAGCCCTGGCGGCGGGCCCGTTCGGCGATGTCCTCGGGCGTGGCCCGGTCGCGGAGGAGCCCCAGGTCGCGGGCGCGGGAGAGGCTCCAGTTCTGGCAGAAGCGGCAGGCGAGATTGCAGCCCACGGTCCCGAAGGAGAGCACCGAGGAGCCCGGGAGGAAATGGTGGAGGGGCTTCTTCTCGATGGGATCGACGCAAAAGCCGCTGGTCTGGCCATAGGCCGCGAGCACCATGCGGTCCCCGATCCGCTGCCGCACGACGCAGCGGCCCCGCTGACCCTCCCGCAAGGCGCAGCGGTGGGGACAGACCAGGCAGCGGATGCGACCATCCTCGAGCCGTTGCCAGTGGCGGGCGGGGTGGAGGAAACTCGCAGCCTCCGGTCCCCGGAGCTGCGGCGGGGGCTCGTCCCGCCAGGCTTCCACGGTGAAGGTCCAGGCCCGGACTTGCGGGGACCAGAAGGCGGCGGGCCAGCCGGCCTTCCGCTTGAGGGCCGCGAGGAAGGCCCGGGGTTCCGGCAGCTCCGTCCAGACCTGGGGCAGGAAGACCGCCCTCTGCCCGTCGAGCTCCAGGACCAGGCCATCCACGCCGGGCCGGAGGCACCGAAGGAGGTCCCCCTCGTCGGCGCCGGCGAGGGCTTGCAGGGGGGAGAGCAGGGACACCTCCACGGCCAGGCGGGGCAGCTCCTCCCGCCCGAGGGGGGCGAAGCGGGGGTCCTGGAAGGCGGCGGCCAGGGCGTGGTCGATGATGTCTTCCACCAGGGAGGCGCTGGGTTCGAGGCCGCCCATGCAACCCCGCAGCTTTCCGTCCAGGCTGAGGGTCACGAAGGAAGCGCCCGGCCCCTCGAAGCCGGGGGCGCCGGTCCGGTCGCACACGGGCCCACCCAGGGCTTCGGCGATGGCCTCCCGGGCCAGCCGAGCCAGGCGCTGCCCGTCCCGCTCAGGAACGGCCGCCGCCCATTTCGAAGAAGGCAAAGGCGCCATAACCGACGACCTCCTCCTGGCCTCCGGCCGTATCGCCCGAGTTCCGGAGGTCCAGGAGCAGGGGGTGCAGGTGCTTGCGCCGGGCGGCCTCCAGGAACCCCGCCACGGGGGCGGCACCACAGGCGCCCTCCCGGGGCAAGGCCGAGTCCAGCCGGAGGATCTGCCGGGCGGTCCCCTCGTCCATGGCCCGGCATTCGCGGTAGGGCAGGTAGTGGGAGAGGTCCGAACTCACCACGATGACCGTCTCCGAACCGCCCCACAGGGCCTCCAGCACCTCCGCCACCTGGAAGGGCGTGGCCTCGCCCACCGCCAGGGGGACCAACCTGGCCCTCGGGGCCACCCGCTGCAGGAAAGGCAGGTGGACTTCCAGGGAGTGCTCGGGCCGGTGGATGGCCTCGCTGCGGCGCACCGCAGGGATCCGCGCCAGGGCCGCCAGGTCGATCTCCACGAGGCCGAGGGGGGTCTCGAAGGCGTCGGCCTCGGGCAGGGCCAGCCCCTGAAAGGCCACGTGGTGGCTGGGGCCCAGCAGCACCACGCGCTCGACGGAGCCCCCGGCCCGCCGCAGCCGGGCGTAGCCGCTGGCGGCCACGGGGCCCGAGTAGGCGTAGCCGGCGTGGGGCAGGATCAGGGCCTTGGGCAGGGGCTCCTCCGGAGGCACCACCACCGCGGAGAGCAGGCGGTCCACCTCCCTCTCCAAGAGAACGGGATCCCCGGGGTAGAACCTCCCGGCCACCGAAGCTGGGCGAACCGTCAACATGGGACCCCCTGGCGTCTGCGGGTACGATGGGTCGCAACGGAGCCGGGCGCAAGCGCAGGAAGGCGATTCGAGCCTTTCGGAGAAATCAGCGGACCCGCGAATCCGGGATGCGTTCAGCCTTCGGGCCTGGGGTCGCGGGGCGGGTCGCCGGCGGTGCCGGGATCGTGGGGCAGGCTCCCCCGCGGAGAGCGGAAGTAGGCGAAGGGGGTGGCCTGCAGGAGATTCGACACGCGGCTCGTGTAGATGTCGGCATAGCGCTCGATCTGCCGGGTGAGGTGGCTCTTGTCGTTGCCGGCCCGGGTGAGCAGCCCCCAGCGGGCGTTGGTCAGCTCGCTGCCGGCCTTGGCGAGGGGGGCGATCTCCGCGTCGAGGGCCACCAGCTGGCTCCGGAGGTCGTGGACCCGGGATTCCAGGGTCGCCGCGTCGTGGCCGGTGGGGGGGCCGTAGCCCGTGTGCAGGCGCTGGAGCGCCAGGCGGGCCTGGGAGAGCCGGACCTCCAGCGCCTCTTTCTCGCCCATCAGGGCCATGAGCCGCAGTTCCGTGGGCCGGTAGGCCTCCAGGGCCGACACCTCGGCCTCCAGCTCCCGCAGCACCAGGGCCGTGCGCCAGCTGAGGGTGCGCTTGCTCACGTGGACGTCGCCGAACATGTGGTCCCCCACGTAGAGGATCTCGTCGCCGGAGATGCCCAGGTCCCGCTCCACCTGGGCCGCCGAGCCACCCAGGTAGATGCCCCCCGGGCGCAGGGGACCGGCCAGGGGGCGCAGCAGGCCCGTCTCGTCGGCCACTTCGAAGAAGGGGCCCTGCTCGGTGAAGAAGGCGGGTTTGCGGGCGCTGACGACCACCACGTCGAAGAGCTGCCGCCAGGTCATGCCACCCGGCAGGTGGCGGTCGTAGGCATGGGCCATCATCTTCGAGGTGAAGGTCCATTCCGAATTGGTGATGAGCAGCAGCTTCTTGCCCGCGGCCTTCTGATCCAGCAGGGCGAGGGCCGCGTCGGGGTCCTGCACCACGTAGCGCTCCGGCGCCGCGGCGATTTCGGCCTTCAGGTGGCCTTCGATGTGCTGGGCATCCACCCGCGACCGCACGTGCCGGTAGAGGCTCGCGTACTCGAAAGGGCGGGGCAGGGCGCCCCGGTCCAGCAGGTCCACCGCCTGGGCGAAGAGGCAGCCCTCGGACAGGGAGAACAGGGTGTTGAGGAAGACCCAGCGCGGCTCGCTGAGGTCCACCAGGGTCTGGAGGTAGGCATCCCGCTGCTCGGCGAAATCGAGCATGCGCGTGCCGTGCATGGCCCGCTTCACGAAACCGAAGCGGTTGGCCTTCACCAGATTCCCCAGCTCCCGGTCGATCACGAGCCCGCGAGTCACCATCTGGCCGTCGAAGGCCAGCCCATCCACCGGCCAGCCTTCGGAGGCCAGGCGTTCCCGGGCCTGGGCGTAGACCATGCGCTCGAAGGCATCCACCCGGTAGTCCACCAGGGTGTAGTCCATGTCGTAGCCGATGGCCCGCACGGACCGCAGGTTCAGCGTGCGGTTGCAAAAGACGCCCCGGCCTCGGGGCGGGACGGGGGTCGGGGACGGGTCTTTGGAGGGCATGGACCAGGATACCAAGGAGGCCCTGGAGCCATTTTCCTGGACACGGATTGGTTGTCGTGAAAACTATCTCTCCGGCTTCGCCGGCCGAAAAGCAGGATTGAGCGGGAGGCGGGGGTGGTTATGCGGTGGTTCCACGATCTAAGTGTCCGCTTGAAGCTCTGGTTCCTGGCGGGAAGCCTCCTGGGGCTGACCCTGCTCCTGGCGGGAGCCGACCGCTACAGCATGAGCTCCATGGCCAGTGCCATCCGGGCGAATCTGGATCAGGCCGACCGCATCATGCACACGGCGGACCTGGCCCGCCAGGCCCAATCGGATTTCAAGACCCAGGTCCAGGATTGGAAGGACATGCTGCTGCGGGGCCATGACCCCGAGAAGATGGCGAAGTACCGGGCCGAATTCGAGCGGACGGAGGGACTGGTCCGCGGGGACCTCCTGGACCTGAAGATCCGGCTCTACGAGGTGGGGCTGGATCCCGCCCTGGCCGACAGGACCCTGGCCGAGCACCGGGCTCTGGGCGAGCGCTACCGGGTGGCCCTCGAGCGCTTCAGGGCCTCCGAGCCCACCAGCTACCGGGCCGTGGACCAGCAGGTGCAGGGCATGGACCGGCCCATGGCGGCGGCCCTGGGCGAGCTGGCCAAGGGGGTGATCGACCGCAACCTGGCTGAACGGGAGCGCCAGGGGAGGGAGCTGGAGGGCCTCCGGCGGCGGGCCGGATGGGTCCAGCTCTGGACCCTGCTGGCCGGCATCGCCGTGGCGCTGATCCTCGTGCGCTCGGCGCTGCGGGGCGTGCTGGATCCCCTGGGCGCCCTGCGGCGGGCCCTGGAACGGATGGGCGCCGGGGACCTGCGCGACCGCCTCGACGAGCTCCGCAGGGACGAATTCGGGCGGATGGGGGCCAGCTTCAACCACTCGATGTCGAGATTCGCCGGCCTCTTACGGGCTCTTCAAGACACCTCGACCCAGGTGGCCTCCCAGTCCACGGAGCTCAGCGTGACGGCGGCGGAAATGAACCGCGCCACCGCCGAGATCGCCCGGTTCTCCGAGACCCAGCGCCGGGATTCGGAGTTGACGGCTTCGGCCATGACCGAGTTCGCGGCGTCGATCCAGCAGGTGGCCCTCAACGTCCGGTCCAGCGAGACGCAGACCGGCGGCATGCGCCGGGAGGCGGAAGTCGGCGCCAGCGAAGGCGAGGCCTCCGTCGAGGCCATGCGGGCCATCCGCGAGGCCAACCAGAAGATGGTCCAGGCGGTGAAGGTGATCCAGGAGATCGCGCGCCAGACGAACCTGCTTTCCCTCAATGCCGCCATCGAAGCGGCCAAGGCCGGGGTCCACGGGAAGGGCTTTGCGGTGGTGGCCGAGGAGGTCCGCAAGCTGGCCGATCGCAGCGCCGGGGCCGCCAGGGAGGTCGGGGCCCTCATCTCCCAGACCGAAGAGGCCATGGCGCGGGGCGGCGAGACGGTGGCCTCCACGGTGCGGACCCTGGTCACGCTCAAAGACAGCGCCCTCCTGGTGGCCCGGGCCATCCAGGAGATCGGCGCGGCCACGGAGGAGCAGACCCGCACCTCGGATGCGGTGGCCCGGCAGGTGGAGGAGGGGGCCCAGGGCATGGAACGTTCCTCCGCAGCCACCACGGAGCTTTCCCATACGGTGGCCGAGGTCCAGAAGACCGCCGAGGAACTGGCCCGCGCCTCCGAGGGCCTCGCCGCCCTGGTCCAGCAATTCCAGGTGGCCTGAGACCGCCCCGGGCGGGCGGACTCCATGCGATCCTGGGGGCATCGCGGGAGCTCCCATGTCTGTCCTGAACCGATGCCTGGTGCCTGTCCTTCTTCTGACGCTGACCGCGGCCGCCGCCGAAAAAAGGGCCTTCCAGATCGAGGATCTGTACCGCCTCAAGGGCGTGCAGCACCTGGCGCTCAGTCCGGACGGGTCGCGGCTGGCCTTCGAGGTGTCCAGCCAGGACCTGAAGGCCGCCAAGCGCAGCACCCAGCTCTGGGTGCTGGAGGTGGCGACCGGGACGACCCGGCAGCTCACCTTTTCCGGCAAGGCCGATACGGCCCCCCAGTGGTCCAAGGACGGCCGGACGCTCTACTTCCTGTCCAGCCGCGAGGGCGGCAGCCAGCTTTGGGCCCTGGACGCCAGCGGCGGCGAGGCCCGCAAGGTCACGGCCTTCGAGGCGGGGGTCGAGGCTCCCAAGGTGATCCCCGGGGCGAACCAGGTGGTGTTTCAGGCGTCGGTGTTCCCCGAGGCCATGGCGGACGGCGCGAAGCAGAAGGAACTGAGCGAGAAGCTGGAGAACGGCCCGGTGCAGGCCCATCTGGCGGATTCCCTGCTCTACCGCCACTGGACCGAATGGCGGGACTTCCAGGTCTCGCAGCTCTTCACGGCGACCTTCGAGGGCAAGGTGGAGGCCATCACCGCGGGCCCGCAGGATCATCCGGCCTTCTGGCAGAGCTGGGACCTGAGCCCCGACGGCAAGGAAGTCTGCGTCACCACGAACGCCGATCCGGTGCCGGCCCGCAGCACCAACCAGGACCTGTTCCTCATCTCCCTGGAGGGCGATCGCAGGCCCCGGTGCATCACGGGCGACAACCCGGCGGCGGACCAGGATCCGAAGTACTCGCCGGACGGCCGCTTCATCGCCTACCGACTCCAGGCCCGGGCCGGCCACGAATCGGACCGCTTCTGCCTGGCGGTCTATGACCGGGCCGCGAAGACCCGCCGGGTGCTCACCGAGTCCATCGACAACTGGGTGGACACCTTCCAGTGGTCCGCGGACGGGAAGGCCCTCTGGTTTACGGTCGAGGAAAAGGGCCGCTGGCCGCTCTTCCGCATGGACGTGGCCACCGGAAAGGCCACCCGCATGCTCGAAGGGCAGAGCATCCGGGAATTCGTGGTGAGCCCGGACCAGAAGTCCATCTACCTCACGAAGACCCGGGTGGGGGAGCCGGTGGAGATCTGGCGCTACGGCTTCGAGACGAAGGCGCTGACATGTCTCACGGCCTTCAACCGGGCCGTGGCCGACGAGGTGGACCTCCGTCCCGCCGAGGAACAGTGGGTGAAGGGGGCCGACGGCCGGGACATCCAGGTCTTCCTGGTGAAGCCCCACGGCTTCGACCCCGCGAAGAAGTACCCCCTCATCCTCAACGTCCACGGCGGCCCGCAGATGATGTGGTCGGACTCGCTGCGGGGCGACTGGCAGGTCTATCCCGGGGCCGGCTACATCGTCGCCTTCCCCAATCCCCACGGCTCCACGGGCTTCGGCCAGGCCTTCACGGATGCCATCAGCGGCGACTGGGACGGCAAGGTGATGGTCGACGTCGAGAAGGTGGCCGACCACCTGGCGGCACTGCCCTACGTGGACAAGGACCGCATGGGCGCCATGGGCTGGAGCTGGGGCGGCTACGCCATGATGTGGCTGGAGGGCCACACCACGCGCTTCAAGGCCATTGCCGCCATGATGGGCGTCTACGACCTCCGGTCCATGCACGGCGCCACCGAGGAGCTGTGGTTCCCCGAGCACGACCTCACGGGCACGCCCTGGGACCAGGCGGCCGCCTACGACCGCATGAACCCCAGCAGCCACGTGAAGGCCTTCAAGACGCCCTGCCTCGTCATCACCGGCGAACGCGACTACCGCGTGCCCTACACGCAAAGCCTGCAGTTCTTCACGGACCTGCAGGAGATGGGGGTCCCCAGCCGGTTGATCGTCTTCAAGAACGACGGCCACTGGCCGGACAACCTCAAGTCCATGCCCGTCTACTACAACGCCCACCTGGAGTGGTTCCAGAAGTACCTGGGCGGCGGTGCCGCCCCCTGGAAGACCGAGGACATGGTGCGGAACCTGGCCTTCGACAAGGCCGGGAAGTAGGCGCCGCTACTTCTTTTTCTTGGCGGGGGAGAGCGGGGAGGCCTTCACGGGCGCGGCCAGCTTGCCGGACAGTTCCGCACCCCGGTTGGTGGCCCCGTGGACGACGGCGGGTTTGGCTTTCTTGGGTTTCTTGTCGTTGGACATGGGTCCCTCGGTTCGGGCCTCCGTTGCAGATGGATACCGGCCCTGTTCCCAATATGGGCGCATTCGAGGGAAATCCCCGGACTTCTCGATCGATCCCCTGGGGTGATCAGGTTTGATAGGGGGTGAGGATCTCATCCCAGCGGGCTTGGGACCTGAGGATGCGCTCGGCGACCAGGCGCAGGACCCCCTGGCCTCCGCCGACGGGGGTCACCCAGTGGCAGGCGGCCTTCACTTCGGCGACCGCATCGGCCGGGCAGCAGGCCAGGCCCACGCGGCGGAGCAGGGGCAGGTCCGGAAGGTCGTCGCCCAGGTGGGCGATCTGCTCGCAGGCCAGATCGTACTTGGCGCAGAGCTGGTCGAGGACCGGCCCCTTGTCCAGATGGCCGGCGAAGCAGTCCTCCACGCCCAGGTCCCGGGCGCGGTTCAAGGTGGCCTCCGAAGCCAGCCCCGAGATGAAGGCCACGGGGATGCCGGACCGCTGGAGCCACTTGATGGCCGCACCGTCCCGCACGTGGAAGGTCTTGGTGTGCCCAGGTTCCTGCCCGTAGTGGAGGGCGCCGGTGGTGAGCACCCCGTCGATGTCGGTGCAGAGCAGGCGGATCTTGGCGGCGCGCAGGTCCAGGTCGTCCATCGGCATCTCCTCGCCCTGCCAGCCTAGCAAGACCCGGCCCCGGGGTATGACGGCTGTCACGAGTGGTGGGGAAAGACGAACAGTTGCATGGAAAGTGGAGTCGCTGGATGCTCCGATGGGTATACAGTTTTCCAGTCAAGGAATTTCCGGCTTGACAAGATTCAAAACTGAATGAATATAGTCGCATGGAGTTAATTCCGTGAACCACCAGCTCAGCAACCCCATGATCGACGAAGTCAGCTGCCTCTTCAGCGCCCTGGGAGACCCCTCCCGGCTGAAGATCCTCCGCTCCCTCCTGGATTCCAAGGAGCCCCTCAGCCAGGGGGCCGTGGCGGAAGCCGCAGGCCTGTCCCAGGCCAACGCCTCGAAGCACCTGGCCTGCCTGGTGCGGGTGGGGCTCGTGAGCCGGGACCCCGAAGGCAACGCCGTCTATTTCACGCCCATCATGCCCCTGGTGGGCGAGCTCTGTGACCTGGTTTGCGGCCATGTCAGCGATCGCGCCCGGGTGACCTACAAAGCCCTGAAATGAACGGGGGCTCCGGCCCTTTTTTTGCCTTGGAGTATTCCTTTATGAACATTAAAAAGTTACAACCGTTGATCCTGCTCCTGGCCGCCGGATCGGGGTTGGGCGCGGAGGAGCCCTTCACGGTGTCCCGCGCCATCCACAAGGCCTGGACGGACCAGTCCGGGCTCAAGGCGGGCCAGGCCATGGTGGACAGCCGCCAGGCCGAAGCCGAGGGCTATCGCGATTTGCGGCTGCCGACCCTGACGTTGAACGCCCAGGCGGTGCGGACCGACGAGCCCATGATGGCCTTTGGCATGAAGCTGAACGAGTCCCGCATCGGCATGGCGGACTTCAATCCCCTCCTCTTGAACCACCCGGATCCCATCGGCGCCTACGGCGGCTCCGCGGTGCTCCAGCAGCCCCTCTACACGGGCGGTCGCCTCACGGCCGCCCGCCGGGCAGGCGACTTCATGTTCCAGGCCGAGCAGGCCAGCCAGGAGCGGCGGAAGCAGGAGACGGCCCAGGCGGTGGTGGAGGCCTACTTCGGCGCCCAGGTGGCCGAGCAGGCCCTCAAATGGGTGGACGACACGCGCCAGTGGATCCAGGGCATGGAGGACTTCGTGGGGGCCCGGGTGCAGCAGGGGCTCATGCTCGAATCCGAACTCCAGCGGCTCAAGGCCTTCCATGCCCAGGCCGACGCCCAGAAGGCGGACGTGGTGAAGCAGGTCCACGCCGCGCGGTCGGGCCTGGGGCTGCTGACCGGATCCGGGCCCGTCGAGGGGCCCCTGGCCACGCCCCTGGAACCCGGCCCGCCGACGGCGGCGACGGGGAAGGCCTCCCGGGGCGACCTGGTGGCCGCGGATCTCCAGGCCAAGGCCGCCGGAGAAGGCGCCAAGGCCGCCAAGGGCAACCTGATCCCCGAGGTGGGCCTGGAAGTGGGCGCGGGCACCCTGCATCAGTCCTGGTCCGAGAAGGGCAACTGGACCTGGGCCGCCGTGGGCATGAAGTGGAAGGTGTTTTCCGCCCCCGATCAGGCCAAGGCCAAGGCGGCCCGGGCCCAGGAGCGGGCCGCCGCCGACATGCGGACCTTCAAGCAGCAGCAGGCGGAACACGAAGTGCGCGTGGCGCGCGAGGCGGTCCTGGCGGCCGAGGCCAAATACCTCGCGGCCAAGGAATCCCTTGCGGCCGCGGAGGAATCGAAGCGGCTCCGCGAAGCCCGCCACCGGGAGGGGCTCGCCCCGCTGATCGAGGTGCTGGACGCCGAGGCGGCGGTCCAGGGGGCCCGGACCCTCATCCTGCAGGGCTTGTATGAACTTCGCGTCAGTCGCGCCAGCCTGGATCTGGCCACCGGCAATCCCATCGAAGGAGTGAATCCATGAAGTCGGTCGTTTTTCCCTTGGTCTTGGTTGGTGGTCTGCTCGGGAATCTGGCTTGTGGACACAAGCCGGATTCCCGAGAGAGGACGGAACTGCCAAAGGTGGCCGTCTCTCTGGTGGCCCAGGGCGGCCCCGAGGGTGGCGAATGGGTGGCTGCCACCCTGCAGTCCACCCGAACTGCGAACATCTCCACGCGCATGGCGGCCCAGGTCAAGCGGGTCCACGTGGAGGAAGGCCAGCGCGTGGCCGCTGGCACCCTGCTGCTCGCCCTCGGCGACGAGGACCTCCAGGGCCAGCTGAAGGCCGCGGAAACGGGCCTTGCCACCGTCGAGGCCTACCACCGCCGCATCCAGGCCCTCCAGGCCCAGAAGGCCAGCACCCCGGTCGAACTCGAACAGGTGGAGGCCCAGGTGGCCCAGGCCCAGGCGGGCGTCACGGCCCTGAAGGCCAACATCGCCTACACCCAGATCCGGGCGCCCTTTTCCGGCGTGGTGCA
>JARLGO010000334.1 GCA_031292655.1 Geothrix sp.
CGGCCAGGTGATCCCCGGTTACGGCCACGCCGTGCTGCGCAAGACCGATCCCCGCTACGTCGCGCAGATGGAGTTCTGCCTCAAGCACCTGCCCAACGACCCGCTCTTCAAGGTCGTCAACATGATCTACAAGGTGGCCCCTGGCGTGCTCACCGAGCACGGCAAGACCAAGAACCCCTGGCCCAACGTCGATGCGCAGAGCGGCGTGATCCAGTGGTACTACGGCCTCACCGAGTACGACTTCTACACCGTACTCTTCGGCGTGGGCCGCGCCCTCGGCGTGCTGGCCAACATCACCTGGGACCGCGCCCTGGGCTACGCCATCGAGCGTCCCAAGTCCGTCACCACCGCCATGCTCGAGGAGTGGGCGGCCAAGGGCGGCCGGAAGTAGGTTGCAACGGCTCCAGCCGAGCCGTTCACCTTGCACAGAAAACGGGCGGGCCTCTTGGCCCGCCCGTTTTCTGCGTCAGCTGCGCAACTGCGAACTGGCCTTCACGAAGGCGGTGAAGAGCGGGTGCGGGTTCAGGGGGCGGCTCTTGAACTCGGGGTGGAACTGGCAGCCCAGGAAGAAGGGGTGGTCCTTCACCTCCACGATCTCCACGAACACGCCGTCGGGGCTCATGCCCGTGAACACGAGCCCCTTGTCTTCCAGCGCCTTCCGGTACTCATGGTTGAACTCGTAGCGGTGGCGATGCCGCTCGCTGATCTCGGTCGTGCCGTATGCCTTCGCCGCCTGGCTGTCGGGCACGAGGCGGCACGGATAGGCTCCCAGGCGCATGGTGCCGCCCAGCTCCTCCACGTCCACCAGCTCCCGCAGCTTGAAGATGACACGATGCTTCGGCGCGTCGTCGAACTCGGTGGAATCGGCCCCCTCGAGGCCGGCGACGTTCCGGGCGAACTCCACGGAAGCCATCTGCATGCCCAGACAGATGCCGAAGAACGGGATGCGTTGCTCCCGCGCGTACTGGATGGATTTGACCATGCCGCGCGTGCCGCGCACGCCGAACCCCCCGGGGACCAGGATGCCGTGGCAGTCCTGCAGGAAGGCGGCCGGATCCTGGTTCTCCAGATCCTCGGCCTCGATCCACTTCAGGTCCACCTGCGTCTCGAGCCCGTAGCCTGCGTGGTGGAGGGCCTCGATGAGGCTCTTGTAGCTCTCCTTGAACTCCACGTACTTGCCCACCACGCCGATGCGCACGCTGCCCTTGGGGTTGCGGATGCGGTGCAGGAGCTTCTGCCAGGCGCTGAGATCCGGCTCCTTCTCCCCCAGGCCCAGCAGCTTGGACACCTTGGCGTCGAGCCCTTCCAGGTGGAGGTTCAGGGGCACCTCGTAGATGGAGGTGGCGTCCCGGCCGCTGAACACCGCGTCGGGCGTGACCGAGCAGAACAGGGCGATCTTGTCCTTGAGGTCCCTGGGGATGTCCACGTCGGCCCGGCAGAGCAGGACGTCCGGCTGGATGCCCAGGGCGCGCAGCTCCTTCACGCTGTGCTGGGTCGGCTTGGACTTCAGCTCCCCCGCGGTCTTGATGTAGGGCACGTAGGTGAGGTGCATGTTGATGGCGTTGCCGAGGCCCGCCTCGAGCTTGAACTGGCGGATGGCCTCGAGGAAGGGCTGGCTTTCGATGTCGCCCACGGTGCCGCCGATCTCCACGAGCACCACGTCCATGTCCTTGGCGACCTTCTTCATCACGCCCTTGATCTCGTCCGTGATGTGGGGGATCACCTGCACGGTCTTGCCCAGGTAGTCGCCGCGGCGCTCCTTCTGGATCACCGTGTTGTAGATGCGGCCCGTGGTGATGGTGTGGTTTTGCGTGGTGGGCACGGAGGTGAAGCGCTCGTAGTGGCCCAGGTCCAGGTCGGTCTCGGCCCCGTCATCCGTGACGAAGACCTCGCCGTGCTGGAAGGGCGACATGGTGCCGGGATCCACGTTGAGGTAGGGATCCATCTTCATGAGCGTCACCTTCAGCCCCCGGGCCTCCAGCAGGGCGCCCAGGCTCGCCGCCGCGATCCCCTTGCCGAGGGAACTCAACACGCCGCCCGTCACGAACACATACTTGGTCATGGGTACTCCTGGAATCGCGATTCGGTGACGTTCACATCTCCTCCGGGGCCTGGATGCCCATGAGGTAGAGGCCCTGGCGGAGGGCGCGGGCCGTGGCCACGCAGAGGGCGAGGCGGGCCTCGCGGACCTCCGGCGCATTTTCCGGGGCAAGGATGGGGCAGTTGGTGTAGTAGCCGCTGAAGGACCGGGCCACGGCCACCAGCTGACGGGCCAGGGGCGTGGCCATGCAGCCCTCCACCGCAGCGGCGATGGCGCCGGGCAGGCCCGCCAGCTCAAAGAGCAGGGCCTGGGCCTCGGGGGCGGCGAGGCCGCCCAGGTCGGCGGGCAGGGCCGTGGTCGCGAAGGGCAGGACCGGCCCCACGGGTGCGACCGCCTGGGCCTGGGCCGCCCAGTCGCCGCCGGCCTTCCGCAGCACGCTCAGGATGCGGGCGTGGGCGTACTGCACGTAGGGGCCGGTGTCGCCGTCCAGGGCGATGACGCGATCCCAGGTGAAGGTGATGGGCTTCACGCGATCGTTCATGGCGTCGAAGAACACCACGGCGCCCATGCCCAGGATCTCGGAGACCTCGGCCTTGTCCTTCAGCTCCGGATTCTTCTCCTCGATGATGGCGGCCACGCGTTCCCGGGCCTCGTCCAGCACGTCCTCCAGGAAGATGACGTTGCCCTTGCGGGTGCTCATCTTGCCCTCGGGCAGCTTCACCATGCCGAAGGGCGTGTGCAGCATGCGGCCC
>JARLGO010000335.1 GCA_031292655.1 Geothrix sp.
GCACGGGGTGGACCTCCGCCTGGGCCGGTCCGTGACCGCCTTCGAGAAGGCCGGCGGGGAACTGGTGGCCGTCCTCGACAACGGGGACCGGATTCCCTGCGACCTGGCCGTCCTCAGCGTGGGGGTGCGGCCGGAAACCCGCCTGGCCCAGGCGGCGGGGCTCGCCCTCGGTTCCACCGGGGGCATCCTCGTCGACGATCAGATGCGCACCAGCCAGCCGCACATCTACGCCGTGGGCGACGCCGTGGAGGTCCGGGACTTCACGAGCGGCGAGGCCGCGCTCATCCCCCTGGCCGGGCCCGCCAACCGCCAGGGACGCATCGCGGCGGAGGTCATCCTCGGGCGGGACAGCCGCTACAAGGCCACCCAGGGCACGGCCATCTGCAAGGTCTTCGACCTCAGCTTCGCCATGACGGGCCTGTCCGAGGCGGTGCTTCAGCGGAAGGGGATGGCCTACCGGCGCATCTACGTCTACCCCCCCGACCACGCCACCTATTATCCCGGCGCCCATCCCATCACGCTGAAGCTGCTGTTCGGGCCGGAGGACGGCCGCATCCTGGGGGCCCAGGCCGTGGGGGTGGCGGGCGTGGACAAGCGCATCGACGTGATCGCCGTGGCGCAGCGGGCGGGCCTCACCGTCTTCGACCTGGAGGATCTGGAGCTCTGCTACGCCCCGCCCTTCGGCAGCGCCAAGGATCCGGTCAACATGGCCGGCTTCGTGGCCGCCAACGTGGTGAGGGAGGATGTGCGGCTATGGGAACCGGAGGAGCTGGCTTCGCTGACCGGCGCCCAGCTGCTCCTGGATGTCCGGACGCCCGCGGAACACGCCCAGGGCTCCATTCCGGGAGCGGCCTGTGTGCCCGTGGACGACCTGCGGACCCGCCTGGAGGACCTCCCCAGGGACAAGGAGCTGCTGCTGTTCTGCCAGGTGGGCCTCCGCGGCTACATCGCCGCGCGCCTGCTCACCCAGCGGGGTTTCAAGGTGCGCAACCTCTCCGGGGGCTATCGCCGCTACGCGATGTGGCATGGTACCCATACGGTGCCGCTGGCCTGCGAGGCACCCATGCAAAGCGAGGAATCATGAGCGACCGCGCCTTCCAGGACTACTACCCGGAGAATGTGGCCCATTGCTACGGCTGTGGTGCCTTGAACGAGAAGGGCCTGCAGATCCGGACCTTCTGGGAAGGCGAGGAATCCGTGACGCGGTACCGCCCCCGACCCGAACACACGGCCATCCCGGGCTATGTGTACGGGGGGCTCCTGGCCTCCCTGGTGGACTGCCACGGCACGGGCACCGCCGCGGCGGCCATGTACCGGCAGGAGGGGCGGCCCATGGACAGCCTGCCGGCCTTCCGGTTCGTCACGGCCTCCCTGCACGTGGACTACCTGGCGCCGACCCCCTTGGGCGTCGAGCTGGAGATCCGCGGACGCGTCAAGGAGATCAAGGGCCGGCGCGTGGTGGTCGAGGCCGCCCTCTTCGCCGGCGGCCGGAAGACCGTCCAGGGGGAGGTCGTGGCCGTCCAGATGCCGGAGAGCTTCACCGCCTAGGCCCCCATCGGCCTGGCCCGGTGGGCCGGTTCCGGTTCCCGGGCCCCTTTTCTGGAAGCCTTGAATCCTTTTGGCCCGGGCCCGACTCTTCCAGGGTGAGGCGGCCTGCACCCCGCCCATCCAGGAGCCCCCATGTCGAACCTGCTGCCCACCAACGAACACCCCGCAGAACGGGTCCTCCGCGTGATCGTGGGGCTCGGCGTCCTGTCCCTGGCCTTCGTGGGGCCGAAAACGGCCTGGGGCTACCTGGGCCTGGTGCCCCTGGCCACGGGGCTCATGGGCACCTGCCCGCTCTACACCCTGCTCGGCCTCAGCACGTGCCCCGTGAAGGCGCGTTGATCGGGGACTCAGACCTCCTGACCCAGTCGGCCTCCGGCGACGCGCAAGCCTTCGAAGCCTTCGTCCTCCGCCACCGCCAGGCGGTCTGGCGCTTCGCCCGCTCCCTCACCCGGGACGCCGCGGCCGCCGAGGATGCCCTGCAGGAGGCCTTCCTGGCGGCCTGGCGGAGCGCCGGTTCCTTCCGCGGCGAGGGCCCGGCCCTGGCCTGGATGCTGGCCATCACCCGGCATGCGGTCTACCGGCAGCACCGGGCCCGGGCCGGTGAACCCGAGCGCATGGAATCCCTGGCGGAACTGGGGGAGGCCGCCGGCTGGGGCGCCGATCCCGATCCCCTCGACACGCTGGTGGCCCAGGACGAAGTCCGGCGCGCCCTGGCCCGGATGGCGGTGGAGGACCGGGAGCTCCTGCTCCTCCGCGAGGTCGAGGGGCTTTCGAACGAGGCCTGCGCCGGCCTGCTGGGGCTCGGCCTGCCCGCCCTCAAGAGCCGTCTCCATCGGGCGCGCTTGCGGTTCGTTTCCTTGTTTCGGGGAGAGCGCCATGGCCATTGAGCGGGAAATCGCCGGGATTCGCTGCGGAGAGGTCCTGGCGGAACTCTCGGACTACCTGGACGGCGAGCTCGCTCCCGAGCGCAGGGCCCAGGTGGACGGCCACCTCCAGGGCTGCGATGTCTGCGAGCGCTTCGGCAGCGGCTTTTCCGCGGCCCTGCGGGCCATCCGGCAGAGCGGCCTCGGCCCCACCGGGGATGAGCCCGCCGTCTATGAACGCCTGCGGGCCCGTCTGGACCGGGCGGTGAGGGAGCGGGGTCCCGATTGACCCTCAGCCGAGGGTCTTGTGTGGCAGGCTCTCGATCCTCCCGGCGGGGGAGACCAGGACGTAGTTGAGCTTGCGCTGGAGCTCCCGGATCGTGTTCGCCCCCGCATAGGTGAGGCCGGAACGCAGGCCGCCGACGATGTCGGCGAGGATCTCCTCCTCGTCCTCCCGGTAGGGCACCCGGGTGGCCACGCCTTCGGCGGTCTTCCAGCCCGTGAGGCCGCCCAGGTGGTCGTCGGCCACTTCCTTGCTCGCCATGCCCCGGTAGACCTTGTAGCTCGAGCCGCCCTTCTCATCCAGGATGGGGGCGCCGGGCGTGGGGCGGGTCCCCGCCAGCATGCCCCCGACCATGACGAAATCCGCGCCGAAGGCCAGGGCCTTCACGATGTCGCCGGGGGTCCGGATCCCGCCATCGGCCACGATGGAGCGGTCCGCCCGGGCGCATTCCTGGATGGCGCTGAGCTGGGGCACGCCGAAGCCGGTCTTGATGCGGGTGGTGCAGACGCTGCCGGGCCCGATGCCCACCTTCACGATGTCGGCATGGACGGAAGCCAGGTAGTCGGCGCCGGCGTAGGTGGCCACGTTGCCCGCCATGATGCACTCGTTGGGGAGCATCTGGCGCATGCGCTTGATCATCTTGCCCACGTACTTGGCGTGGCCGTGGGCCACGTCCACGCAGAAGTACTGGGCCCCCGCGTCCCGGAGGGCCTCGATGCGCTCCATCTCGGCCTCCGCCGTGCCCACGGACACGAAGGCGGGGAAGCGGCAGCGCTTGAACATGGCCACGTTCTCCTCGACGCTGACGAAGCGGTGGAGCACGCCGATGCCGCCCCGCTCGCCCACGAAGTTGGCCATGCCGTCCTCGGTCACGGTATCCATGTTGGACGTCATGATGGGCAGGCCCAGCGTGAGCTTGCCGGTCTTGTCCGTCATGCCGATGTCGACGACCCGGCGCGATTCGTGGTGGTTGTACGCCGGGATCAGCAGGACATCATCGAAGGTGATTGCAGTCTCGGACATGACTCCCCTTTGCTTCGCTGGAACAGCGCCCGCCTAGGCGGCGTAGGTCTTGTAGAAGTACCAGGCCGACAGGAGGAACCCGATGCCGACCACCCCGTAGCGCACGGTCTTGCGGCCCACGCGATGGGCCATGTGGGAGCCGAAGAGGCCGCCCAGCCCCGCGGCGACGGCCATGGGCAGGATCAGCATCCACTTCGCGTTGCCCGGGTGCCGCAGGAATTCCATGGCCATGAACGCGAAGATGGCGATGCCGTTGATGCAGAGGGCCAGCAGGTTCTTCAGGCCGTTCATCTGGTGGATGTCCGTGAGGCCCAGCAGGCTCAGGGCCGCCAGCATGAGGATGCCGATGCCCGCGCCGAAGAAGCCGCCGTAGATGCCCACGATGAACTGGAATGCGATGGCGGCCATCCACCAGCCCGCCGTCCGCTCATGGCCGTGGATCCTCTTCAGCAGCTTGTTGACGGGATCGTTGGCCGCCAGCAGCACGGAGGCCGTCAGGATGAGCCAGGGGACCAGCTCATCGAAGATCTTCTGCGGGGTGATGAGCATGAGCCAGGCGCCCAGGGCGCCCCCCAGGAGCGAGGGGGGCATCAGCCGCTTCGCGAACTCCTTGATGCCGGCCAGGTCCTCCCGGTGGCCCCAGAAGCCGCCGATGGAGCCCGGCCAGAGGGCCAGGGTGCTGGTGACGTTGGCCTGCTGGCCCGTGAGGCCGATGCCCAGCAGGGAGGGGAAGGACACGAGCGTGCCGCCTCCCGCGATGGAATTGATCGCCCCGGCGAGGAAGGCGGCGGCCATGACGGTGAGCAGTTTCCAGATGTGCATGCCTACCACGATGACATGTCTCCGGGCCGTTCAGAAGCCCGC
>JARLGO010000336.1 GCA_031292655.1 Geothrix sp.
CTTCCATCTGCGTCATGATGGTCCCGACCATGTGGGTCGCGAAGAAGGCTCCGGGGGAGACTTCGGAGCGGGGCCCCCCACAGGGAGGGAATCCAGCGACCATGTTCACCGGACTGATCAGGCATCTCGGCACCCTGGAATCCAGGTCCTCCCGGCCCGGGGGGGCGCGACTGCGCATCGCGGCCCCGGCGGACCTCCTGGCCCGGGCCGAGCTGGGCGCCAGCATCGCCGTGAATGGCGCCTGCCTCACCAGCGTGGCGGTGGATGGACGCGTCTGGGAGGCGGACCTCAGCGAGGAGACCCTGGAGAAGACCACGCTGGGCCGCCTGCCCCTGGGGACGTTGCTGCACCTGGAACCGGCCCTGCGCGTGGGCGATCCCCTGGATGGCCACCTGGTGTCGGGTCACGTGGACGGCCTCGGCCAGCTGGCGTCCCGGCCCCAGGGACCGGGGGGCCTGGACGAGGGCATCTGGCGCTTCAGCATGCCCCCGGCGCTGGCGCCCATGACGGCCCCCAAGGGCTCCGTGGCCGTGGACGGCATTTCCCTCACGGTGGTCGACTGCGGCAGCGACTGGTTCACCGTGGCCCTCATCCCCGAGACCGTGGTCCGCACGGCCCTGAAGGGCCTGCGCCCCGGCGACCCCGTCAACCTGGAGGCCGATCCCATCGGCCGCTTCGTGGCCCGGGCCCTGGCGCTGCGGGGCAGCGAGGAGAAGCTGGCCCGGTTCGCCCAGGGGGGCTGGAACGGCTGAGGCAAGTTTGACAGTACGACCAGCTCCTGGACCGGAAGCGGGGCAAAAGCCCTCCAAATGACCCCCGGGGGCCCTCCCCGGGCTCCGCTGCACCCCATTTCCGGAACCGGGGGCCCGGCGCGGTTCACAATGGGGTGTCTGAAGGTCCCGCCCACCTCTGTCCCATCCTTCCAAGGAGGTATCCATGCTCGTTCGAGAACTGATGACTCCCAAGCCCATCGTCGTCCTGCCGGAAATGTCCGTGCCCGACGCCCTGACCCTCATCCGGGGCCGCAAGATCAACCACCTCCCGGTGGTGGACGAGAAGGGGAAGCTGGTCGGCATCGTGGCCGAGCAGGACCTCCTCCACGCCTCGGCTTCCTCCGTCACCACCCTGAGCGTCTGGGAGCTCCCGAGCCTGCTGGCGAGGATCACCGTGAGCATGGTGATGGTCAAGAACGTGACGACGGTGCATGAGGACACCCCCGTCGAAGAGGCGGCCCGCATCATGGCGGACCAGGGGATCGGCTGCCTGCCCGTGGTGGGCGGCGACGGCCTGATGACGGGCCTCGTCACCAAGAGCGACCTGTTTCGCGCCTTCATGGAGCTCCTGGGCGGCCGCCGCCACGGCGTCCGCATCTGGGCCGAGACCCCGGCCACCAAGGGGACCATCGCCAGGATCACGGGGGCCATCGCCGCCATCTCGGGCAACATCGTGGGGCTGGGCTTCAACGAGATCCACGATGTGAAGGGCTCCCGCTGGGAGATCACCCTCAAGGTCCAGGATGTTCCGGCGGAAAAGCTGGCGGAGGCCGTCAAGCCCTTCGTGATTCAAGTCAAGGATGTCCGCGAGGGTTGATCCCTTCTGCCCTTCCTTTGGCGGAGGAGTCCGGGCGCGCTATTCCCGGGCGCCCTTGCGGATGCGGTCCATTTCGCGCTTCTGCTCGCGCTGCTTCAGGGCCTCGCGCTTGTCGCCCACGGCCTTGCCTTCGGCCAGGGCCACCTTCACCTTGATCATGCCCTTCTCGTTCAGGTAGATGGCCAGGGGGATGATGGTGAGGCCCTTGCGGACCACCTTGGCGGTCATCTTGGTGATCTCGGCCTTGTGCAGCAGGAGCTTGCGGGCCCGCAGGGGCTCGTGGTTGGCATAGGTGCCGAACTCGTAGGGCGAGATGTGGGCCTGCTTGAGCCACAGCTCGCCGCCCACGGCATCCACGTAGGCGTCCTGCAGCTGGCCCAGGCCCGCCCGCAGGGCCTTCACTTCCGTGCCCTGGAGGGCGATCCCCGCCTCCCAGGTCTCGAGGACGTGGTAGTTGTGGAAGGCCTTGCGATTGCGGACGAGATCTTCACCCATGGCAACAGTCTACCCGCCCGCTAGACTCGTCCTTTTGGGATGGCTCCATGCTGCAGAAGCTTCTCGCCCCCGTCGTCGCCTGGATGGTGGCCCTCATGGCCGCCATGGGGCCCCTGGGCGTCATGGTGCTGATGGCCATCGAAAGCGCCTGCATCCCCCTGCCCAGCGAGGTGATCATGCCCTTTGCCGGCTACCTGGCCTACAAGGGGCAGCTCACCTTCTTCGGACTGGGGGCGGGCCACCCGGCGGCGCAGATCTGGATCGCGGGGTTCTTCGGGGCCCTGGGCTGCAACCTGGGCAGCATTCCCGCCTACGAGGTGGGGGCCTGGGGCGGACGGCGGGCCGTGGAGAAGTACGGCCGCTACATCTGGCTGCACACGGGCCACCTGGACCAGGCCCACCGCTTCTTCGAGCGCTACGGCTCCGAGGCCATCATCCTGGGCCGCCTGCTGCCCGTGGTGCGCACCTTCATCGCCCTGCCCGCCGGCATCGCCCGCATGGACCGCACCCGCTTCCACCTCTACACCTTCGCGGGGAGCCTGCCCTGGTGCCTCGGACTGGCCTGGGTGGGCTACAAGCTGGGCGAGAAGTGGAACACGCTGGGCGCCTACTTCCACAGGCTGGATGCGGTCATCGGCGGGCTGCTCCTCGCGGGCGTGGCGTGGTTCGTCTACGACCACTTCAAGAACCGGGCCAAGGGCTGAACAGATTCACCACGAAGACAGGAAGACACGAAGAAAAGCGAAGGGTGGTTTGAGGGTCTTCCTTCGTGGTCTTCGCATCTTCGTGGTAGATCCCTTTTCTTTTCTTCAGCCCGCGAAGCGGTCCGTGGCGGCCACCAGGGCCCGCGAGATGCCCGGTTCGTAGGCGCTGTGCCCGGCGTCGGGCACGATGACCAGATCGGCTTCGGGCCAGGCCTCCGACAGCGCCCAGGCGCTCTCCAGGGGGCAGACCATGTCGTAGCGGCCCTGGATGATGGCGCCGGGAATGCCGCTGAGCTTCGTCGCATCGCGCAGCAGCTGGGCCTCGTCCATCCAGCCCTTGTTCAGGAAGTAGTGGCACTCGATGCGGGCGAAGGCCAGCGTGGTGGCCTCGTCGCCGTAGGAGGCGATGAAGTCGGGGTCGGGGATGAGCTTGCTGGTGGCGCCCTCCCAGATGCTCCAGGCCTTCGCGGCAGGCAGGTTCAGGGCTGGGTCCTCGCTGAGCAGGCGCTGGGCGTAGGCCCGCAGGAAGTCGCCCCGTTCCGCCTCGGGGATGGCGTCGCGGTAGGGTTCCCAGGCGTCCGGGAAGACGCGGCTGGCGCCCTCCTGGTAGAGCCAGTCCACCTCCCGCTGGCGCAGGAGGAAGATGCCCCGGAGGATCAGCTCGGTCACCCTCGACGGGTGCCTTTCCCCGTAGGCCAGGCCCAGCGTGGCCCCCCAGGAGCCCCCGAAGACCATCCAGCGGTCGAGGCCCAGGTGCTCCCGGATGCGCTCCATGTCGGCCACCAGGTCCCAGGTCGAGTTCTCGCGCACCTCGGCGTAGGGCGTGCTCTGGCCGCAGCCGCGCTGATCGAAGAGGAC
>JARLGO010000337.1 GCA_031292655.1 Geothrix sp.
GCCGGCCACGGATTCGGGCAACCTGGACCTGCTCCTGGACATCCAGCTCCCGGTGGTGGTGCGGATGGGGCAGACCGAGATGCAGATGGGCGAGCTGCTGAAGCTCACGCCCGGCTCCATCCTCGAGCTGAACCGCAGCGCCGATTCACCCGTGGAGCTGCTGGTCAACGGCAAGCTCATCGCCAAGGGCGAGGTCGTCGTGGTGGATGGCAACTTCGCCTTCCGCATCACGGAGATCGACACCCGCGCCGCGAGGATCCGCAGCCTGGCTTGAGTCTGGCTGCGGCGGATCTGCCACAGGGTGTGTCCTGCTGGCCACCTCAGGCGAGGTGAGTTGCACCACATTGGATCCCTCGCATCTCCGCGCTAAGTTGGGACCAGAGATCGGGAGTCCCCATGTGCGGAATCGTCGGATACATCGGGCAGCAGGGCGCCGCGGGCATCCTGGTGAACGGGCTGCGGAGCCTGGAATATCGGGGCTATGACAGCGCCGGCGTGGCCCTCGCGTCAGGTTCGGGCAAATTCAACATCATCCGCGCCTCGGGCAAGCTGGCCAACCTCGCGGCCCGCGTGGATCTGTCGGATCCGACCCCGCTGGGCATCGGCCACACCCGCTGGGCCACCCACGGCCGGCCCACGGAGGAGAACGCCCACCCCCACTGCAGCGGGGACGGCCAGGTGGTGGCGGTCCACAACGGCATTTTCGAGAACTTCCTCGAGCTGCGCGCGGAACTGCAGGCCGCCGGGGAGACCTTCCAGTCCGAAACCGATACCGAATGCTTCCCCGTCATGGTGTCCCACCTGATGAAGGGGGGACGGACCTTCCCCGAGGCCTTCCGGGAGGCGGTGGGCCGCATGCACGGCATCTACGCCCTGGCCTGTCTGCACGCCACGGATCCCGATCGCATCCTGGCGGCCCGCAGCGGCCCGCCCATGGTGCTGGGCCTGGGCGACGGCGAGACCTTCCTCGCCTCGGACGTGGTGCCCCTCCTGCCGCACACCCGCCGCGTGATCTTCCTGGAGGATGGCGATCTCGCGGAGCTCACCCGGGGAGGCGTGCGGATCTACCGGCTGGACGGTCAGGAAGTGGAGCGCCCGGTCCTCACCATCCCCTACGACCCCGTGGCCGCCGAAAAGGGGGGCTACAAGCACTTCATGCAAAAGGAGATCTTCGAGCAGCCCCAGGCCCTGTCCAACACGCTGCTCAACCGCCTGCCGCTGGATGGCGAAGAGATCCCCCTCGACCTTCCCTTCACCGACCAGGATCTGGCGGACCTGACCCGCATCCACATCGTGGCCTGCGGAACCAGCTGGCATGCGGGTCTCGTGGGCAAGTTCCTCATCGAACAGCTCAGCCGCGTGGCCGTGGAGGTGGACTACGCCAGTGAGTACCGCTACCGCGAGCCCGTGATCCAGCCCGGCACCCTCATCATCGGGATCACGCAAAGCGGCGAGACCGCCGACACCCTGGCCGCCATGAAGGAGGCCGCCGCCCGGGGCGCCCGCACCCTGGCCATCTGCAACGTCATGGGCTCCACCGCCACCCGGCAGTGCGAGGCCACGATCCTCACCCACGCGGGACCCGAGATCGGGGTGGCCTCCACCAAGGCCTTCACCACCCAGCTCGCCGTGCTCACCCTCCTGGCCCTCAAGCTCGGCGAGGCCAAGGGCACCGTGGATCCCCGGCTCAGGGCCGGGCTGCTGCAGGGCCTGCGCGAGCTCCCCGCGCACCTGGAACGGCTGAACGCCCTGGAACCGAAAATCATCCAGTGGGCCCACCGCTGGCAGGACGCCACGGATTTCCTCTACCTGGGCCGGGGCCCCTGCTACCCCATCGCCCTGGAGGGGGCCCTGAAGCTGAAGGAGATCTCCTACATCCACGCCGAGGGCTACCCCGCGGGCGAGATGAAGCACGGTCCCATCGCCCTCATCGACAAGACCCTGCCCGTGGTGGCCCTCATGCCCAGGGACGCCCACCGGGACAAGACCCTCAGCAACCTCCAGGAGGCCGCCGCCCGGGACGGGCGCATCCTGGCCCTCGTCACCGAGGGCGACACCGGGCTGGCCGACATCGCCGAGGACGTGCTGGAACTCCCCTCGGTCCACCCCTGGCTCGCCCCCATCGTCTACGCGGTGCCCCTGCAGCTGCTGGCCTACCACATCGCGGTGCTGAGGGGATGCGACGTGGACCAGCCGAGGAACCTGGCGAAATCGGTGACGGTGGAATAGCCGAGAGAATTTCCCAAAAATTCACAGCCGAAAGGAAACGGCGCCCCATGCTGGGGTCGGACAGGGACTCCTTGATCAGGAGGCTGCCATGGCCGCCCACTCCTCACACCCCCAGGACTTCGGACATTCCCCGATGCTCGATTGGATGCTGGTCCTGGCGGGCGCCCTGCTTGCCTGGCTCTTATGGCCGGCCACCTTACGTTGACTCCCCATCTTTCCCGGGCGCCATCCCATCCATGGACCCATCCTTGGAATGCGCGACGGTACCCAGGAAGGGAGGTTGCCATGGCCACCCATCTTCATTTCCATCCCCATTCCCAGCCCCGTACCCCGATCCGCTGGTTCGCC
>JARLGO010000338.1 GCA_031292655.1 Geothrix sp.
CTCCAGGCCGCGCAGAGTCAGCACTCGTTCGTTCATCGGCCTGCCTTCCCGTTTATTTTCACCATAAGCCTGTTCATCCACCTGATTTTGGATTATCCACCACAACAATTAATATAACTCTTTGATTAATAGTTAATTAAATCTACATTCCTCTTGGAATCGACATGATTTATCCAGGGGTTGAATATGGGTTCAAGACCTGGGTTATTTCTGCACGATCCTGCCAAGGCTTCACGAAGCTCGAAGGGCAAACACATGCTAAATGACGTATGTATGCCGTTCTTCGGATTCTGGCGCCGGCCCATGAAGGGTGAAGCCCCCCTCAGGGCCTGCCCCATGACCGCCGAACCTCCCGCTCCGGCCCCCGTGATCCGACCCGGCGCCAAACCGCCAGCCGGGTCCTCCATCCTCGTGGTGGATGACGACGACCTCATCCTCGAGGCCGTCGGCTGCATGCTTTCCAAGCTGGGATTCCTCCCCGTGTCCGCGTCCACGGGCGAGGAGGCCCTGGCCAAGCTGGATGGGGGACTGGAGCCCTCCCTGGTGATCCTCGACATGGATATGCCCGGGCTGGGGGGGCCGGGCACGCTCCCCCTGATTCGCGCCCGGAAGCCCGAGCTGCCGGTGGTGATTTCCACGGGGCGCCTGAACGCCAAGGTCGCGGAGCTCCTGCAGAACCATTCCCATGTGGCGCTGCTGCCCAAGCCCTTCGGGTTCCAGGATCTCAAGAAGCGGCTCACCTAGAAGGCGCCGGCCGGGCGGCCTTCGAAGGGGTTCCTGTAAAGTGGTGCATGGAGGAATCGTCGATGCACCATCCCGGCAACGTGTTCGTGGTCTCCGCGCCCTCGGGCGCCGGCAAGTCCACCCTCGTCCAGCGGCTGGTCTCGACCGTGCCGGACCTCGTCTTTTCCATCTCCTTCACCACCCGCCAGCCGCGGCCCGGCGAAGTGGATGGCCGGGACTACTTCTACATCGACGACGCGCAGTTCGAGGCCATGGTCCGGGAGGGCGGCTTCGTGGAGTGGGTCGAGGTCTACGGCCACCGCTATGGCACCGGCCGGGACTGGCTGAACCGCGTGCTTGCCTCGGGCCAGGACGTGCTGCTGGACATCGAGACCACCGGCGCCCGGAACCTCCGGCAGGCCATTCCCGATGCGCGCATGATCTTCATCCTGCCGCCCTCCGCCGCGGCCCTGGAGGAGCGCCTGCGCAGCCGGGGCAAGGACTCCGACGAGCAGATCCGCATCCGCCTGGAGTACGCCCGCCACGAGATGGAGCTGTACCCGGCTTACGACTTCCTGGTGTTGAATGACGACCTCGAACTCGCCTACCGGCGCTTCGAGAGCATCTTCCTCGCCGCCCGCGCCACCCGCGAACGCATGGCCCCGGCCGCGCAGAAGATCCTCGAAGGCTTCTGACCGGTCCGTGACAAAACGCTGATTCGCCGCCAAGGCGGCTCGGGCGTATCCTGGGAAAGTCTTTCCCGGGAGCCTCATGGCCCGTTTCATCAAGCGCAACTGGATGTGGATGGTGATGGCCGCCACGGTGGTGGTGGCGGGTCCCCTGCTGGCCCGATCCAGCGGAGAAACCGCCCGCCAGCGCAGCCTGGATACCCTCACCGAGATCATGGACCTGGTTCAGAAGGACACCACCGAGCCCCCCACGCCCCGGCAGCTCACCCACGCCACCATCCAGGGCATGCTGCACACGCTGGACCCCCACTCGAACTACATGGACGAGAGCGAATTCAAGATGCTGCGCGAGGAGCAGAAGGGCTCCTTCTTCGGCATCGGCGCCATCATCCAGCAGCACGATGAAGGCATCGCCATCATCAGCCCCATGAAGGGCGGCCCGGCGGAACGCATGGGCGTGCGGTCCGGCGACATCATCAAGGAGATCGACGGCACCAGCACCGAAGGCATGAGCTCCAACGCCGCCCTCCAGAAACTCCGTGGCGAGAAGGGCACCCTCGTGGAGATCGCCGTGCAGCGGGGGGGCGTCGCCGAGCTGCTGCGCTTCTCCATCTCCCGGGCTGA
>JARLGO010000339.1 GCA_031292655.1 Geothrix sp.
GGGGCGAAGGGCAGGCCGTCCGTGCCCAGGAACCCGTGGCGGGGCACCCTCAGGCCCGCGGCGGCCAGCAGGCCGTAGGCCCGCCCCTCATGGAGGAATCCCGTTCCTGTGTGCATTCAGACCCCCACGGTTTTCTGGGCCAGGCCGCGCCCCGCCTGGAAGGCCTCCAGGTTCTTCTCGGTGACCCGGGCGCCCTTGGCTTCGAAGCGCTGGGTGATGACCTCCTGCCAGACCGCGTCGGCCACGGGCAGGAACGTCGAGGCCAGGCCCAGCAGGGCCATGCCGCCGGCCTGCCGATGACCCAGGCGCCGGGCGAGTTCCTCCGTGTCCACCAGGTGGCAGCCGCGCACGCCCTTCAGGGCCGCGTACACGTCATCCAGGGGCGGATAGCCGGCCATGTCGGCCTGGGGCTCCTCGGAGACCACCAGCTGGCCGTTCATGCGGAGCATGGCCACGTAGCGCAGGGCTTCGAGCGGTTCCAGGGCGATGAGCAGTTCGGCGCAGCCCTCGTCGATGATGGGCGAGGTGAGCGGCAGGTCGGAATAGCAGACCTGGGCGTGGACGCTGCCCCCGCGCTGGCTCATGCCGTGGATCTCGGATTGCAGGGCATGGAGGCCGCTGCGCCGGAGGGCCTCCAGGACGATCTGGGCGAGGGAGAGCACCCCCTGGCCGCCGACGCCCGAAAGGACGATGCCGTGGATGCGGGGAGCGCTCATGGGCGGACCTCGTTGGCAGGGCAGGCCGGTTCTATGCAGGCCTTCAAGGCGCGGTCATGTTCCTTCAGCACGCCCCGGCGGAGGGACTGGATGCACTCCCTCCGAAAGACGACCACCGAGGGACCGGGGTGCTGCAGGGCGGATTCCAGGGCCTTCACGTTGGCCTCGTGCTGCCTGGGCAGGGGCGTCAGCACCTGGAGCTGGGCCTCGGGGATGCCCATGCCGAGCACCATACGCTCCATCTGGTCGAGGGCCTGGCTGGGCTGCTGGCCCGTCATGCCCACCACGCGGTTGTCCAGGATAAGGAGCGTGACGTTGACCCCGGAACCGGCGGCCGTGAGCAGGGCCGGCAGGCCGCTGTGGCCGAAGGTCGAGTCGCCGATGACGGCCACGGAAGGGGTCTGGCCCGCCAGGGCCGCACCCACGGCCATGCTGATGCTGGCACCCATTTCGACCACGGCGTGGATGGCGGCCATGGGTTCCTGGGCCGCCAGGGTGTAGCAGCCGATGTCACCGAAGACGCGGGCATCGGGCACGCCCAGGTTCCGCAGGGCCGCCCGCAGGGCCTCGTAGGCGTCCACGTGGCCGCAGCCGTCGCAGAACTGGGGCGCGCGCAGGGGCAGGTCGAGGGAGAGGGCGGGCCGGCCCTCGGGGGCCACCAGGCCCAGGGCGTCCTTGAGCATCCGCGGCGTCAGTTCCCCGGTGCGGGGGATCGTTCCGTCCAGCCGGCCGTGGACCTTGGCCGTCCCGCGGAGGCCCAGGCGCTCCTCGAGCACGGGATAGTCCTCCTCGAAGACAAAGGCCTCCTCGACCTGGGCGAGGAAGGCCAGCTCCAGCTGGGGGTCCACTGGGTAGGCGGCCACCTCCAGCCGGGGCAGGGCGGCCAGGTCGGGGTATTCGAGGGCCAGCTGGTCCAGGTAGGCGCGGCCCATGCCGGACACCACGACCCCCCGGCGCCCCGGGCCGGGCCGGAAGCGGTTCAGGGCGGCCAACTCCCGGACCAGGCCGGGTTGCTTGGCCAGCAGATCCAGGTAGCGGCGGCGGGCGTTGGAGGGGATCAGCACCCAGTCCTGGACCGAGGCCTTCGGAGCGACGCCGAGGCCCGCGGGAGCCAGGGTCTTCCGGCGGGTCAAGGCCGCGCGGCAGTGGGCCAGCCGGGTGACCAGGCGCACCATGACCGGCACCTGCAGCGCTTCGGACAGCTCGAAGGCGCGCAAGGTGTGGTCGTAGCATTCCTGGACCGTGCTGGGCTCCAGGCAGGGGAGCCAGGCGAACTCGGCCAGCCGGCGGCTGTCCTGCTCGTTCTGGCTGCTGTGCATCCCCGGGTCGTCGGCCACCAGGAGGACCAGGCCGCCGCGGACACCGGTCAGGGCCGAGTTGGTGTAGGCATCCATGGCCACGTTCAGGCCCACGTGCTTCATGGTCACCAGGGCCCGGTGCCCGGCGTAGCTCACGCCCAGGGCCAGGTCGTAGGCCACCTTCTCGTTGGCGGCCCAGCGGGCCACCCGGCCGGCGGGCTCCGCGTGGATCATGGCCTCGACGAATTCGAAGCCTTCCGTGGAGGGCGTGCCCGGATACCCGAACGCGCCCTTGATGCCGGCATCGAAAGCGGCGCAACCCACCGCTTCCACCCCCAGCGCCAGGGTGCTCTGCCCCATGCAAGCCTCCATCTTTTCAAAGCAAGAAGTATGGTGGGCGCCCCCAGTGTCACGGATCACACGGAAGCCCTTCCTTTGGAACGTGTGCAGGGTGTCACAGGCCCTTCCGGTCCCCGGAAAGATGAAGGAAGAAATCCGGGAACCTTTCCCAGTGCCCCAAGTCACAACTTTGTCTCACGCCCCTCCTTCCGAGCCTGCTGAAACAAGCTGATTTCAATTTATTTTACTAGTTGTTCAATCATTAAAATATTATGAATAATTGGGTTACAAATGCTGCAGAAGCGTCACACAAGTGTGGTTCGATAGGCCTTGAAAACCATAAAGGCATAGAGTGAAAAAGATTCACTCTCTTGAGGTCAACTGAATTCCACCCTACTGTCGTTCTTGACCCGTACATCTGCTACATCCCCGTCGATTCCGGTCAGCCCCAAGACACCACCCACCACCGGAACCCTTGTTGGAATCGACTTTCCCGCACCACTCGTCTTTTAGAACGGCCCAGCGCACTGCGCATTGCGAGATGAGGCGAACCATGAAACGACACACCTACGTGGCCCTGCTCGCCACCCTGATATCAGCCACGGCCTGGGGCCAGGAGGTCAGCCTCTACGGCACCACCATGGCGGAGATCTGGAAGCAGAACATCCCAGGCGCTGACCAGGCCACCTACACCCCCGCGACCCAGTACCTGGGCATCGACGCCACCAAGCTGGGTTCCGACAACCTGTCGCTGCACCTCTTCGGCTGGGGCGTGAACGACCTGGGCGGCTCCTCCTCGACCATCTATAACGGGACCAGCACGGGCGCCTTCTCTGGCGGCTACCTGAGCTACGGCTACCTGCAGTACAAGTTCGATCAGGCGAACGCCGAGCTCAAGGCCGGGCGGTTCACGGTCAACCAGGGCGGCGGCTTCGAGCAGGTGGACGGCGTCAGCGGCCGGACGGACCTCCGCGGCGGGTTCAGCATCTCGGCCTTCGCCGGAAAGCCCGTGCTCTACAACACGCAGAACCCCGGCTCCCAGACCGACTACAACTTCCAGCGCGATTTCATCTTCGGGACCCGGCTGGCCTGGCGCCTCCCGCAGATCACCGAGATCGGCGTCTCCTATCTCGAGGACGGCAGCCACCCCGCCCAGAACCTGCCGATCCCCTCGACCGAGGACTTCACCCGCCGGCAGCTGGGCGTCGACATCCTGCTCACGCCCACCAGCTCCTTCGACCTGCGCGGCCGCACGGTGTTCGACGTGGCCCAGCATCCCGAGGTCGCCCCGGGGGCGCCCGAGCACAACAACATCGCCGAGCACGACTACTCGGCCACCTGGCGGCTGGGAAGCCAGGTATCCGTGACCGGCAACTATGCGGAACGGAACTTCTTCGCCTACTTCGCGGGCACGAACATGCCCTCCCTGTTCCACCAGGACGACAACGACATGTTCCGCGGCTGGGGCGGCAAGGTCACCTGGACCACGGAAGCCAACTTCCAGATGATCGGCGACTACGGCCACACGCATCGCGAGACCTTCGGCGACTCGAACCGCGCCGGCGGCGAGTTGCGCTGGACCTTCAACGAGAAGACGGTGCTCTTCGGCGTGGGCGGCCATGTGGTGAACGCCGTGGACACCAAGTTCGTGGATCCCCTGACCCCCTACCTGAGCCTCAGCTACACGGAAGCCCGCGCCTGGGTCCTGGTCACCAAGGGCCGGTTCTCGGCGAGCCTGGACGGCATCCTCCAGCGCTACGACAGCGACAATCCGTACCTGGCCGGCATGCGGAATGTGTATGAAGCCGTGGGTTCGCTGGGATACCAGGTCACCCCGAACGTCAAGGTGTCCGGCGACATCTCCTATGGAAGCAACCCCGTCGCCAAGCATGAAGCCCAGGGGTTGTTGAAGGCCGAATACCGGTTCAGCTCCGCTAAGAAGGGAGGTCAGTAATGGCCCGAAATACCATTCTCCAGGTTCTGGCCCTTGTGCTGGGCCTCGGCATGCTGATGGCCTGCGGCCTCGTGTCGCCCGAGGCGAGCTTCACGCCGACCCACAACTACGAGCTGGGCGCTGGCCGACCCATGTGCACCGAGTGCCACAGCAACGATGTGGCCAAGGGGTCCCTCAAGCGCTATTCCACCTTCGATCACACGCCCGCCTTCGTGAAGGACCACCGGCTTCCGGCCAGCCAGGATCCCAACACCTGCGCGGTCTGCCACGCGCCGTCCTTCTGCACGGATTGCCACGGCGGCAAGGTGCCCATGAAGCCCGCCAAGCTGCTGGCCGACCGTCCTGATCGCGACACGCCGCACCGGGGCGATTACCTGACCCTCCACAAGATTGAAGGGAAGCTGGATCCGTCAAGCTGCTACAGGTGCCACGGCCGCGCCAACAACGACCAGTGCCGCGCCTGTCATCGGTAGTCATCCGCTGAGTATCGAAGGGGAACACCATGAGCAAAATCAAATGGATGGCGAGTAGCTGTTTCGCGATGATCCTCGTGATTCTCGCCTGGGGCTGCGCCGGCAGCGCCGGCCCGGCGGCGCCGCTGAACACCGCGTCCGGCCAGCATCCCGCGAACTGGCTGGAGGTGCACTACGTCGGGTACGTCCAGAACCCGGATCAATGCCGCTCCTGCCACGGGTCCACCACGGATCCCGCCCAGGCCGGCGGCATCGTCAAGGTGAGCTGCTTCAACTGCCACCCCACGACGGGCATCGACCACCCCGCCGGGTGGGCCGACCACCTGCAGCATGGACGCAACGGCGCCCAGCTCGCGCCGGTGGCGACGGTGCCCCCGCAGAC